>SYAD01000154.1 GCA_005789005.1 Planctomycetia bacterium | reverse complement strand
TTTGTACTCTTTATCGTACACGGACCCCAAGTCCGAAAGCCAAAGGCTCACCATGGAAATGATCTCCCAAACCGACAAAGAGCGGCTCGAAGCGCAACTTTCTGACTGCCTGAAATTTCGCCCCGTGATCGCGGGACGTATCGCGGAGGCTCGCGCCCAGGGCGACTTGAAGGAGAACGCCGACTACCACGCCGCGCGTGAGGATCAGGCCATGAACGAAGCCAAGGTGCGCGATCTAGAAGCCAAATTGTCGCGCGTTCAAGTGGCTGGCGAAATCGATGTTCCGCTGGACATGGTTTTTCTGGGAGCGATTGTGGTGCTGCAGGATGTCAAGACATCGCGCACCGAGAAATATCGACTTGTGGGGCAACTCACCGATGATTCGAGCGATGACTACATTGAAGTCACCGGATCAAGTCCCATCGGCGTGGCGCTTATGAAGGCGCGTGTTGGCGAAACGGTTCGAGTTGATTTGCCCAAAGGCGAACGCCGATTCCTAATCGTTAAAATTGATGGTTGAAAGCCCAGCTTGCAACTGGCAATAGTCAATCCAATATTTGTTGTTGGAGAATTCGCGCTGCAAATTTTCATGGCCGCGATTGTGCTGCTGCGAAAGGGAAATCGTCCGCAAGTTGCCATGGCGTGGATGGTGGTTGTGCTTGCGGTGCCCATCGGCGGATTGATCGCCTATCTCTTGGTTGGGGAAACGCGTTTCGGCGCGTTTCGAATTCGTCGCCACGCAAAAATAATTTCTGAAGTGGATGTGCCTGCAAACCACGTGCATCACGATTCCCGCACCCGACACTTTCAACTGGATCCACCGCAACATCAAATTGCCAGCGTGGCCCAATTGGCAAGCCATTGCGTCCCGTTGGCGGGCAACAAACTTTGGCTGAGCGGGGATTCGCAAGAAGTGATCAATCGCATGTGCGACGACATTGATCAAGCGAAGTTGCATGTGCATTTGCTGACCTACATCTATTTGGCCGACAAAGCTGGTCAACAAGTGGCACAGGCGCTGATACGCGCGGCCAGTCGTGGTATTTCGTGCCGACTTCTGGTGGACGGAGTTGGCAGCAAAGATTTTCTCAAGAGCGCGCTGCGCAAAAAACTGAAGCAAGGCGGCGTGACCGTGTGCGAGGCGTTGCCCGTGAACATGTTGCGCTTGATTATCAGCAGGTTGGATATGCGCAATCACAGAAAATTTTTGGTGGTGGACGGTGCGGTGGGTTGGACTGGTAGTCAGAACATTGCGGAGGCCGGATTTGCGCCCAAGGCCAAATTCGCGCCGTGGGTGGATTGCACCGTTCGCATAGCGGGTCCACTGGTCAAGGAACTGCAAATGATCTTCATTGAAGATTGGTACATGGAATCACAAGAGGACATAGACGCGCTTTTAAAAGTCGAACCCGCCTACGAAAGCAATGGCGTGATCGCGCAATCATTCGCAACTGGACCCAACTTTGAAAATGACGCGGTCACGCAACTGATTCAATCGGCGGTGCAAATCGCCAACGAGGAAATTGTTCTCACCACTCCCTACTTTGTTCCCGACTACGCCACTCTTTCGGCATTGGCCGTGGCGGCGCGCCGCGGTGTGCGCGTGCATTTGATAGTGCCGGCGCGCAACGACAGCGTGTGGGTGCGCTTGGCGAGCCGCAGCCTGTTTCGAAATTTGCTGGAGTGCGGCGTGCGCATTCATGAATTTCAAAATGGCTTGTTGCATGCCAAGACCATCGTGGTGGACCGCTCCACGGCCATTGTGACCAGCGCCAATTTGGACAGGCGAAGTTTTGAGTTGAATTTTGAGGCCGGCATTATTGTGTACAACGCCGATTTCGCGGGGCAACTGCGCTATTTGCAGAGTAAATACACGGAGCAAAGCACGGAAATTTTGGTGGAGAAATGGGCGCAGCGACGTTGGTTTGAACGCCTGATCGACAACGCGGGCGGTTTGCTTAGTCCCCTTCTGTGAATATGTTCATGCCGGATGGCGGCCGCGTATTCTCGCCAAGAAAAAATTAATTCAATTCATCGATCCAGGCTTGCTGAATGGCTTCAAGAATCTTTTCATTGCTGGGATGCCCCGGCTGCTCTTGAAAACCATCGAGCGCTTGAACCAAGATTTTTAATTTAGGAAATGCGATCGTGAGCGGATCCATATTTGGATGCGCCTCCACCAGCGCCTCGCCAATTTCAACCACGTCGAGCCAATGCATTTGCTTCTTCATATTGCGATCCGATGCGTCAAGATGATTCAGTGGACGCCGCGTGAACAAATCGCGCGGTGATCAGTGTGGAATTTCTTTCACGGCGTTGCGATTCCATGAGGGCACGCGGATTTCAATCAAGCCGTTGCTGATGATTTCGCACTGGCAAGACAATCGGCTGTTGCGTTGCAAGCCAGGAGCCTCCTCAACGCGATCCTCCTCGGCCTCGGTTGCCGGACTGAGATGTTCCATTCCTTTGACCACATAAATATGGCATGTGCTGCAAGCGCAAACGCCGCCGCAGGCATGCTCGATATTGATGCCGTGGTCCATGGCGACCTCCAACACATGCTCGCCCACGCCGCCCATGAGATCCCATTGTTCCTGCTTGGTGCTGGTTAAGCCCGCGGGATCCTCAAGATGAAATACCACGGGGACAATTGGCGGGCCATGCTCGTGATCGGATCGTTTCATATGCATAAATGCATGGTATGAAACGTGGGAGAATTTTTCTTGCATAGGTTTTTGCGGGTTCTGGCGTTAGGCTTGCGCGATGGATGTTCTTGGAATCACAAGCGATGAATTTGCCACGCGCCTGCAAAGCCGCCGTCCACGGCGTGAAGTGCTGTTGAAGTACGCCGCCGTATATCGCCGTGATGAGGCGGACGGTGATAGTGCGTGCGCCGAACTTCCGGAGATATCCAAGACTGTGGTGGATGGTGAAACCGTGAAGTTCACTTTGAAAGTTGGAGGCGGACTTGAAACCGAGAGCGTGATTATTCCCATGCCCCACACTGGCGGAGGATTTAGCCGCACCTTGTGCGTGAGCAGTCAGGTGGGTTGCGCCATGGGTTGCGGATTTTGCGAGACCGCGCAAATGGGTTTGCTGCGCAATCTCACGGCCGGTGAAATTGTTGCGCAGTGGTTCGCGGCGCGCCACCGAATTGAAAATACTTTTGACGGCGGCCGTGGCTTTCTCATCAAGAACATTGTGTTCATGGGCATGGGCGAGCCCACGGAAAATCTAGACGCGGTTCTACAATCGGTGCGAATTTTAACCGACCACTATGGCCCGTCCATCGCCTCAAGCAACATCACCATCAGCACCGTTGGCCGCGTGGCGGGCATACAAAAAATAGCGGAATTCGCAGCGCAAACTGGCTTTCATCGTTTGCATTTGGCGCTTAGTTTGAATGCCCCCAACGACGCGATCCGCTCGCAGATCATGCCCATCAACAAGTCGGAGCCAATCGCGGATATTTTGGCTGCGGTTCGCGCGTATCCAGAAACCGCGGGCCCAACTTGCATTGAGTATGTGTTGATTCCTGGCGTGAACGATTCCTTGGATCACTGCGACCAAGTGTGCGCGCTGATCAAGGATGTGCGTTGCTCGCTGAACATTATTCCCTACAACCCGCGGCGCAATAGTCCGTGGCCGGCTCCAAGCGAGGAGAGCGTTGCCGCATTTATTGCGCGCGCCATCGCGAACAAACAATTTTGCAAGCGACGTGGAACAAAAGGGCGCTCCGCCATGGCGGCGTGCGGCCAACTTGGTAGCGAGGCCATTCGCGGGCGCAAGTTTGTACAACTGCAAAGTGGCGTGACCAATCAGGGTTGAACGCGCATGCGTTCACGTCAATTCATGTCGCTCAACGCCGCTCGTCTGCGCGTCGATTGAAGATCAAGCGCTCTCCAAACAACATTCCGCGCCGCAGTGGATCAGCTGCTGCCTTCGCGCATGCGGGAGATGCCCTCGGGAAACGGATATTGGGCAAAGACCGCGGTTTTAGGCACATCCCACAGCGCCACGGGTGGATAGATATCGCCGCAGAAACCGCCTTGATTCATGGCCTGCAACACGGCTTCAAACGCAGGCTCCTGCATTTGATGGTCAAGCAATCGATTGCTTTTGGCGCCCAAAAAACTCACGCTGGCAATTGGAAGCCGGTCGCGGCGACCCTCCACCATGCGACTGATGGTGCGGAAGCCGCGGAAAATATCCTCCAACGTGAAGTGCTCGCGGCCGGCTGGTCGCAACAGCGCGAGTATGAGCAATTGATCCAAGTCGAATTTTAAAATGTAAGGCTCGCGATCATCCTTGCCGTGCATGCTGATGGCGCTGCGGAACATTTTGGCGAAGCTGGTGGCGCTGGACAATGTCCATTGACTTGTTGGAATAAGTTTCAACAATTCGCCCAACACGCCATGCGCGTTGTCCACTTCATTGATGCCACAGATCACAGTTCGATAGCGTCCCTCCACAAGATCATTGAGAAGATGTTGCCCCCACATGATGCGAATGGAGCGTGAACTGGTCAGCGTTCGGGGATCGCCGCGTGGAACCAACGTGACGCGCGGGCCGCCGCTGGGAACTTCAATCAGTCGATCACCATCGCCGTTGTAAATTCGTGTTTCTTTCATGCCGCAAGCATCCTCGAAGTTTGGCGTGTCCGCAACCAATGGCGCCGTGATTGAATCAGACGGCAATCAAAGGTACGCACATTGTCACGGGATTGAACGTTGGCTTGAGAACTTTTCCAATGCGGCACACGCCGATGGGTTCGCTGGGGTCGTCGCCAAAAAACTTCGCGATGGTTTGGATCGCCATGCTCGCTTCTTTGCTTGCCAGCGCGATTGCTTCGAGCAATTTGGGCGGCAGAACAAAGGAATCGCAATTGGCTCCCTCGATGACGGCCTGAATGGCGCCGCGCTGCATGCATCGACCAGCGGAAATGAGATTTTGCGCGGCATCCTGCGAGGCAATTCCCACAAGAACTGGCGTGCAGCCTTCGCCCCAATGCGACATGGGTCCAATCTTCTGCGCCATAACCGGGGACGCTTTGGCGATCACTTGCAACGCGTTTATAAATTCTAGGGCGTCATTTTTAACAAGAGGCTTGGCGATAATTCCATATTCCTGCATGAGGCGAGTGATTGTGTCGGTGACTTTTGTGTCCTGCCACGCCGGATCAAATGGACTATTGGAGTTTGGCCTTGACCAAATTGCATTCGCGCTGGCAATGCCTCGGGTGGTGATCGGATTTCCCTCTGGCGCGAGTCGAACGAACGTCTTTAAAATCCACTGCTCGTCATTTTGCGGATAGCTATTTTGCAGGGCGCAACAGCTGGCCATGGCGAGCGTGTTCACGCACTCGGAGGCCGCGCCAATTTGAATGTGCAAGATGCGGAGCGCGTCGTCTTGATACAAGGAATCTTGCCCGGAGAACGTGATGACGCCGGAAAATTCAGGAACAAGTTTCAACGCGCTTTTGGCGCCAAAGTCATCGCACCAAGCGCCGGCGATGGCGAATGGAAGTATTGGAATATCACGCTTGGCTAGTTGCGCTTTCTTGGGAGGCGGCCCAGCTGGTTTCTTGGTGGCTTGCGCGGCTTGGGCGGCGAGCGCGGCGGGCGCCAACAGAAATCCTGGAAGCGAGGCGAGCAGATTGCGGCGGAGTTGATCTTTGGGTTTCATAATTGAATTCCGAATTTGATTTTGCAATACTACATGTGCGTGCGCAAACAAATTAGCGTTTGATACCAATTTTGTTCGCATGATTTATGAAGTGGCGCCCAAACGAAGCGCCCCACTTGCCGCGTCCCAACGCAGAGCCAGTTCGCAACGGCCATCAATAAATTCGCTCAGCCAACGGCCGATACTTTCCGCGCGCCAGTCTTGGATTGGAAACGGCAATGGCGCGGATTCCACCGCTACTCCTTGAGCCAATTTATGCTCTCGATCAATGCACGCCGCCAACCAACTGGTGAACTCGGCGCGGCTGGACACCAAATTAGGCGCGATATTTGTGGCCATGCAACGCGTTTGAAACGCCAACCACATGGCGTCAATACGCGCGCGCACCGCGGTGTCCTCCAGCAACCGCGCGAATTCTTGGCGAATGGGCGGCATAGATTTGGCGTCGCGAATGCATTGAACAATGCGCTGGCCATGACGCTCGGCAACTTGCTGGGGAACAAATCTAATTTCACGCAGCGCGCCGACGTTGTCGGGCTTGCGCCTCACCAACTCCATCAGCGCTCCGTCAGACAACAATGTTCGTTGCGGTTGATCCTCCGTCTCCGCAAGTTCACGGCGCAGCAACACCAACTCGCGAAGGATCGTCATCACCGCGGGCTTCAACGGTTCGCCTCGCGAAGCCCTGCGCATTTGTCGATCAGGATCAAACGCGGGCTCACCAGCGAGTTGCGTGGCGCTTTCTTGCATAGCCCAATGCAAGCGGTTTTCGCGCTCCAATTGCTCTTTAATTCGACTCCACACCAGCGGCAAATATCGCACGTCATCCGCGGCGTAGCGCAACTGACTTTTGGAAAGTGGCCGACGGTCCCACTCGGTGAACGTGTGCGCCTTGTCAATATGCAAGCCAGTGAGATGCTCGATGGTGTTTCCCAAACTGCTTGGCCACGGCAAGCCAATCAAACTAGCGGCGATTTGCGTGTCCACCAAATGATTCGCATTGCCATTGATGGCTTGTTTGACGGCCATTAAATCCTGCTCGCCAGCGTGCACCAATGTCAGCACCGATGTATCCGCCACCAGTTGATAGATCGGCATTGGATCAACGCCCGAAAGCGGATCAAGCAAAGCGACGCGCTGCTCCGTGGCGATTTGCACCAAGCAAATCTTGGGACGAAATGTTTCTTCGCCAATAAATTCCGTGTCAAAGGCGATTACGCCAACATCACGGACATGGCGCACAAACTCCTCCACGGCGGCTGCGCTTTCAAGAAGTTCGTAGGTTCCCTTGGGTACCAGAGGATGATCGAACGCAGGCGCGTCCGAGTGTTGCTCTTGGTCGCGCTCGGCGTTGGCGTGATGTTGGGCTCTTTTAGATCGGTGATGCGACACGAACAACAACTCCTTCTGTGGCACAAGAGTAGCGAAGTGTGCGAAGGCGCATCATGAATTTGGTTTGCGTTTGGGCGTGGTTTTTTTCGCCGACTTGCGGGCAGGCGTGACCGACGATTGCATCGTGGATTGATCCACCTTCTTGCCTTTGCCTTGATTTGTATTCGCTGGTCGATTCACAACTTTTTTGGGCGTCGAGGAGTCCTGTGGCATCAACCGTTTGCGCACCAAAAGATGGTGGTAATGCTGCGCGAATCGATGCGCCTCATCGCGGATTGCCTGGCACATTTTCAACCCGAGATTTTCACGGCCCAATTTGATGGGCTCGCTCTCGCGCTGCACATAAATCAACTCCTCTTTTTTGGCCAAGCTCACCACAAATGGCGGACGCGTTTCAAACTCCGAGAAGGCGTCAAGCGCGGCGTTCAACTGCCCAACGCCTCCGTCGATCAAGATCACATCGGGATACAACTCGCTGCCCTTGCCTTCTTCACGGTAGCGGCGACTAACCACTTCGCGAATCGCGGCGTAGTCATCGTTGCCGACGGTTTGAATTTTGAATCGTCGATAGCGCTGCTTGAAGGGACGGCCATTCACAAAACACACAAGGCTTCCAACGGTTTCGCCGCCGCCCAAGTGCGCGATGTCTATCGCCTCCACGCATTGAATCTCATGCGACAAGCCAAGCGTGCGCTGCAAACTTTTGCAACCCAACTTTGGGTCTTGAATTGAAATCGTTACTTCCGGTTGCCAGTCGTACTGCGCGTCGTCGCCGCGACGCTCGCGTTCATCAAGCCGCTCAATGGCCTGCACTTGGTCGCGCAAAATTGCGGCCTCCTCAAATCGCTTTTCATCGCTGGCCTTGCGCATTTCCGCGCGCAACTCTTTCAACATGACGCTGCGCTTGCCGTCTAAAAATCGGCAAAAACGATTGATGTCCTCGCGGTAGCGCTGCGGCGAAATCCGGTTGGCGCACGGCGCGGTGCACTGCGCCATGCTGTGCAACAAACATGGCCGCACCGAACGATTGCGGGGATCGGTGGAATCAATGTCAAGCTCGCATGTGCGATATTGAAAAACGCGTTGCAACAATTGCACCGCGTGGCGCAGGCTGGCGCCACTGATGAACGGCCCATACAAACGCGCGTTGCGAAATCGCTCCGCAGACGGATCGCGCGTGACAAACACGCCTGGAAATTCATCGCGCGTGGTGATGGCGAGATACGGAAATGTTTTGTCGTCAAGCAAGCGCGTGTTGAAGTACGGCTTCAAATCTTTCACCAGGCGCGCCTCCATCAGCAACGCCTCCCACGAACCCTCGCACGGAATCACTTCAATGTCAGTGATCAATTCCAACATGGGCTGCTTCTTCAATCCCAAATCGGTGCTGCCCAAAAAATAACTTGACACCCGCTCGGGCAGGCAATTGGCCTTGCCCACATAGAGCACTTTCCCCCCCGAATCCTTCATGAGATACACACCCGCAACCTCTGGAAATCCCTTGGCTTTGGCTAATAATCGGGCTAGACGCGCGGCGATTGGCTCATTGGAATTATCCTTGGGCTCCGGCGCATCGGGGGTGTTCGGCAATGATTCCACACACAGAGTCTAGGAAATACTTTCAACTTTATAAATAATTGATTTGAACCCGTCCAACTGTGTGCTACTATTGGCAAAGTGCTTTCAAAGGCGAAGTTCGCCTGGCACAAATATCTTCGAGTCATCTTTACAAAGGATCTCACATGAAACTTTTCGCAACACTCACGGCTGGTCTTCTCTTTGGTCTCGCTGCTTGTCAAAGCACCCCAACAACTGCGCCAGGCGCTGTCAGTGGTTGCTGTGGTGGCAAAACTTGCAGCACCGATGGCGCGTGCAATAAAGACAAGAGCAAGTGCACAACTGCCGCATGCAA
>SYAD01000153.1 GCA_005789005.1 Planctomycetia bacterium | reverse complement strand
TGTGGCGGGCGCCGGCGTGCATGTATGGGCGGGCACCGTGGACAAAATTCAAACACGCGATGGAGTGTGCGTTGGTGTCACGCTTGCGGCGGGGGCGCGCAAATTTATTTTGGATCAGACCTTGCTCGCGGCAAATGAAACGCACGCGCAACAAGCGCAGCCCATTTTTGTGGCGGATGAAAATTCTGCCGCGTCGCATGGCGCCATTGATATTGCCGCCAAGAGCGTGGTGTTGACCACCGGCACATTCATGCGCGCGTTGATGCACACGGGTGAAACCAAGACCGCGGGCGGTCGAGTTGGCGAAGGCAGCGCGGTAGGAATTTCCGCGGCGCTCATTTCAATGGGCTTTGAACTTGGCCGATTGAAAACCGGCACGCCGCCGCGCCTGGCCAAAGAAACTCTTGACTGGGACAACTTGAAACCGCAGTGGGGCGATGAAGTTCCGCAGATGTTCAGCGACATGACCATTGACAGCGCGTTTCCAAAGTTGCCGCAAGTGGAGTGCCGCCAAACCGAAACCAGCTCCGTTATTCACGATTTGGTGCGCGCCAATTTGCACCGAGCGCCCATGTATGCGGGCGAAATGGAGGCTGAATGCGGTCCGCGCTACTGCCCAAGCCTGGAGGACAAAGTTGTGCGCTTCGCCGAGCGCGATCATCACGGCGTGTTCTTGGAGCCGGAATGTTTGTTCACCAACGAAATTTATTGCAACGGCATTTCAACAAGTTTGCCCGCCGAAGTGCAGGATGGAATTGTGAAGGGCATGCGCGGCTGCGAGCACGCAAAAATTCTGCGCTATGGCTACGCCGTTGAGTACGACATGGTGTGGCCGCATCAACTTGACTCCACCGCCGAAACAAAATTGGTGCCGGGACTTTTTCTTGCGGGGCAAATCAATGGAACAAGTGGATATGAAGAAGCCGCGGCGCAAGGTTTGGTCGCGGGTTTGAACGCCGCGCGCCGCGCGCTTGGTCTTGACGCGATACGTTTGGGCCGCGACCAAGCGTATCTTGGCGTGCTACTTGACGATTTGGTCGTGCGAATGCCGCGCGAGCCATATCGAATGTTCACAAGTCGCGCCGAGCACCGGCTTTCTTTGCGCGCCGACAACGCCGACGCGCGCTTAACGCCGATGGGTCGCGAATATGGTTTGGTTGGCGACGCGCAGTGGAGCGCGTACCAACTTCGCCAGCGCGCCATTGAGGTGATTCGCTTGGCGCTGACCAGTGGAAAAATAAATGGCGTTCGCGCCAACGAATGGGCGCGCCGCCCCGAAGCCACATTGCAAGAACTCGCCAGCGTGTGCGCGGCGGGCGTGGACATGAAATTGCTCGCGCGGGTCTCCACGGATTTGCGCTACTTGGGCTATTTGGCGCATCAACGCACCGACATTCGCCGTCAAAAAGAAAGCGAAAACGTGCCAATTCCCCGTGAATTTGATGTGATGCAAGTGCGTGGGTTGCGCGGCGAGGCCGCCGAGGTGATCAAGCGCCATCGACCCTCAACCTTGGGGCAAGCGGGCCGTCTTGCCGGCGTGAATCCCGCCGATGTCACCCTTGTCGCGCTCGCTTTGCGCCGCCACGGTACTCTTGCCTGACTAATTTACTAGGTCAGTTCGCCGATGGAGCGCCTTGACCAATTGCTTTCACTTTTCGCCACCTTAGCTCAATTGGTAGAGCACTTGATTTGTAATCATGAGGTTGTCGGTTCGATTCCGATAGGTGGCTTTGATTTGCGCATTGCTGTCTTGGCTAATTTACAAGCAATTTCCTCGGCCATTTACGCCATTTGAATTCAGCAAGGCCTTTGATCCAAAGTTGATTGAGATTTTCTGTGAGCGACTTTGATAGCATTCGTGCGGCCCGCGCAAGCTATGCAGATTCAATCGCCAATCCATAAGCGTGATGTGCGCCAGATCCTGCCCGCAATTTCCTGAGCACAAACCCGCGTTTTGGCGATGAGTCTTGCAACGGTGAACTTCTTGCCAATTCGATTGTTCGACATTATCTTTACCCACGATGAAATCTTTAAAGGAAATCCGTAGTTCAATATCTTTGCAAATGTGCCTAGTATTCATTGGAACCGCCATGGTGTGTGGCGCATGCGCGCGGCAGCGACCCATTGAGACAAGCGAAGCTCTGACGGCGCGTAGAGATGCGGACGCGGTCAAAGTGGAAATGGTCACCAAGAAACTGATCGTTGATTTGGTGGAGCATGTCGCGGCCAAGCAAAAAGATTTCGCCGATGGCAAAAGTAAAATTCCGGCCACGGTTGATGTGCTGGTTATTTCTGGCGGCGGTGATTGGGGAGCGTTTGGCGCCGGCTATCTGAAGGGTTGGAACACTCTTCCCGCGGGCCCTATGTCAATGCCAAAGTTTGATGTTGTTAGTGGCGTGAGCACCGGCGCGTTGATAGCGCCGTTTATCTTTGTGGGCACGGCTGAAAGTATTGATCAGGTTGTCAGTTTTTATAGAAATCCACAACCAGACATGGTGAAGACCCGCGGCTTGTTGTATTTTCTTCCAGCCAATGAATCATTCGCGGAAGTGCCTGGTTTAGAGCGCGAATTGCGCGACGCCATCACTCCACAAATGGTGGCGGCCATGGCCAAAGAAGCGCAAGCTGGCCGCGTGTTGGCCGTCAACACGACAGATTTAGACATGGGGCAACCGCGCGCGTTTGCTGTTTCAGAAGAAGCCATTCGCGCCAACAAAAGCGGCGACTACGAAACGCTGAATCGAATGCTTCTTGCTTCAAGCGGAATTCCCGGCGCGTTTCCACCACGCGAAATCAATGGCAGCATGTATTGCGACGGCGGCGTGGTGGGCAACGTCATGTACGGCGCGCGCATGAAGCGCGAGAATTCTTTTGGCGTGACGTGGAAGCGCTTGCATCCTGAATTGCCAATTCCCACCACACGGTACTGGGTCATTCTGAATAATCAATTCAACGCGGTGCCGCAAACCGTTCAGCCAACGTGGCCGGCCATCATTGGCCGCAGCGTTGAAGTTGGAATTCGCGCGGCCACTATTGTTGGCTTGCGCCATTTGGTTGCGCATGCGGAGTTGACCACGTTGCGCGGCGAAGGCAAATGCGAGGTTCATCTTGTCGCCATTCCTGATTCGTGGCGCCCGCCACAAGAAGGCATATTCATTAAGGAAACCATGGAAAATCTCGCTGATTTAGGTGAGAAAATGGGTAAGGACCCAGCCTCGTGGATGTCCGAAGTTCCCTAATGGCTGGCAATTGTTTTTTTGCCAAAAACGCGCCCGCATGCTTTAGTAAACGCCGAAGCAAACGGCTCAGAAAACGCCCAAGCGTTGCCGCGTGAATCACGGCGCAAACATTGGTAAGTTGATGTCATGTCCGACTCATGTCCTTATGTATTTCGCTGGCTTGAATCGGACCAGGACATTGCCAGCGCGTTTGATCTGATGCATGAGCTGCGCAAAGAATTAAATCGAGAAACTTTTGTGGGGACGGTGCGCGCCATTGCGTCGACCAATGGTTACCGACTTGTTGGCGGATTCGCCGATGCAAAATTAATTTCACTCGCGGGTGTTCATCACAACCACGGCTTGTCCCGCGGTTCACATTTGCGCGTGGATGATTTAGTGGTGACCAAGCCACTGCGCGGTGGTGGGGCGGGCCGCGCAATGTTGCAATTTCTAGCGCTCGAAGCCAAACGCCTTGGCATTCCAGCGCTGTTGCTTGACGCGCGCGATGAGGCCAAGCCATTTTATTCCAAGCTGGGATTTGAATATCGCCACTCCACTCCGTGCGCAGTGCTGGTGGATCAACTGTTGGCGTAACGGCGCGCTATTTCACTTGCGCGAATAATGCCACGGAAACATCGCCGTCAATAAATTCACTTTGTGTCTTGGGCGCGCCAGGAGCTTGAAACACTTTCAAATCATTGCGCATAGTCACCAACGCAACGGAGCCAGTTTTTTGCGCCAGCGCAATTTGCGCCAATACTTGTTCGCGTGTGATGAAGCGCGCCTGCTCATTGGACAACTTCAATTCATTGTCCAACTCGCCGCCTGGTCCAATGATGGTCATGTCAAATTTTTTGGTGGTGTAGGCCACGCATGTCGCCATATTGGCGTCCACAATGACAGTGTTTGACTGCGAGATCGCTTGCGAACGCGCGCGTAAAGTATCCACGCCAATTTTGCTTTTCTCTATCAACGCATCGGGTAACAGCATGCCAGCAATCAGAAGCAACGGCGCGGGTGAAAATGCCATGCGCAATAGACGGTTCGTTGGAGCGCTTGCTCGATGAGCCCAATGATCAATCGCCGCCCATGAAAGCAACGCCAACGCAATCAATCCATAGCGCCATATTGAGTTGTCGCGCCACAACGATTGCGCATAGACCCACTGATGGCCAGTGATAATGAATGAAGTGAACAGCGCGGCCACGGCCACTAGAAGCCATCGACCAACTTGATCCGCTTGCGATGTTTTGAATGAAGTGGAGCTGTAGTAGTTCAACAATGTAGTTGCGATCAGGATGGATAATGCCGGGAAAATAGGCAAAATATAGGCTGGCAATTTGCCACTACTCACGCTGAGCAACAGCAAAGGCAAGGCAATCCACGTGGCGCACAACGAAGCGCCGCGTCCGCAAAAAAGTGACGCGCCAAAGCCGCTCCAGATTTTGCCAATGTTCAGCGACCACAGCAGTGCGCCTACGGGAATCATGGGCAAGAAATACCACCATGGCTCTGGATGTTGATTGCTGTCTGGCGAAGTGAAGCGGCGCACATGCTCCACCCAAAAGAAATAATCCCAGAAGCCTGGATTATGTTTGTGAATTGCAATGATCAGCGGCGCCGCGACAATCGCCGCGGTCGCGATGGGAATTAGCGGCAATACGAACAAGTCACGCCAACGCATTTGCCATATCAGCCAACCGCCCGCGATGATTGCGGGAAATGCCAGTCCAAGAAATCCCTTGGTCAAGAACGCGCCCGCGGCCGCGACTCCGCTCAGCGCGAGAAACAATATGCGCCAACGGCGCTCTTGATCCGTTGCGGCGTACACAAAGAACGCAACGCAGACTGTTAGAAATGCGGTGAATATCCCATCAAGAATGGCGATATTGCCAAACACCCACGGAAAGAGCAGGGTGAGTTGAACCGCAGTTGCGATCAATCCACTATTTGGAATTTTACAAACGCGCTTGGCGATTTTTCCCGCGGCAATGGCCGTCACCAACGCCGCCAACGCTGGCGCAAATCGCAATCCCCATGCGTTCTCTCCAAACACCGCCATTGATGCCGCGGTGAGCCAATATCCAAGCGGTGGTTTTTCGTAGTAGCGCAAGCCCACAAGTTTCATCGACCACCAATCTTTACTGTGCAACATCTCAAGAGCGATCACTCCGTAGCGCGATTCATCCGGTGAAATAATTGGACGCATAGCGAGCGGCAATAAATACAGCAGTACAAACAGTAGAGTGATGTAACCCGTAATGGCTCTTGCGCTCATACGCGTGCAAGCGTATCCGTTCGCACGCAAAGCCACCCTTCACGACCGGATATTTTCCCGGGGCCGATTGAGCCGATTTCAATTTCCGCCATGGGTCGTTTGACTCCAAATGGTGCGTTCGATTGATCGACCGCAACTGAAGGGAAGGCGCCACGTGGTGAATGTGTGGTGGCGGGCGCTTCTGACAGCATGCAACTGAGTGGCGCAAATGTGTGGCCCGCCGCCAAGGCTTGATCTAAAAACGCCTCAAAACAAGCGGATTTTGAGCCGCCTTCGCTTTCCGCGTGCACGGTTAGCACATGCGGCTTGTCATCGGAAATCAGTTGCAACAAGCGGGCGTTCCAAACTTCATCGCGATTTTCCTTGGGCAGCGCCGCCTCGTCATATGTTGGCAAGTCCACCGGAATCTGAGGCTGATCCAGCACGGACTTTCCCACGCGCGGCCGAAACGCGCGCGCAGGTCCGCGACAGTCGCTGCGAAATTGAAATTGCCGCGAGCGTGCGAAGTTCAACACCCGCTCACTGCAGCGCCAGCCTGGGCAGGCCGCGCTTTGCGGCTTCTGTCCCATGACTTCTTCAAAGGCGTCGCATGCCAAAACCAATTGCGCTTCAAGCGCCTCATCAGAAAGTTTTTCAATACCAACTTGCCATAGGTGATGGTCCCACGCATGCACACCAACTTCATGTCCAGCTTTCAGGGGCATGCGCAACTTTTCTTTGAAGTGACGGCTGATCACGGTGCCTGGCCACAATGTTCCGCGAAATAAAATGTCGTAGCCGTACAACGATGCCGCTTGCGAGCGCAACATCTTCAGGAAGAAAGCGGGTCGCAGAAGTCGCCACGCATGTCGACCCATGTTGTCGGGGCCAAGCGTTAAATACCAAGTGGCACGAATACCGCGCGCCTCTAAAATGCGCAGTAAACGCGGCAAACCATCGCGAGTTCCACGCACCGTATCCACATCCACACGCAGTGCAATGGGGGCAATGGCCACGGTGTGCTTACTTTAGTGCGACGAACTTCGCGACGCTGGAACTTTGTTACCCGCCGCCGCGCCAGTTGTTGGCGTGTTTGGCGCCGTCAAGTTGTGCGTCTTGGCGTGTTGGCGAATGAACCAATCCAAAGTTCGCTCCACGCTTTGACGCGTGGAAATCTTTGGAGTCCAACCTAATGCGTTCTTGGCGTTGCGAATACTTGGCGTGCGATGCTGCACGTCCTCGTAGCCCTTGCCGTAGTAGCGGGCGCTTTCAATTTCCTCAAAGCCGGCGAACGGCGGAAAGCATGCGCGCAGTGGATGGCGATCAAACGCCTCCACCAACATTTCCGCGAGCTCGCGAATGCTCGCCTCATTGTCTGGATTGCCAATGTTGAAAATGCCGCCAGTCGCTTTGCCGTCCGTGTTCTCAATGATGCGGTACAAGCAGTCCACGCCTTCATCCACATCGGTGAAGCAGCGCTTCTGTTCGCCACCGTCCACCAAAAGGATTGGCGTGCCTTCGACCAAGTTTAAAATCAGTTGCGTGATGGCGCGCGAGGAACCAATGCGAGCGGAATCAAGCGTGTCCAAGCGTGGCCCGAGCCAGTTGAATGGACGGAACAAACTAAATTGCAGGCCGCGCGTGGCGCCGTATGCCCAAATCACGCGATCCAAAAGTTGCTTGGAAGCGCTGTAAATCCAGCGTTGGCGATGAATTGGTCCGGTGACCAAATTGGAAGTTTCCTCGTCAAAGTGCTCGTCCTTGCACATGCCGTACACCTCGCTGGTGCTTGGAAAAATAATGCGCTTGTTGTAGCGCACGCAGTCGCGCACCACGCGCAAATTCTCCTCAAAGTCCAACTCAAACACGCGCAATGGATTTCGTACGTACTCAATCGGCGTGGCAATGGCCACCAACGGCAGAATCACATCGCACTTGCGCACGTGATATTCAACCCACTCACGATTAATGGAAACGTCGCCCTCGATAAAGTGAAAGCGGGGATGATCCGCGACGTTGCCAATATTGTCCGAGCGCAAATCCATTCCGTAGACTTCAAAGCTTTCATTCTTCAACAAGCGTTCCGTGAGATGGCTGCCAATGAAACCATTCACGCCAAGAATTAAAATGGAAGTGGTTTTCTTTTGCGATGACAGAACGCGCTTGCCCAAGCGCATCTTCGCGACCAAGTTCATGTCCTTGGCGATCTGCGCGCCGGAACTCCACACGCCATCGGCGGGTTGTCCCTCCACAATTTCAATCGCGCCTTTTCCGCACGCCACAATCATTGGATCAGCGCTGAGAATTTCACCAGGCTGGCCGGTGCCTTGAGCAGCTTTTGTGCTCCACACCATGAACTTGCGCTCGCCCGCAAAGGTGAACGCGCCCGGCCACGGAAAGGCCACGGCGCGGGTTAAATTGCGTATTTCCTCGGCGGATTTGTTCCAATCAATGTTGCCGTCTTCTGGAGTGCGGCGACCAAATGAGCTGGCGTTCTTCTCATCTTGCGGCGTGCGCGGCGCCTTGTTGGCTTTGACCAGCGGCAGCAACTCATCAAGCAAATCGCTGGTGGCTTGGCTCATGCTTGCTGTCAATGTGCGCGCGGTGTCGGCAATGTCAATCTTCACCTTGCGCTGCCCAATGATGTCGCCCGCGTCGGCCTTCTCGCTCATGTAATGCAGCGTCACGCCAGTTTCAGTTTCGCCATTCACAAGCACCCAATTAATCGGGCAACGGCCGCGATACTTGGGAAGCATCGCTGAGTGCAAATTAATGCAACCCTTTGGAAACAACTCGCGCACTTTTGCGCCAACCATATTTCGATAGTGGCATGACAAAAGCAAATCAGCCTTCATCTCTTTGATGCGCTCAACCCAAATTGGATGATCAAGTTTTTCTGGAGCGAACACAGGAATGCCAGCGGCCGCGGCCTCGCGCGCCACGGATGTGTACCAACCACCTTCGGATGGATCGTCTCGGTGCGTGAACACCGCGACCACATCAAGACCATTTCGAATTGCGGCTTTAAGCCCCGCGGCGCCAAGTTCGTGATAAGCCAATACGACGGTCTTCATGTGGTTTCCTTAAAAAAAGTATGTGAAACAAAGTGAGAATTGATGGGCAATTCCGTTTGCCTATCCAGTAAGCGATGTCAATCAATCCAATTTCATCAAGCCATTGTTCGTGCAGGCGTTGCGTTGCCAACCAAGCCCTGCGATGGTACTTCAGCCAGCGTCTCTCCCACAACATTGTCAAGAATGTAGCGGGGGCGTTCGCGCACGTCCGCATGAATGCGGCCCACGTACTCGCCCATTAATCCAAGCGCCACAAATTGCGCGCCAACAAAGAAAAACAGAATGGAAAACAGCGTGAATACTCCGTTGCCCGCCCATTCCGAGCCAAACACCACACGCAGCAGGAACAGCATCAAGCCAAAGCCAATGGCCAGCGCGGAAATACCGCCGCCCACCCATGTCAATAAGCGCAGCGGACCCGCCGTCATGCAGGTGAGCAAATCAAATTGCAAATTCACAAGTTTGATCACGGAGTAATTGCTGTCACCCGCGGCGCGCGCGGCGTGCGCCACTGGAATCTCCGTAACGCGCTTGGCGAACAAATTGGCCAGCACAGGAATGAACGTGCTGCGCTCGCGGCATTGCAACATGGCGTCCACCACGCGTCGCTTGTAGGCGCGCAACATGCAGCCGTAATCATGCATTTGCACGCCAGTTGAGCGGCGCACAATTGAATTGATAATGCCAGAGAAAAGTTTGCGCGCGAACACATCTTGACGATCGGCGCGCACGCTGCCCACAACGTCGTAGCCGTCGTCGATGGCGGCGAGCAACTTTGGAATTTCTTCTGGCGGATTTTGCAAGTCCGCGTCAAGCGTGACCATGACGTCGCCTTGCGCGTTGGCGAAGCCGCACAAAATCGCGTTGTGTTGTCCGTAGTTGCGGTTGAGAATCAACGACTTGATTTCGCCGGGATATGTTCTGGCGGCCTCGACCAACATCTCGCTGGAGCCGTCGCGGCTTCCATCATCAATTAAAATAAGTTCCCACGGTCGATCAAGCGTGCGGCACACTTTCACGCAGCGCTCGATCAGTTGGGGCAAGTTCAAACGCTCGTTGTGGACCGGAATGACAATTGAAACGCTTGACTTCATCGTGTTGATCCTGTCACGGCCACTTTGGCCACGCTTTTTGGAAGCACTTCTTTAATGGCGCCAACCACATCAAGCACGTCCTCGTTGGCCATGTCTGGAAACATCGGAAGTGTGCATATTCTGGCTGAATTCCAATCGGTATTGGCAAGGCGACCCGCGGCCTCTGGGCGATTTTCGCGGTACCAACGGTGCGTGTGCGACGCCAAGAAATGAATGCCCGTGCCAATATTTTTCGCCGTCAGCGCTTCCATGAACGCGCTGCGCTCCATGCCGCAGCGGCGCTCGTCAACACGCACAATCAACAAGTGCCGCGCATGTTTGTGCGACCACGTTGGGTCCGCAAGCATGGTCACGCCATCAATGTTGGCAAGTTGCTCGCGGTACATCATTGCCAACTCTTGGCGACGCGCAATCAACGCGTCCAGCCGTGGAAACTGGCTCAGCGCCAACACCGCGTTCATGTCGGGCATGTTTTGTTTGTAGCCAGGTTGCTGCACCTCGGCTTGCGGCGAGCGACCTTGTTGCGTGCGGTCATGCGCGTCCACCGCAAGTCCGTGAAATCGCAAGCCACGAATCTTTGCGGCAAGCGCGCTGTCATCGGTCACAAGCACGCCGCCTTCACCACTGGTAATTGTTTTAATTGGATGCAGCGAGAAAATCGCGGTGCCGCCATTTCCAATTTCGCGGCCCTTGTAATGCGTGCCAATAGCGTGCGCGGCGTCCTCTAAAAGATGCACGCCTTTACGGGCGCACATGGCACGAATGGGATCAAGATCAACCGGCGCGCCGGAGTAATGAACTGGAATCACAACTTTGGTGCGCTCCGTGATTGCGGTTTCAAGCGCATCGGGCGACGCAAGCAGCGTGTCGCGGTCGGCATCAACAAAAACATTTCGCCCGCCCAGCAACTCAACCATGTTTGGAGTTGAAATCCAAGTCATGGACGGACCAACTACTTCGTCACCAGGCTTCAGGCCAATCGCCTGCAAGTACAAATGCATAAGCGCGGTGGCGCTGGTTGCGGCCACGGCTTCCTTGGCGCCGCAGCGAGTCGCAATTGCGCGCTCCAATTCCGCAACCTTGGGACCGGTGGTAATCCAACCGCTACGCAACACCGCAACGACCGCT
>SYAD01000152.1 GCA_005789005.1 Planctomycetia bacterium | reverse complement strand
GAAGACCACCCACGCAGACCAGACATAGTCCCTGGAAATGAAACCGTGATTTTTCACGGGCATTGCCATCAAAAAGCGTTGTGGGGCAATGAATCCGGCGCTCGGTTGCTTCGACGAATTTTTGGAGATCGACTCAACGCCCTTGACTCTGGTTGCTGCGGCATGGCGGGCTCTTTCGGATACGCCAAGCATCGCTACGACTTGTCCATGAAAATTGGCGAGCAATCATTGTTCCCCGCGATTCGTTGCGCGCCGGACTCCGTGGTGGTTGCCTCGGGCACAAGTTGCCGCCATCAAATTAGAGATGGCACCAGCGCGCAGCCACTGCATCCAATTGAACTTGTGGCGAAATTAGTGTCAACGCAGATCACAGGCATATCAAGCAAACCGCATTGAACTAGGTGATTTTCGCGCCGCGCATGAAACCTTCAGCCCAAGCTAAGATGCATCCATGCCCACACCGCAAGATGAATTGGAACAAGCCATCGAACGCGAACCCTCAAGCGAAGAACTCAGAAGCGCGGTTCTTTTGTTGGTGGATGACAATCTACAAAATGTGGAGTTGATGCAGGCGTGGTTGGAATCACTGGAGTGCAAGTTGGAGACCGCGCACGACGGAGTTGAGGCCATTGAAGCCGTGGCGCGTTGCAAGCCGGATTTAATTTTGCTGGACGTGATGATGCCGCGCATGAGCGGCTTTGAAGTATGCCGCAAAATCAAGCAGGATTCAGCGTTGCGCGACACCGTGATCATCATGGTGACTGCGCTGAACGAGGTTGGTGACTTTGAGCGCGCCGTGGAATGCGGTTGCGATGATTTTCTCACCAAGCCGGTGAATAAGTTGGAATTGATCACCCGCGTGCGCAGCTTGTTGCGCGTGCGCTTGCTCAAGCGACGCGTTGAAGCATTGCTGCGAAATCCGCGTCTATAAAAATACTTTTATAAATAAATTTCCGCGATAAGGTTGGTGGGACGGCGGTCTTTGGGAGTCAAGCCGCGGACCGCCGCCACACAACTGCGGGAGTGTCGCCCAAGCGCGTCCAGTGGCTGTCCACGCCACGCGGCTCAAGCGTCATGCTCAAATGATCTAGATATCTACGAAGCGCATGCCAATCGAATGATGCTAAAAATTCACGCAGAGCGGAAGGGTTGATACGTTGAATGCATTCGATCAGTTGTTCTTTGCTTTGCATGTGCGTTGCGCTCCTTGCCGAATTGGCGTGAACCTTCATCGAACCAAGCGCGTTGCTTGCCGCACAATTTTTTTATATCACGAAATAAATTTCAAGACCGTATGCGGTCTCTCCACAGCATCTTGTGGGGAGCATTGCATGCCGCCACAAGTGGCGTGTATTGGCTGAATTTGGCTAGGAAAGGGGGCGGAACGAAATTTTAGCCGCGTTGACGTCTGGATAGACCTCAAAGATCTTGTCCAGCCGTGAAATCAATATGGCTTGCACCATCAAGCTGCGAAGTCCGCACAATCGAACTTGCGCGCCATGCTTCTTAAGCTTGTTGTGGATTTGCAGAAGGGCGCCAAGACCCATGCTGGACAAAATTTCAAGCTTGGCGCAATCCACCACGACTTGCGTTGCGCCACTTTCAACATGCTTGGAAATTTCCTCTATCAATTGCTGAGCTGTGCCGCGGTTCAAGCCACCGTCGGCCGCGACAACCAAAATCAAACCATCTCGCTCGGTGATGTATGTCTGCATTTTTTAGTCCCGCACAACTTTCAGCGCGATCAAATCCTGAATGTCAATCAAGCCAATCGGTTTGCCATCGGTGTCTACCACGGGCAATTCATCCACGCGCAATTCGCGGATCATTCGCACCGCGTCGCGCACCAAGGATTGCGCGGGCAAGCAGCGCGGATGTTTGGTCATGCAATCGGCGATTGGTTTTTCCAATGCGGCCGCGCCAAACTGGTTGATCAATCGGCGCACATCGCCATCGGTCAAGATGCCCGCAAGGCGTCCGTGGGAATCCACAACCATCAACGCGCCCGATCGACGCCCATCGCCGCAGGATTGCAGCGCGCTTTTCATGGTGGCGGTCAATGCAACGCATGTGAGATTCTTTCCCACTTGAAAGCGCAGAGCCTCGCTCACGGGTCGAAGTCCAATTCCCAGCATTCCGCCCGGGTGAATCTTGTGAACGTCATCGGCCTTGAAATTGCGCCGGCGCGCCACGGCCAGCGCCAACGCGTCGCCCGCGGCAAGCATGGTGGCGGTTGTGGCGGTGGGGGCCAAATTCAATGGACAGGCCTCCTCGATGTCGCCGAGCGAAATATGCACAGTTGAAATCTTGGCCAGATTGGTTTGGGCGTGCTTGGAAATTGCAATTCCAGCCACGCCATCAGCCTTGAGGATCGCCGCGAAGTTGAGAAGTTCCTCAGTTTCACCGCTGTAGGAAAGCAGCAGAACCACATCGTTGGAGCGAATGCGACCCAAGTCGCCATGCACCGCCTCGGCGGGATGCACGAAATGACTTGGCTGACCCAGGCTTGCGAAAGTTGCGGAAAGTTTGCTGCCAATCAATCCGGACTTTCCCATGCCGCTCACCACAACATGCCCGTCGCATGCGCAGATTAAATCAATGGCCTTGGCAAAGTCCAACGAATCAGGACTGTTGTGTGAAACTCGAACGGCCAGGCGCGTGATGGCCTCGGCCTCGGATCGAAGCACATCAGAAATAAATGTTGCCTCGTCGTTCACAATCTTTTCGGTCATGCACAAAATGATAGCGAAAACAAACGATGATTTTGGTACAGTTTGCCCGTGGCAATCCTTGACGAATATCAAGTCAAACTTTCGGCATTTGAAGGCCCGCTTGATCTCCTTTTGTTTTTAATCAGGCGCGCGGAAGTTGATATCCACGATATTCCAATCGCGGCCATCACAAGCCAATATCTTGACGTGCTCAAGGCAACCGACGAGATGGATGTGGAGCAAGCTGGCGAATTTCTGGTGCTTGCGGCCACGTTGGTGGAAATGAAAAGCCGAATGCTTTCACCCAAACCGGAGCATGACGAGGCGCAGATTCTTCCGGATGCCTCTTTGCACGAGGACCCGCGCCGTGAATTGGTGCAACAATTATTGGCGTATCAGCGCTTTCGAACAGCCGCGGAAACGCTTGATTCACTGCGCGATGAATTTTCAAAACGGTGGACGGCATCCGGTGTGGCCGGCGAAGTTCCCGCGGTTGATGGCGAAGCCACCACTGTTGAGGATGTGCAGGATCTTGACATAGGCGATGTGCATTTGCTGGATTTGCTCGAGGCCTTTGAGCGCATCACGCTTGCGGTGGATTTCACGCGCCTTGGAAATCACCAAGTCACTTTCGATGACACGCCGATTGGTTTGCATCAAGACGATCTTGTCGATCGATTGGGTCGTTCGCCAGAACGTCGCATGCGACTGGACGCCATCTTCGAGGGGCGCAATCGCATGGATCGAATTGGTTTGTTTTTGGCGTTGCTTGAATTGGCGCGCGAGCAACGCATTCGTGTTCGGCAAGCGCAAGCCAATGAGCCGATCGAGTTGGAATTGGTCGATGTCAGCGCCGCGCCAGCCACAGTGTCAGTTGGGAATTCTTCAACCGCCGCCGAGTGATTCACGCACCTTTGGTGAAACCACCGCGCCCACTGGAGCGAGTGTTTCCAAATATTGCGCCGTGGCCTTGACCACGCTCTCCTGTAGTTGCTTGGCTTTGGTCACGCCGCCAGCCTCAAATCCATTGCAAATCACGCTGAAAGTGGCGTGATGGCCATTCACGCATTTCACCACGCCCGAGAGCGCGCAGACGCCGTTGATGTATCCGGTTTTGCAATGCACGGAAAATTTGCGGTCATCAAGATCGCGAAATCTTTTCTTCACCGTTCCGCTTTCACCACCCACCGCGAGCGAGTCGGTGAAGGGCTCGCCCAATTTCTTGTCGCTGATCAAGTCATCTACCCACGCGCTTAAAATGCTGGCGCTCACTCGGTTCTCTTTGGAAAGACCCGAGCCGTCCACGCAATCAAGCGACTCGATATTCACCTTGTCACCCAAGCGGGTGCGGACAATTTTTTCCACAGCGTCGCTACCGTTGAGCCAAGAGCCAGGCGTCTTTGTCACGGCAAAGCCGGCGCGTTTGAGCAAGCACTCGGCGTACAAATTCTGACTGTCCACATTGCACCTTCGCAACACAGTTGCGATGGGCGTTCGAATCACTGGTCCAACAATCTTTCCGGTTGAAATTGGATCGATCTCAGATGCCAGTCGATACGACTTGACTGGAATACCACCCTTGGTCAAACGCTCCGCGAGAAGTTGCGCGAAATAATTTGCAGGGTCGGTCAAAGCCACGCTCACGGGTTCTTCAAGCGGCTTATTGCAGAAACCTCGGATCGTGAAGGAGTTCGTGGTGGTGTCGCGCTGAATCCACAGGCCATCATCCTTGCCTTTCACCCTGGCGGTGTGGTTCACGATCGCAACAAAATCGCTGTATGGCCTTGTCTTGGATATTTCCGCGCCGCGATCCGATGGTTTTGCCCAGAAATCAAGGCGATTGAGATGAAATGTGATTCCAGCAACCGGCGCGCAGTAGTGCTCATTCAGTTGGTCAGCGGGCCAACTTGGGTGCACTCCGTTGCGATCAAAGACGCGGTCGTCAATCACAAGTTCGGCGCATTCGGTCATGCCCGAATCCTTTGCGCCTTGCACCCAAAGATCCAGCAATGACTCCGGCGTCATGCCTTTGCTCTGCTGGCCATCCTTGTTGGTGTGCAGCATTTCCGCCAGAAGTTCTGGATCCGCGAATGAAGGATCGCCGTCACCCACTGCGATCAATCGATCTCCGTCACGCAGCAAACGAGTTTGAAATACAAAGTCGCCACCAAGAATTCGCAGCGCCGCGCCAGTGCTGAGCAATTTTTCGTTGCTCGCCGGCGCCATGGCGGTGTCGGAATTGATGCGCACAAGTTCAATCCCATCTTCGCCGCGCACGCTGATGGCGGTGGTTCCTTTTTTGGGCGATGAGGTGTTCGCCAACGCTTTCACCGTGGAAGCCAAATCGGCTCCAAATAGAGTTGTGGCCGCGAACAGCGTGAGGCACGCTCCAACACAATGGATCATTGCGGAGGATGCGCGGCGCGTATCGCCAGAGACAAATGAAGCATGATTTTTAGGCTTGGCGCTACGATTGAAATTTTGTAAAAACACGTTCATCTATCGGTTGTTTTCATTGTTTGGCTTCAGAAAGTGTGGTGAAGAATTCAGCGAAGATGCCATGGAAATTCCAACCACAAATCCACTGGCCCAAGCCCATTGAAAATTGAATCCACCGATGCGACCGTCCACGTCCAAGATTTCTCCGGCCAAATAAAGACCGGGACATTTGCGGCTTTCCATGGTGGCGAGATTCATTTCACTCAGAGGCACTCCGCCGGCGGTGACTTCGGCGTGGCTGAAGCCGCGGTCGCCAACAATTTCAACAGGCGCTCCGCACAGCAGTTGCGCCAACGCGCGGCGACGATCGCGTTCTATTTGCTTGGGGGTCCTGTCGGAGGCGATGCCGGCGCCTTCCAATAAAGTTTTTGCCAGGCGCTCGGGCAGTCTCTCACGCAAGCGCGACAGCACGGTTTGCGCTTTGGCTTCAAGCAACCATATGTCGGCTTGTTCAAGCGAGCATCCAGGCATGAAAGATAATTGCAACGACGCGGCCGCATCGCGTGTGCGCTCCATCATGAGGTAGCGGCTGATGTCCAGCACCGCGGGCCCGGACAATCCGAAGTGCGTGAACAACATGGAGTTTGTGAACGATGTGATGCGCTTGCCGGTGGCTGAAACAACGCGAACTTCGGCATCTAAAGTGAGTCCGCTGAGTGAGCGCACCCAATGTTGCGCGCTTGCCACCAATGGAACAAGCGAGGGAATCACGTGCTCCGTCACGCTGTGGCCAAGTTTTTGGACCAACTCCAAACCAAGTCCATCCGAACCAGATTTGGGCAAACTTTTTCCGCCGCTGCACAAAGCCACGCGGCGCGCGCGCAACGAGCCCCACGCGCCCGCGACATCAAAGCCGCCATCGACAAGGGGAGTGATTGTTTGCACGCGCAGTGGCGAGCGAATATCAACATCCGCCGCGCGCGCCGCTTGCAGCAGCGCGTTGAGCACGGTGTGCGCGTCATCCGTCACAGGAAATAATTTTCCCGTGTCCTCTTGTTTCAACTCCACTCCAAGTTGATTGAAAAACTCAACGCAATCGGCAACCGTGAAACGATTCAGCACGCGCCGAATCGCGGCGGGAGTGCTGCCAGCGTAATCTTGCTCACGCACCACGTGATGCGTGACATTGCATCGACCGCCTCCGGCCACAAGAATCTTTATGCCAATGCGCGGCGCTCCATCAAGAACCACAACACTAAGCGAGGTTGGTGTTTGCGAGTCGTTTATTTCTGGCGTGTCCGTGGATGGGATAATTTTGGCGAACTCTTGTCGCGCGGCTCGCGCGGCGTGGATGGCGCTCATCAAGCCCGCCGCGCCAGCGCCAATCACCACAATATCGGCGTCAAATCCCGCCGAATTGCCAACTTGATCACTCATCTTTTGTACGCGTCGCCAGCATCGCGCTTGGCGTCTTTGGAAATCGTCAGAGGCGTGAGCCGTGGTTTTTTCACGCCGGGCTTGGCGGTGCAACTTGGGCACGCGGGCGAGCCTCCCTTTGAAGGAAGCAACGGGCGAAGCACCACGTACAAGCCAGCAAGTGCGATCAGCGACACGATCCAAAATTGTATTTCATTCCAAAGCATTTAAAATCCTCCTGTAAGAAGCGCTTGTCGAACAATCCATGCCATGCTCCACGCCAATCCGCTCATCCACGCAAATTGTAGGAGCGGCCATTTCCATGATTGTGTTTCGCGCCGGACCAACGCAAGTGTGGGCAGGCATTGCATGGCCAATGTGAAAAACACCAACAGTGAAGCCGCGGTTGGAATGGTGAACAAAAGAGTTCCATCAGAGCGGCGATTATGGGTGATTCGATCCAATAAAGAAGCCTCATCATTGGCGTCGGTTGATGAAATAATCATGAGAGTGCTCACAAAAACTTCGCGCGCCAAAAAACTGGTGAGCACCGCCACGGTGAGTTGATGGTCAAATCCCAATGGTTGAAAAAGTGGTTCTGCGATCAAGCCAATTTTGCCCGCCATGGATCCCAGTTGTTGCTCGCGTGATTCCAGCAGATTTACAGCACTTTCAAGCGCCTGCACTTGTTCAGGATTGGCGTTTGCTTGCAGCGCCACTTCACTTGTTTGGGCCCGCATCTGCAACAACTCGGGCGAAGGCGCGACTTTTGGATAGGCGCTCAGCCACCACATGACAACGCAAATCGCCAAGATCATGGAGCCGGCGTTCTTGATGAACAACACGCCGCGGTCGTACATCACCCACAACGCAATGCGCACGCTTGGCCTGCGGTATGGCGGCATCTCCAACAACATCGGTCGCGCTGGCCCCTTGAGCAGCGTGCGTCGAACAAGAAATGCGCTGAACAAACCCGCGATTGCGCCAGTGGCGTAGCAACCAACAAACGCAAGGCCCGCAAGCCACGGTCTGCCCGCGAACAAAAGCGAAATCAGCAACACATACACCGGAAGTCGGGCCGTGCAACTCATGAACGGAGCCACAAGAATTGTTGCCAGTCTGTCCTTGGGATCTGGAATCAGACGCGTGGACATGATGCCAGGCAAGGCGCACGCATGGCTTGAAAGAAGTGGAACAAATGCTTGCCCGGGCAAACCAAATCGGCGCAAGAATTTGTCGGCGGCAAATGCGGCGCGCGCCAAGTATCCGGAATCTTCAAGCAGTGACAACAGAAAAAAGAGCAGGCAAATTTGCGGCAAAAAGACCACGGTTCCCGCGACGCCTCCAATAATTCCGTCCACGCATAAATCGCGCAACGGGCCAGCGGGCATCACGGCGCGCAGCCAATCGCCAGAGGTGCCAAAGATAAGATCAAGTCCATTCATGGGAAATTGAGCCAACCAGAAAATGCTGGCGAACAACACGCTCATGACCAGAATAAATGTCGCCAATCCCGACACTGGATGCGTGAGCGCGCGGTCAACGCGGTCGCTCACGCTGCTTGCCGCGGCCAATCGACCGCTTGCCACTTCCACAAGCACGTCATTGGCCCACTTGGCAAGATCCGATTCGCTCACGCTGGATGATGGAAGATGATTCAGCCTTCGCTCGAAAGACTCCAATGAAATTCCGTGCAGGGCCGCGCGCAAGGCGGCGTCGGCGAGTTCGTCCACGCCCTCGCCTGTGCGGCCGCTTGTGATCACAACTGGACATCCCAAACATTCAGAGAGCGCGGCGGCGTTCACGCTGAAACCTTTTCGGCGCGCGTCATCAGCCAGAGTGATCGCAATCACGCAAGGCATTTTTCGCCGCAGCGCATGTGAGGCGAATCGCAGCGACCTGGAAAAATTAGTCGCGTCGGCGATGATCACGGCGACATCCGGCGCGACATCGCCAATACGGCCGTCCAAGCAATCACGGCACAATTTGCTTTCGGGAACTTCCAGACTTAATCCATAAATCCCAGGCAAATCCATAATTTCAAGCGCGCCGTGGGTTGTGGCCGCCAAACCCACCCGGCTCTCAACGGTGGTGCCGGGAATATTGGCGGTGCGCGCACGCGAGCCGCAAAGCCGATTGAATAAAGTTGTCTTTCCAGTGTTGGGCTGGCCCAACAACGCCGCGCGTGGTGGGCGCTCGGTGGAGTACACCCGCAGCGCTTCAAGTTCATCAGGCTGCTGGGCAGCCATCGCAGGGTTTCACAAAAACTTTGCTGGCCACGGATCCACACAAGCCAACGCGCGTTCGCTCCACTTCAATAATGCAAGGAGCTCCAGCCTTGCACACTTTTAATTCGCAGGACTCGTGAATTCCCATTGCTCGAAGAAGGCATCGATCAGCTTCCGCAAGCGTGTTCAGTGATTCGGAGTCAATCATGGCGCGCTGTCCTCGCGCGAGTTGCGTTAAAGGAATGCGTTTTGATTGCGCCGCGCCATCGCCCATCAATGTTGAGGGAATTACAACCATGACAACGTAGTGTATGAGTTCAATTCACAAGGGGCAAGAACAAAATCACTGGCGTTGCGGACGCGCCCAATTCGCTCGGTGATCACTTTGGTGTCGCAGTCTGGGCAGCTTTCTCTGGAAAAAGGCGCACTGGCCTCACTTGAAATTTATAAGCCACGCATGGCCCGACCAAAGGTGGATTGTCAAAAGTATTGGGCGTCAACATTTCCGGTTCCGCGAACAACATGGGCGTAAGCGTGCCGCTCATTCGCCAAATCACGTCCCGTTCCGGCATTGTGTCCCCAAGTTGCGGGGCGTTGCTGGCAAGAATGGTGACGGATACAACTCGGCCAAAATTCCTTTTATTGTCGGCGGACACGCACTGAAATTCAAATGTGCGATTGCCACCCGCGCCCACGGCAAGCTCAACAATCCGTCCGCGCCACTCGATGGCGTAGGGAGTTGCCCGATTCATGGCGTCAATCCATTTCTTGGCCTCCACCAAATACAACTGGCGCGTGGACTTGCTGTCCGTATCCATAGGAAGCGCGACGTGGCGTTTGGCCATGTCCTCGGTGAATTTTTTCTGAAAGAAATCCAAGACCGCGATTGGATTTCCCATTAAATCCGCTGTGGCGTCGGCCAGGGGTGGAGTTGTGGTTGTGGGCGCCAATGCGGGCGACTTTTGCGCCGCGGCTTCAAGTTCCTGCACGCGCTTCTGAGCCGCGGCAAGTTGGTCGCGCAACTTTTGATTTTCCACTTGAACCTCCTGCAACTTTTGGGCGTCGGTGGGCGTGGGAGTGGTTTGACCTGCGAAGGCGCAAAGGATCGCGCTAAGAAGAATTGATTTCATGTTGTGAATAATTCTAACCAATCAAATTGCAAATGATTTGTTGGCTATCCTTTATATATGACCGCAGTCCATCGCCTAGTTGAGCGCGCGCGTCGAAGACTTCAAGTGTCCGAATTGCTTGAAGTTGCAGCTTTGACTTTTCCCGTGGCGGGCGGGGCAATGTTGGTCTGGATTGTGATTCTGCGCATGTTCTTGGTGGGGAGCATGCCGCCGGCAATGACCTCGTGGTCCATGCTGTTGGCGATTGGCGCGGCGATATTCATTGCCAACGCGGCGTTGCTGATCGCGCGTCGCGGTTGGCCTTCGCGCGCCCACGCCGCGGCGCAACTTGATGAGCGCCTGAATCTTGCCAGTCGAATAAGCACCGCGCTTGCTGTGCAAGATCGTGGCGACGCTTTTTCTTTGGCGGCCGTGGCCGACGCCAATCGAATCGCCCAAGATGCGCAAAATAAAAACTTATTGGCCCGCTCATTCGCCTATCGCTTTGGACCCGAGTGGAGAGTGAGTCTGATCACCGCGTTGCTGGTGTGCGCCGCGTGGCTGTTCATTCCCAATTGGATTTCGTCGGCCGTGAAAAAAAATCAGCAGGCGCAGCAAGACGCGGCTTCGGTGGAGAAAGCCGATCAAGCCGAGCAGCGGTTGATTGACGCCATGCAAAGCGCGATGGAAGTTGCGTCGCTTGATGAATCAATCCAGAAATCAATCGACGCGTCGCGTGAAACTTTGGACCGCGCCAAGCAACAAGCAATTTCGCCGGCTGATCGAGAGGCTCAGGCTTTTCAACAGCGCGCCTTGTTAGAGGCCGCGTTGCAAAAAGCCGGTGAAGCCGAGGAGTTGAATGACAATGAATCGCTCAAGGACGCGCTTTCTGAATTAGAATTGACCCAAGGCGAGGAGCGTGAAATGTTGGCCGCACTCAAGCGCGGCGATTTTGAGGCCGCCGCAAAAGAGGCGCAGAAACTTGCTGATAAAGCGCAAAGTTCTGATCCCGTCGAAGCCGCCGCTGCCAAGCAGGCGTTGGAAAAAGTCGCCGCCGCATTGGACAAACAAGCCGCCAAGGAAAGCGCCAAGGCTGGCGCTCTCAAAAGTAAACCGTCGCTCTCCAAGGCGGATCAGAAAAAAATTGCCAACGCCATGAAGAACGCCAAGCAATGTAATTCTATTGGCAAGCAATCAAAAGGATCTTGCAGCGGTGGCGCGCCTGTGAAAAATTTAATGGACTTGCTCAAGAAAGGCTCCGCAGCATCAAGCCAGAAATCAAGTTTGTCCAAATCACTTGCCGCGTGCAGAAATCCCGGCTCGGGTGGCAGGGGAGCGGGTTCAGGATTTTCCAAGCCCCAACTTGCCGACCAACCTGACACCAAGCCCAAGCAATTCACAACCGAGCAAGTGATGAGTGAATCTCAGGATATTGATGCCGAACCGATCGCGCGTGACTTTGTGCAAGGTAACGCCACGACAACGCAAGAGGCCACGCGCAAACTCACGGTGATTGAGCATCAAGTGCAAGCTGGCTTGGAAGAGGCGAGCGAAGAGGATCCAGTTCCGGCGCCGCTGCGCGAGGCGCATCAAAAATATTTTTCACAGTGGAAGAAAAAAATCGAGGATGCAAAAGAGAATCAAACTCAAACGCCCGCCGCAACCACCAGCACGCCCGCGGTGGAGCCCGTGAAACCATCTTCTCGCGCCCCGTAATTCCATGATCCAATCGACGCAACCCTAAGGCTTTCCGTGTGGATTTCATTTGAACATCCTGGTTGGCTCATCGCGTTGGTGTTGTTGGCGCCGATATGGTTGATCGCATTTCGCTTCACGGATATGCGGGCTTCAAGCCGCTCCGTGGTGGCGGCATGCATTCGTAGCGTTGTCATCGCGCTGATTGTCGCCGCGATGTCGCGGCCAAGTTTGGTTGAATCCACTGATGGCATCACTGTGGTGGTTGTCGCCGATGCAAGTCGCTCCGTGCCAATTCAGTTGCGCACCACGGCGCAAAGTTGGTTGCAAGATCGCGCGGGGGATACATCCAACGCGCGCGATCAATTGGCGGTTGTCACGTTCGCCAAAAGCGCCGAGATTCAAAGCAAGCCGGAGAGCGCCGCGAAAATAAATATTTTGTCGCATGCGGACACCGCCATTGGCAGCGATTTAGCGGCGGGCGTGCGCATGGCCATGGCGCTCATGCCGCGCGACACTCGCAATCGCATTCTTCTTGTGAGCGACGGCAACGAGACATCAGGAAATATTCTCGAGGCCGCGCAGATGGCGCGTTCGGCTGGTGTTGCCATCGACGTTGTGGCGCTTGAAGTGGCGACAGCCAACGACACAATGGTGGAATCGTTGCGCGCGCCAACCCGCGCGCGGCGTGGTCAAAGCGTCGACGCGAAAATGATCATCCGCGCCCGCAGCGCAATTGATGGGCGAATTCGCTTTGAAATTGACGGAGAAGCGATTGATTTGGATTCCAAAAGCGACAGCAACGCGATGAAGATTCATCTTGACGCGGGCCCAAATGTGATCACCATTCCCGTGGCGTTGCCGCGCTCTGGCGTGGTGCGCATGAAGGCCATCTTTGAGCCACTTGATCCAAATGCCGACGCCATCGTGGAAAATAATGTCGCCTCCGCCATCACATTTGTTTCTGGTGAGGGCCGCATTCTTATCGTGGATGATTCCGGCGCCGAGACCCAAGCCTTCGCGCAAGCGTTGCGAGCCAGCAAACTTGATGTGCAAGTTTCAAACGCCTCGGTTCTTTCTGATCCAACCACCGCGGGAAGTTATGACGCGATCGTGCTCGCCAATATCGCGCGATGGAATTTGGATCAGGCCGCGGACCGCTCGATTGAAATCGCGGTGCATGATTTTGGCGTTGGACTTCTGATGTTGGGAGGCGACCATTCGTTTGGCGCCGGCGGCTGGACCGACAGTGAAACCGCCAAGGCGCTTCCGGTTGAAATGAATCCGCCGCAAGAGCGTCAACTTCCAAGGGGCGCGCTGGCGCTGATCATTGATTGTTCCGGCTCAATGGGAATGCCCGTGGCGGGCAGCAACATGGATCAACAACAGTGCGCCAACGAGGCCGCGATCGAAGGCATTCGCTCATTGACCGCTGGCGATCAAGTGACCGTGATCGCGTTCGATGATTCGGCGGCGGTGGTTGTTCCGCTGATGAATGTTGAGAATCCAGAGGCAATTGCAAAGCAAATTCGCAGGATTGTTCCGCGTGGGGGCACCAATTTATTTCCCGCGATTGAATTGGCTTCCAAGGAACTTGAAGCCTCGCAGCAATCGGTCAAGCACATGGTGATTTTAAGCGACGGACAAACCATGGGCGATCCAAACGAGGGGATCCGCATGGTGCAACTGCTCGCGCGCAAAGGTGTTTCTGTTTCCACTGTTTCAATTGGCGACTCAACCAACGATCCACTGCTTGAGCAAATGGCCAAGGTTGGCGGCGGCCGCTGCTATCCAGTGAAGTCGCAGAACGCGCAACTTGTGTTGCCGCAAATTTTTATCAAGGAAGCGACCATCCTCAATCGAAGTTTGTTGGCGGAAGGTTCATTCGCGCCAGCCACTTCCGGGCAAAGTCCGCCGGGTGTCGCGCTTTCCAAATCCATGCCCAAGCTAGCGGGTTACGTCATCACGGCGCCACGCGGTGGGCTTTCGCAGAACGCGCTCACAATTCCAACCAAGGAATTTGCCGATCCACTTTTCGCATGGTGGAATTATGGAGTGGGTCGATCGGCTGCTTTCACAAGCGATCTTTCATCGCGTTGGGGTTCGTCGTGGGTCGCATGGAGCGGATATCAACCTTGGTGCGCGGGAGTGGCGCGATGGTTGCTGCGCCAAAGCGCGCCGATGGATACTTCACTCACCACGCAACTTGATGGTGACGACGCCATAGTTGAACTTTCAATTCGTGAAGACCAAAATTCCAACGCATCCAACGCCGTTGCCACTGCAAAAGTGCTTGGTCCCGATGGATCGGTGGCGGCGTTGGCGTTGCGCCAAGTTGCGCCCGGGCGCTGGTCCGCCAAATTTTCCACCGACGCATCGGGTGCGTATTTGGTGAACGCCGCGCTGAAGCAAGGTACTGACGAGAGGCCAGTTTTTGTTCAAGCCGCCGTGAATGTTTCCTATCCGCGCGAATTTAGATTTCAGCGCGATGACCAAACAAAACTCGCGGAGGTGGCGCGCATTTCTGGCGGCCGCGTGTTGAAGTTGGGCGACACTAACGTGAAATTATTTCAAACCGATGGAACGCTGCCCGCGGAATCGCTCCGTCAAATGTGGGACATGCTGTTATGCGCGGCCACGTTGCTCTTTATTGTTGATGTGGCCGCCCGTCGATTGGTATTTCAAAAACGTACCGCGAATGAAACCACAAAGGTTGTTGTTGGCCAAGTGGGGCAAGCATGGAAGACGGCCAGAATTCGCGCCGCCGATGACATGTCGCAAACGGAAGTGGCTAAGGCAAGTATCCAGGCGCGCGATCGCAACGCCGCGGCGAATTCCACAGCCGCGGTGAACTCCTCAATAAATTCATTGGATGCCCAAGTTGACCCGATCAACGATTCCTCCACGCGCGCCCCGCAAGATTCTTTGGAACAGCTCTCGCCACTTGAACGATTAAGAGAAGCCAAGCGCCGAGCGCGGGCCGCTGGCGATGCCGCCAATCAGGATGATCCGACATGAGCCAAACAACCAATGAAACACGCGATATTCAAGCCGAATGCGAGGCATTTCGCGGCATGTCCCTGGCTTGGAAAAATTCCATTTGTAGCCGCATTGTTGGTCTAGGCGATTCGCTGGAGCAAACGTTATGGTGCTTGCTGGCCAATGGGCACATTCTTCTGGAGGGCGTTCCCGGTCTTGGAAAAACATTGTTGGTGCAAACTATTTCACAATCCGCCGGTCTGCGCGCCACGCGCATTCAATGCACGCCCGATTTGATGCCAGCGGATGTCCTAGGCACCACTGTGCTGGTTGAGGATCTTGAGCATGGGCGCCGCGAGCATCGATTCCGTCCCGGTCCGGTGTTCACGCAAATTCTTTTGGCGGATGAACTCAATCGCGCAACGCCGCGCACGCAGTCGGCATTGCTTGAAGCCATGCAGGAACGATCCGTGAGCGTGGCTGGAACAACATACGCGCTTGAAAAACCGTTTTTAGTTTTAGCCACGCAAAATCCAATCGAGCAAGAGGGAACGCATCCACTGCCGGAGGCGCAACTGGATCGCTTCATGGCAAAGATCGAAGTCCCCAGCCCATCGCGCGAGGCGCTTCAAACAATTTTGCAGCGCACCACCAGTCAACCATTGCCGCCATTGACAGCGACCATTAACGCCCCAACATTGATCGCCGCGCAGCACTTGGCTCAGGAAGTCATCGTGGCGCCCCACGTGATGGATTGGGCCATTCGACTGGTGCTCTCCACGCAGCCAAATTCAGCGTATTTCAGCGCGCAAGCCAAGCGTTACATTCGCTGCGGGGCAAGTCCGCGCGCCGCTCAATCCATGCTCGCCATGGGCAAAGTGCGCGCCTTGCTTGCGGGTCGCTACGCGTTGGCGATTGATGATCTGCGCGCGGTTGCGTTGCCGGCGCTTCGGCACCGACTTGCGTTGACGTTTGAGGCCGACGCTGATCGCGTGGACGCCAATGAAATTGTGCGCCGCATTATCCAAGGCATGCCATTGGAGGCGCCATGATTTCGCCGAGCAAATTAATCAAGCTGGAGGATTTGTTGCAGCCCTCGCTTGTGGCGGCGCTGGATCGTCTCGATCTGATGAGCCGAAAAATGTTGCAGGGACGAATGCAGGGGGAGCGTCGCAGTCGACGCCGCGGTCAAGGCATGGACTTCGCGGATTTTCGTCCCTATGCGGCCGGCGATGATTTGCGATTTGTGGATTGGAATATTTACGGTCGTCTTGATCGCCTCTTTCTTAAGATGTTTCTTGAGGAGGAGGATCTTGGCTTGGTGATCGCCATTGATGGCAGCGCCAGCATGGATACGGGCGAGCCAAATAAATTCGACGTGGCGCGCCGCATCGCCATGGCGCTGGCCTACGTTGGTTTGGTCAATCAACACCGCGTCACGTTGGCGCTGCTCAAAGATGGCAGCGCCGACCGTCTCACTGGCATGCGTGGACGCCGCCGCGCCGCCGACGCCGCAAACTGGCTCATTGGCCAAAAAGCAGCTGGAACAACTGGTTTTGATGGCGCGTGTCGATCGCTGGCATCGGCTCGCTTAGGTCGAGGCGTGGTGATTGTGATCAGCGATTATTTATTGCGCGAGGGATATGAAAGTGGCTTTCGCGCTCTCGCTGCGCGCGGTTGGGATGTGTTCGCGTTGCAAATTTTGTCGCCCGAGGAAATGGATCCGCGCAAGAACAATCAGAACCTTGATGTGCGATTGGTCGACCTTGAAAATAAAGGCGAGGTGGAAATCACGCTCACCGCAGCGGTGGTGCGCGATCATCAAAGACGATTGGAAACATTCAACGCCGCAATGCGTGAAACCTGCATGAAGCTTGGCGTGCGCCAAATGACAATCAGCTCCGCGGTTGACTATCAAAAGTTTTTAGTTGAGACTTTGCGCAAAGAGGGGCTGCTGAAATGACATTGCTCACTCCCATCTTTGGTTTGATCACCGCGTTGATTGTGGTGCCACTGTTGTTGCTGTTGTACATGTTGAAACTGCGTCGCGAGCGCCGCGATATTTCCAGCACGCTTTTATGGACATCCCACACCAAAGATTTGCGTGCCAACTCGTTATTTCAACGCCTGCGACTTTCACCTCTATTTGTGCTGCAATGTCTGCTTTTACTCCTCCTCGCAGCGGCGTTAACGCAACCAATATTGAAGGAGTGGTCGCGGCCATCCGGTCGGGTCGTCTTCTTAATCGATCAATCGGCCAGCATGCAAACGCGCGATGCGCCCGATTCGCGAACACGTTTGGATGAGGCCAAGCGCTTGGCCATCGCGCAAGTTGAGTCGTGGCAGGGTGGTGGTCTCTTCGCGGCAAGTCCTCCAGAAGTCATGGTGATCGCTTTCGCGCAGGATCCTTCCGTTCGCATTCCGTTCTCCACCAATCTTGGGCGCATTCGAGAAGCCATCGAGGGGATTGAACCAACGGATCAAATCACGCTCATCGCACCCGCGGTGTCTCTTGCAAGAGCTTTTTCATCTTCGCAAGATGCGCAGGAGATATCCCAGTCATCCACGCAAATAAATACAGTGGATACTTCTGCGCCCACCATGCAATTGCTCAGCGATGGAAATATTTCCGACATCGCCACATTGTCCCTGCGCAAGGGTGAAACTATTTCCTGGAACCGCTGTGGCAATCCGCAAACCATCAACCAAGGTATTTCCGCCGCGGGCGCAGAGCGGCGCAATGATGATCCAACCCGCGTGAGCGCCTTCGTTGCGCTACGAAATGATGCGGCAACCCCCGCCAAACGTGAAGTGCAGGTGAGAAGCAACGGCACGCTCATCGCCAGCGCGTCGGAGCCAATCGCAATTCCAGCGGCCAGCGGCAATGGCGCAACCCGCGTTGCCGGCGCGCAAAAACTTTCATTCACGCCATTCGCCCTGCCAAACTCCGGCGTGCTCAGCATGAGTTTGCTTCCCGAGGACGCGTTCACCACCGACGACCGCGCGGTGATCGCCATTCAAGAGCAGCGCACGCTGCGCATTCTGTTGGCTGGAAATGATCCTGCGCTTGAGTCACTGCTGAATAGTTTGTCATTTGCGGATGTGCAACAAATTGCATCCACGGATTTCATCAAACGCATTTCCGCGGACGCGAATTGGACCGAATCATTCGATGTGGTGGTGTGCGTGGATTGCGAATTGCAATCGCTCACCGCGGGAAGATGGTTGATCTTTGGCAAGCCGCCAGCCATTGCAAATTTAAACGCGTTCGGCGAGCAACCGCGCCAAGCGATCCGCACATGGAAGAGCGATCACAAGGCGATGGCGCAAAGTCAGTTCTCCGATCTCGTGGTGGATCGTTCGGCGGCCATCGCGCCAACTTCTGATTGGCTTGCGTTGCTTGAAGGTTCCAAAGGACCTCTGATCGTGTCTGGACGATCGGCCAACGCCACGGTGATTTATGTGGCGTTTGTTCCCATGGATTCCAACTGGCCCTTCCAGCGCAGTTTTGTGAATTTCACCGCTCAAGCCGTGGAATTTCTGGGCGCACTTGGTAGCGCCGTGACAAGTGAGTCGCTTGAGCCGGGCGCAATGTTGCGCACGCGAATTGTGCGCGGATCAAGCAACGTATTTATTCAGACTCCCACGGGTGATCGCGTGGCGCAAAATCTTGTTGATGGCGAAATTGTATTTGGACCTTTACGAAATGTGGGCGTGTACAAAGTTGAATACGTCGATCCATTGGGCAAACAAAAAACACGCATGGTGGCCGTGAATCTCACCGATGCGGCGGAATGCGATGTGGCCGCGGCGGAGAAATTAAATATTCCTGGTGGCGAACTCGATCCCAAGGGCGTTGGCTTGGCCACTTTGGCAATTTGGCCGTTCATTGTGGCGGCTTCGTTG
>SYAD01000151.1 GCA_005789005.1 Planctomycetia bacterium | reverse complement strand
GGCGCATACGAGCTCAACATGAAATCGGTTGGTGCTGGTTCGGTCATCGCAAGTTCCGTAATCATTGCATCCATGAATTCCTGAAACCATTCGTTCAACAACGCCACTTCATTGATCGGTCAAACTTCTTCCAATCTTGCAAAAGTCATCGGGGCAGCCGGACTCGAACCGACGACCTTCTGGTCCCAAACCAGACGCTCTACCAAGCTGAGCTATGCCCCGCCAACAAATCAGTGAGGGAACAAGTCTAGCAATTAAAGCGGTGTGCGGAAACCCATTGCGCGCATGGCGCACCAGCCAAGAATGCCCTCCATAATCGCGAACCAACCGCCGGCAACGCACCCAATCGCGGGCCAAATCAGCCACGCCGGTCCGCCCATGAACCACCATATGCCCGCGGCAATTCCTAGCGATTCAATGGAAGCCCCCATGATGATGCGCGCGGTTCGACCTTGTTGATTGATGTTGCATTGCATGTCTGAAGCCTTTCTGGAAAATTGATGTGAGGGAAAATAATTGTAGGCGTGAGAAACAAATTTTAAAACTAGCCAAAGCAGGTTACGCAATTCATTTTCAAGCCCAAGCCGCGCAATTTATTTCCAAGCACAAGTTGCGCAATTTATTTCCAATCCCAAGCCGAGTAATTGATTTCTAAACACAAGCCGCGCAATTTATTTCCAATCCCAAGCAACGCAATATTAAAACTCGCACGTGCCGGTGGCGCGTGGAAACGGAATGCAGTCGCGAATATTGGTCAAACCCGTTGCGTAAGAAATGGTCCGCTCAAACCCAAGACCAAAGCCCGCGTGCGGCACCGAACCATAGCGGCGTAAATCGCGGTACCAACCATAATCTGCGGGATCCAAATGGCTTTCACGCATGCGCGCGTCAAGCACATCAAGTCGCTCCTCGCGCTGACTGCCTCCAATAATTTCACCAATACCCGGCGCCAACACATCCATGGCCGCAACGGTTTTGTTGTCATCGTTCAGGCGCATGTAAAAAGCCTTGATGCCCTTTGGATAATTCATCACCACCACTGGGCGGCCAACCAACTCCTCGGTGAGATAGCGCTCGTGCTCACTCTGCATATCAATGCCCCATGACACTGGATATTCAAATTTCTTTCCGTTGGCAATCGCGGCTTCAAGTCGCTTGATGGCTTCGGTGTAATCCATGCGCTCAAAAGGACTTTTCACAAACGCCTCCAACCTCTGCACGCAAGTTTTGTCCACGCGTTCCGCCATAAACGCCATGTCATCGGCGCGCTCATTCAGCGTCGCGGTGAAAATAGATTTCAGCAATCCCTCCGCAAGATTTGCGTCATCATTCAAATCCGCGAACGCAATTTCCGGCTCGATCATCCAGAACTCCGACAAGTGGCGCGATGTGTTTGAATTCTCCGCGCGAAATGTTGGACCAAATGTGTAGACCTTTGACAGCGCCAAGCACCAACATTCAACATTCAATTGACCGCTGACCGTGAGGTGCGCTTCCTTGCCAAAGAAATCTTTATTCCAATCCACTTTGCCTTCTGGCGTGCGCGGCGGATTCATCGCGTCAAGCGTGCTTACGCGAAACATTTGTCCCGCGCCTTCGCAATCATTGGCGGTGATGATTGGCGTGTGGATCCAAAAGAATCCGTTGTCATGAAAGTAACGATGAGTGGCCATGGCCATGGTGTGGCGAATTCTTCCCACCGCGCCAAAAGTATTTGTGCGCGCGCGCAAGTGCGCCACCTCGCGCAAATATTCATACGTATGCGCCTTGGGTTGAATCGGATATGTGTCTGGGTCATCCACAAATCCGTGTACGCGAATTGATTCCGCTTGCATTTCCAGCGTGGGCGTTTTGCCTTGACCCATGACCAACTTTCCTTCAACTTCAATTGAGCAACCCGCGGTCAACTTCATGATTTCATTTGCGTAATTTGCCAAGGCCGCGGGTGCAACAACTTGCAACACGCCTTGGCAACTACCGTCAGACACGTTGATGAAACTAATTCCAGCTTTGGAATCACGGCGGGTTCGCACCCAACCTTTCACGCACGCGGCGGTGTCAATGTGCGTTGTTGGCGAGCGAAGAATTTCTGCGATTGCGGTTGAGTGCATGGTTGCTCCAAGTAGGGGAAGTGCATCTTCAGTTGAACCGAGCTTCTAGGCAACTGCCAATCACAAACAGATTGGCATGAATACGCTCGGTCATAGACCCAATCTCAACTGCGTCGAATTGGCAGTAGATAGATATTCGATATCAAATCACCTAATCTAAGTCTTATAAAAACAACAAATAATTCAATCTAATGATATAAAAGTCTCATAACCACATAAAATCATCAGTCACAAACTAGCCTAATTGGTACGGCAATTGCTTTCAATACAAGTCAATGCGTCCATCTTCGTCCAACCCAAGCACGCCACACGCGCAAACCGATGCGAGTTCACAAGTGAATTCCACCGGCCACACGCGTTTGAACTTGTTGCTCAGCCACGGCGATTGGCGCGACGACACATTTGCCGAACAACTTCCGCCACTGCTTCGCCCCATGGGCGTGCATTGCGTGCAGGCGCGATCCGCTACAGAAGCTGCGCGCATTCTAGAAACCCAGCGCATTCACGTGGCTGTAGTTGACGTCAGCCTGCCAATGGAAGATGGCGTACTTGGCGTCGATCCCGCGGGCTCGCGCGTCTTGCAAATTCTTCGTCGATTGGAGCAACCGCCTCCAACCGTTGTTGTTCGTCCGCCACAACCTAGCGCGCGTGAAGCCGTGCGCGGTTTGCAAAATATGTTGCAAGAAGGCGCGTTCGCGGTCATCGATCGTCCGTTTCCTGTTGAGTCAATGCTTGAGCTGCTGCGCAGAATCTTGCAAAGACATTACGCAAATGTCTGGCCAATTCGGCCCGGCGTTTGATTCTTTTACCCCGTTTTGAAGGAGATACTTTCATGAAGGTTCGACCACTTGGCGACAAGATTCTTGTGAAGCGTGATGAAGCCGCGACCAAAACCGAAGGCGGAATTTTTCTGCCCGAGAGCGCGAAAGATAAGCCGAAGCAAGGCAAGGTCATCGCTTTGGGAACTGGTCCGTTAAACAAAGACACCGGCGCCCGCTTGGCGTTCAGCGTGAAGAAGGGCGACACCGTCATCTTCTCAAGCTACTCCGGCACCGAAGTCAAGATTGACAACGAGACATACCTCATCGTGACCGAGGAAGACATTCTTGGGGTCGTCGAGTAAATCAACTCGCCCCAAAAACAAATTTCATTTCAAATCACTTCAAACTTAAAGGAATAAAAAATGGCTGCAAAACAAATTACATACGAAAATGACGCGCGTGAACGAATTCTTCGCGGCGTGCAAAAGTTGGCCAAGGCCGTGAAGGTCACTCTTGGTCCAGCGGGCCGCGTTGTTGTGCTTGAGAAAAGTTTCGGCGCGCCAACCGTCACCAAAGACGGCGTGACTGTCGCCAAGGAAATTGAACTTGAAGATGCCTATGAAAACATGGGCGCGCAAATGGTGAAGGAAGTGGCCAACAAATCCAGCAAAGACGCTGGCGATGGAACCACAACCGCGACCATCTACGCGGAAGCCATCTTTCAAGAAGGCTTGAAGAACATCACCGCAGGCGCAAATGTGAACGCGGTCAAGCGCGGCATTGACGCCGCGGTTCGCACCGTCACCGACGAGCTTAAGAAAATGAGCAAGCCAGTGAAGGACTCCAAGGAGATCGCGCAAGTTGGTTGCTGCTCCGCCCATCAAGACATGAACATTGGCAAGATTATTGCCAACGCCATGGACAAAGTTGGCAAGGACGGCGTGATCACTGTTGAAGAAGGCAAGAGCCTTGAGACCGAAGTTGAATTGCTTGAAGGCATGCAGTTTGACAAGGGTTGGCTTAGCCCGCACTTTGTCACCAATCCAACCGACATGGAGTGCGTGCTTGAAGACGCCTACGTGTTGGTGAATGAGAAGAAGATCAGCGCCGCAAAGGACCTGCTTCCAATCTTGGGCAAGATCGCCGAAAGCGGTAAGGCTCTTCTGATTGTTGCCGAAGATATTGACGGCGAAGCGCTTGCCACACTTGTGGTGAACAAGCTTCGTGGCGTTCTTAAAATCTGCGCCGTGAAGGCGCCAGGTTTTGGTGATCGCCGCAAGGAAATGCTCGGCGACATTGCCACACTTGTTGGCGGCGAAGCTGTAATGGAAGAACTCGGCGTGACGCTTGAAAATCTCACGTTGAATCAACTTGGTCGCGCGAAAAAGATCACTGTGGCCAAGGACACTTGCACGCTTGTTGAAGGCGCAGGCAAGACCAAGGACATTCAAGGTCGCATTGAGCAGATCAAGGGTCAAATGGAAAATACCTCCAGCGATTACGACCGTGAGAAGTTGCAAGAACGTCTTGCCAAACTCGCTGGCGGCGTTGCCCAAATCAATGTCGGTGCGGCCACCGAAGTTGAAATGAAGGAGAAGAAGGCCCGCGTTGAAGATGCACTTCACGCGTGTCGCGCGGCCGTGGAGGAAGGCATTCTTCCTGGCGGCGGTGTTTCCGTTCTTCGCACACGCAAGGCGCTTGATCGTCTTGCGAAGTCGCTGGAAAATGACGACGAGAAGGTGGGCGTTGATATTGTTCGCCGCGCGCTCGCCGCTCCATTGAAGCAAATCGCGACCAATGGTGGTCTTGATGGCTCGATCGTGGTTCAGAAGGTTGAAGAGTCAAGCGACACCAACTTTGGTTT
>SYAD01000150.1 GCA_005789005.1 Planctomycetia bacterium | reverse complement strand
TACAGGCTTTCGTATCGCCAAGCACGGTGCTGAATCGCTTGAAGAAACGTCGTTGAACTTGGTATCTTCTTTGAAAGGAATCACCACGTGAGCACAGAACCAATCAATTTGCCAGCGCAGAAAACCACGCCACTTGTAAATTTAAATTGGGATGGAAAGGTCCTCATGATTCGGCCAGCTGGTCCCAATATTGGCCAGCGCGAAAGCCCAATCATCACCGAGGAATTTTCCCCCTACTTCAAGCAGTATGGAAAAGCCGTCAAGTTTCTTGTACTTGATCTTTCCACCGTGAGTTTCATGGCCAGCATGGGTTTGGGCATGTGCATTGCGTGCCGTAATCAAGCGGCGGCCGTTGGCGCAACGCCTTTGCTTTTTGGTTTGAACAAGGAATTGCAGGCGCTTATGGCCATGATGAAGATTGAAAAACTTTTTCGCATCATCAAAACGCAAGCCGAGTTGCAACAAATCTGCTCCAAATAAAAATCTGTTTTGCAATCAGCGGTGATTTCGCTTGCGCGCCTATGCGCGGGTGAAATTTTATTTTCTAAATTCTAAATCTTTCGGGGATCGCGGTTGATCGCTTTGCAAATCGCTTGGCGGAACCACGCGCGTGGGCGCGGTGTACGCCACAACATCCGCTTTGCGCACATCTTCATTGCGCAAGAAACGCACGGAGCTAGACACCAGCGCAATGGTGAACACATTGTCAGTTCGGTGCGCCTTGCGAATCGCCGAAGCAACATCGTGCAGGGGGTCAGTTCCCATGTAGTGAATCACAACGCGGCGACTGTCTTTACGCGAATCATCCAATTCGGTCACAACCGTGTCCGAGTCGCCTGTGGATTCAAAAAATGAACTCGGTGGAAACGCCGCCAAAACATCTTCCGTGAGCGCTTCCTGCATCCATACACCACCTAGGCAAGTTTTCTCATGTGAAATCACAATCACATCGGCCCACGCGGTCAGATCAATCACGTCGCTCCACATCAGCACGCGCCCATTGACCGCGTCAAACATGGCAAAGTCGCGCGGCGGATACGGCGTGTCGGCAAGCGCCGTGGAGTATTGCATTGGCGCGGCCCACGGCTTTGCCAATTGAAGTGAACCAGTGCAATTTATTTGCAAAGCCAACGCCCCAAATAGCAGCGCACGAACTAAGCATGCAAGCACGCGATCATGCGCGGCAGATTCGCGCTGGCGGTTGCCCCCCAAGTCGCGGCTCAAATCACACTCCAATAAACGCAGATTTGTATGTGATGCGCCGCCCCAAATTTTGCTTAAAAAGTCTCGCACGCAGGTACTGTGCGTCAGAACTTCACAAAGGTCAATCTGAATTAAGCAATTTGTTCAAATCTCCAATCTTTTTATTGCATTCAAGATGTCTCTGTATAGTTTGTTTGTATGAACCTTGGCTTTCTAACGGTTGTTGTTTTGCTTGCGGTTGCCCCGCCAGCAATCAAACCGCAAATCAGTATTTCTGCGCCCACAACAAATGCCTCGACCACAAAGGCGGTCACTGTTGTGGATGCGCTTGCCGCCGCGCCCGCGGTCGCGTCAATAGACACGGTTCGCTTTGACGGTGATGTTGTGGTGCGCGTCAGCATTCGCAGCGCGCAAGATTTAATGTTGGTTAATCAACTGAGCGACGATATGTGGAGCCACCATGTTGGCATTGGCGGCGACGCCGATTTCCGCATGTCGCAAGCTGGTTTGGACACGCTCAAAAAAGTTGGCATTCCTTACCGCATCACGATCGCTGATTTGCAAAATCGAATCGACGCGGAGCAAACACGTTTGGCGCAACCTATGGAGGGCCTCGCCTGGTTCTCTGATTTTAAAAATCTCGCGGCCGTGAACACGCGCCTTGATGAAATGGTGGCGGCGTTTCCAAATCTAGTCAGCATTGTCAACGCTGGAACTTCCATTCAAGGACGCACCATCCGCGGCATTCGCATTTCGCGCTATCCCGCGGGCACTGCATTGCCAGCCTTTATTTTCACCGGCACAATGCATGCGCGCGAGTGGGCCAGCACCATGACCACCATGTGGATCGCCGATCAATTGGTTGAAAGCAACACAATCGATCCGCGCATCTCCGCGGTTTTGGATTCCGCCGAGGTCTACGTGTTTCCCGTGCAAAATCCCGATGGCTATGAATACACGTGGGCCACTGGCGGCAACCGTTTGTGGCGCAAGAATCGCCGGCTGATCAGCGGCACCACGTACGGCGTTGACTTGAACCGCAACTGGGGCGTGGGTTGGGGCGGTTCTGGTTCCAGCGGCACAACAAGCAGCGATACATATCGCGGCACTGCGGCATTTAGCGAACCTGAAAGTGTGGGCATGCGCGACTTTGTCATTGCGCACCCCAACTTGGTGGGTCACATTGACTTTCACAGTTACGGTCAATTATGGCTGTGGCCGTGGTCGTACACCACGACCGCTTCCCCAGATCAAACCGCGCTTGCGGCGGTTGGCAACCCAATGAAGAACGCCATTGCCGCTGTGAATGGCAAGAACTATACGGCGGGCCCAAGCGGAAGCACCTACGGATTAACCGCTGGCTGCATTGATGATTGGACATACGGCAATCAAGGCCTCATGTCCGGCACCATTGAAGTGCGCGACACGGGCACCTACGGATTTGTGATGCCAACCAGCGAAATTATTCCCAACGCCAAAGAAAATTTCGCCGCCGCCATGACCATGATGGAGAAATTGTTGGCGTCAAGTCCAATCACAATCACGCTTGCGCCTGGCAGCATGGTTGCCGACAACACGGCTTCCACAGTCGAGGTGCAAACTGTTCCAGTGGTCAGCACGTTGATCACCAACGGCGTGCGCTTGAAGTGGAGCCTGAATGGCGGCGCAATTCAAAGCGCGGTCATGACAAGCATTGGCAGCAACAAATATCGCGCCTCGCTTCCCGCGATCACTTGCGCTTCACAACTTTCTTGGTTTGTAGAGGCCGAGACTAAATTCATCATCACCCATGCGCCGCTGAACAAGCCGACGTCGTTCAATCTCACTTCAACAAATCCATGCTTTAACCCGGCGGATCTAAACTTTGACGGAATTGTGAACAGCGCCGATTTGGGATTGATGTTGTCAAGTTTCGGCGTGTGCTCCGTGCCGACAAATTGTCCAGCGGATTTGGATCACAACGGCGAGGTGAACTCGGCGGATGTTGGAGCGTTGCTCACCGAATATTGAATCGCGCCGAAGTAGGCGCTGCGACAAAGTTTTGGCTACTTAAGCCCGACTTTGATACGAGCCATCTTCGGTAGAAATGCGCAGCTTCTCACCGATGCCAATAAACGGCGGCACGCGGGTCTTCAAGCCAGTTTCCATTTCAGCTTCCTTCAATTGATTGGTTGCAGTTGCGCCCTTGATGCCAGGGGCGGTGTCCTTCACCACAAGTTCAACCATGTTTGGCAATTCAATCGCGATCGGATTGCCATCGCACCAATTCACAACCACATTGGTGTTGGGAAGCATGTACAGCGGCAAATCGCCCACAAATTCCTGGGTCATTTCGGCTTGCTCAAAATTTTCATTATCCATAAACACAAATTTCGGTCCATCTTTGTACAGGTATTCCATTGGGCGGCGATCAAGTTCCACTTGCTCAACCTCCTCGCCGCTGCGAAGGCGCTTGTCAATGATCGAGCCAGCTTTCAGGTCGCGCATCTTCACTTGCACAAATGCCCGCAAGTTGCCAGGAGTGACGTGCGCGTAGTGCATGATCAGGTACAGACGGCCATCCATTTTAATTGCGATGCCAGGGCGTAATTCAGTGCTCTTCATTGTTGGATCCAGTCTGGCCAGAAATTGGCGAATTGAATAGAAAAGAAAGGCGAGTTTAGCGACTGACGCAATGATGGCGGCCCGATTGGCGGCAAATCCAAACAAATATGACGATTTGCGGCGTGGTTTATAAAAAAACGCCAAAAAAAATACCCCCGGATACTAGATCCGGGGGCGGAGGGAGGGAAAAGGGCAACTTTAGTTGGTCACTTGCGTGACCGAAACACACGAAAGATCTGGCTTTCCAGCGTCTTTCGTCAGTTTATCTTTGAGATCCGTTTTCCAAACCTCTCAGATGCATTTAAAGTAACCCTAGTTTTTTAAGATGCAAATGAAGATAGGAAAAAAATTCAAAAAACTTATTTTTGTTTCACACAGGCAGATTTTGAAACATGAAATTGATGCGCCTTCTGTCACGGGATTTCGTATGATTGATTGAGGAATATGACCCAACTTCGCAAACAAATTACTATGTATTGCGGCATTTTCTTGGTTTTTTGCGGCCTGAATGTGGGCCTGAATAGCCATGCGCTGGCTACCCCAATGAACCCGTCAAGCACGCAGGGACCAGTTCCATCTAAGGGTGTAATTATAGGACCGCCGCCGATCACAATTGAGCCGCCAGCATTGGATTTTGGATTCATTGCGCCGGGTGAATCCAAGACTGGCATATTCACTTTAAAGAACCCAAATAATTTCCCTTTGACCATTGTCGCGCTGCAACCCACTTGCACTTGCACTTCCACCACGGACCTGTCAGGGCGCGTGATTGCTCCAGGTGAATCAATTCAGTTTGACGCCAGTTTGGCCGCGGCCGTGGCAACCGGCCCGCGCAAGTCAACCGTGAAGGTGATTGTGGAGGGGTTTAGCAAGCCCGTGGAGGTGGACGTGCGCGCCGAGGTGGTGTTGGAACTTCGCGTGGTTCCGCCGGCGATCAATGTGCTGCCCAATGTTCCAGTCGCTGGGCGGGTTGTGATTGAGAGCGTTGATAAAAAACCATTTCGAATTCTTTCAGCGGATAACACCGCGCCAGTCTTCATTGGATTTGATCCCGCAAAGGACGCCCCAC
>SYAD01000149.1 GCA_005789005.1 Planctomycetia bacterium | reverse complement strand
TCTCGGCAATTCCAGCCGTGTTGCTGTGCCTAGCGGTGAATACTTGGCAAACCGCGCTGATTATGTTGGTGCTGCAAGTGTTCATTAATTTGGCGATTGGAAGTTGGCTGGAACCAAAATTGTTTGGTCGCAAACTTGGCTTAAGCGCCGCGGTTGTATTTCTAAGCCTGGTATTTTGGGGTTGGATCCTTGGACCCGTGGGCATGTTCTTAAGCGTGCCGCTCACCATGCTGGTGAAAATCTTGCTGGACAACACCGAGGAATTTAAATGGATCTCAATTTTGCTTGGGCCGGGGAAGTCTTGACAACGTGCTCTTGTAATTTTTCCACGGGAATGGACAAAAAAAATTTTCCAAGTTCTGGATCAAAGTGTTTGCCAAGACACTTCCTAATTTCATCCAACGTTTCGCCCACTTCGCGAGCTGGACGATAGGCGCGGGCGCTGGTCATGGCGTCAAAGCAATCAGCGATACAAATAATCCGCCCAAGGAGCGAAATGTTTTCACCCGCCAGCTTTTGTGGATAGCCCGACCCATCCCACTTTTCATGATGCTCCAGAACACCAGGAAGCACATCGCGCATTTGAGGAATTTCGCGCAAGATTTCAAATCCCTTGGCTGGATGCTTTGCGATTTGAGCAAACTCTTCAACCGTCAAGGGCGATACTTTGAAATAAACAGAGTCCGGCAAGCCGATCTTGCCGATGTCATGCACGGTTCCGCACAGACGTGCTCGTTCAATCATGTCCACACCCAGGCTTGCGGACTCTGCCAACATTTTTGCAAAAATTGCCACGCGATCCGAGTGGCCACGCGTGTATGGATCTCTGGCGTCAATCGCGGAGATCAACGCGTGCATCGTTCCGCCAAATAGAAGTTCTCGCTCCCTTGCGAAACGTTGCTCCATGCGTCCGCGTTGGTGATTGCCCAAGCTTTGAGCCGCCATGCGCGCCACGGCGCCAGAAATACTGGCTATTTGCGTGAGCATGGCTTCGTCGCGCAAGCGGGAATCATCCAAATATAAAAATCCAAAGAGCACTCCAGACAATTCCACTGGAATACAAATCGCACGGCGAACATTCATGCCTTGCAAACTTGCGGCAATGGTTGCGCTTGTCGAACTATCATTGGCTTTGGCAATCACGGGCCCCTGACGAGCCTGCCGAAGCATTGATCGGCTCATGCGTGGAGTACCTGCGGCATCGTGGATATCACCAACTTGGGCCAACACTTCAACCGACTCGCCTTGACCCAACACACGCACAAACGCGACATTTTCAAATTCAGTGGATTTTGCCACGGCGTGAACCAGAGCCTGAAATACTGATGCTTCGTCTTTGGCTTGGTGAATCACCTCGCCCGCCGCCAAAAGAAGTAAGAGTTGATTGTGGGCAAAACTGGCGGCGTCCTTGATCCGAACGCGCTCAACTTGAGTTGCATCTTTAGAATTTTCGTTGCCGCTTGCGATCACAACGGTGAGGGATGGATCAATCGCAGCATGCTGATCGACTACTTCAAAATTCCACGGAGTGATTTCAATTTGATCCCCGTGACGTAATGGCAGAGAACGCCCGAATTGCAAGCGCACACCATTCACAAATGTTCCACCAGAACTTCCCGCATCGTTGATCCGCCAGCCGCCAATTTCTGCGCCAACGGAATCCGTCCATTGCAGCGTGGCATGATTGCGGCTTACCGCACGGTCGGCCAGCGTGATCGAGCATTGCTGATCGCGCCCAATTGTGATTGGACCGGGCGGCACAAGTTGATGCTTGACTTCATTGGTTTGGTTTGCGGAAATAAGCCAGAAATCTAACATCAATAAATCATAACTCAATATGAATTGAATATTGAATTATGCGCGGAGTGATTGAAGTTTCTCACGGCTTGGTTAAGCGCAATTCTTGGGCGGCGTTGACTGTGCTATCAGGTATTGCCGGCAAGCCCAAAAGTTTAAGACACGTGTTTGCGGCATCCGCATTGCGAATGGGTGGAAGTTTGCCAACGGTGAATCGCTCGCTTACCGCGGGTTGATGCCGGCAATTCATATTGATGGAATAAAGATCCACTGGTGATTGATACGTTGGACTCCAAACACAAAATGGAATTGTGAAATTGATCGCCGCCTCGGGATCAATGTGGCTTATAAACGGAACTCCGCCACCATGATCCGCCGTGAGAACAATTGCCACGCGTCGATGCAAAGTTGGCGACTTATTGATTGCAGAAATGAGCTCGCCGATGGCCTTGTCAATCACGAGCAGTGATTGGCGATAGGGCGAGCCGTCGGCAAGATCCCAACCAGTTCCATGACCCGCGGCATCGGGCGCGCCGAAATGAAGAAATGAGAAGGAGCGTTTTTTATTTCCATCGGCGCTGTGAAGGAACGCTATTTGTTGCAGGGTTTCGTCCATCGGGTGGTGCGTACAAATAAAGCAATCAACCTTGTCTTTTCCATAGTCGGGAGCCATGGTGTCGACGGCGCCAACGTCCACGCCATAACTCTGCTCGAAGAGTGCGAACTTCCACTTGCCGGCGATCAACGCGGTTTGCAAACCCTCGTCATGCGCCACATCAAAGATGCTGTAAATATATTTTTCGCGCTTGGCATGCAGCGTTCCACCCATTGCTCGCGAAGGCGGATCAGTATTTCCAACCCAGCCATGGCCCTGCTCGCCAGCGGTCAATCGACCCGTGATCATGTCCGCGTGATTTGGAAGCGTGACAGAAATATCTGGATCGCAACGAGCCTGCGCGGTCCATGCGCCCTGGGTGAATTGCTTCAGGGCGGGATGCGAATCAACAAGCGGCGGCAAGAGCGCTTCGGGGCGCAAACCATCCACGGAAATTAAAATCACATGTTGAATTTGTGGGGACGCGTTCGCCTGACTGGCTTGTTGACCGAGATCCTGCGACGCGGTGGCGCTACCAAACGGATTCGCGGCGATGATCACACCCAACGCAGCGATGCATACTGCTGGAAGCATAAGTGAGAACTGAAATGTATTTTTTGCGCGAGACATTTTTGGTTTGTAATTTTGCGATAATCGATCTGTGAAACTACATCATCTTTATTCAGATTATATTGCGACTGGATGTTGAAATAAAAACCCCGCCATTGTTCTTCAATGACGGGGTACTTGAGTGGACCTGATCGGGATCGAACCGACCGCCTCTTCCATGCCATGGAAGCGCTCTACCAAATGAGCTACAGGCCCAAAGTTGCCAAATTAAATTCAGACACAATCAAATCACGATACCTACATTTGGCGGCATCGACGGTGAAACATTGTACATACTGCCGCCGTATTTGACGATGGCTTGCAAATGCGTGCGCCCACTCGGGTATGGAGAATTCGGCGCTTAAGCCGCGCCGATGGACTCGTTCAGCGTGGTCATTAATGTGGCTTTCGGAACCGCGCCAACCCATTTCTTAATGAGTTGCCCTTGCTTGAACAGCAAGATGGTTGGAATACTTTGAATGCCATACTTCAATGCGATGGATTGGTGGTGATCAATATCAACTTTGCCAACCTTGGCTTTGCCTTTGGTTTCTTCAGCGACTTGATCGATGGTGGGACCAAGCATGCGGCACGGTTGACACCACTCAGCCCAAAAATCGACCAACACTGGAACGGCGCTCTTTAGAACTTCGCTGTCAAAATTTGCTTCTGTGAATTCGATTGTGCTTGGGCTTGCCATGGTTTCCTCATCAACTGCGGACAATGTGTCCTGAATATTTTTACTGTCTATCGCTGCCGGACGATCCGCTAGCGATGAATTGATGCTAGCAAGCAGCGCACGCCGCGGAAATGCTTATGAATTGCCGATGTTCCAACACGTTGTGGACGCGCAGAATGGCGACGCCGCCCTGCGCGGCCAACGCGGCGGCGGCGAGCGATGCGGGCAATCGTTGGCTTGGATCAGTGGCGCCACTCGCGGCGCCTAGGAAACTTTTGCGGCTCAGGCTTGCCATCACTGGAAATTCACACGCGGTGATTTCATTCACGCGGCGCAGTAATTTAAAATTGTCATCCACACTTTTTCCAAATCCAAATCCGGGATCAATGACAATGTGCTCGTTGCGTACGCCGAAAAACCGCGCGCGCTCCGCCAAGCGTAGAAGTTGGGCCAACACGTCCCGCACAACATCGACGTACGTCGGCGCAATTTTATATTTATCGCTGTATTGATCTTGCCCAGGCGGATGTAATCGATGCATGAGAATCAAACCCGCGTTGGCATTCGCGGCAACGCGCAATATATTTTCGTCCTCCTCGCCCCCACTGACATCATTGACAATATTCGCGCCCGCCGCGATGGCGGCCTCCGCAACCAGGCTTAATGTTGTGTCCACACTGATGGGAACGCTTGACCGCTGCCGCAAGGCTCGAATGACGGGCTCGATGCGGTGAATTTGTTCAGCGGCCGAAACGCGTTGCGCGCCAGGGCGCGTACTTTCGCCACCAACATCAAGAATGTCCGCGCCCTCACTGACCAGGCGCAGGCCGTGCTCAATGGCTTGCGTGGGCGTTGCGAATTGTCCGCCATCTGAAAATGAATCGGGAGTGCAATTGAGAATGCCCGCAAGCAATGGCCGCGTGGCAAATGAAATTGGCGCGTGCGCGGCGATGGACCAGGATGTGGCTTGTGGATGAATACGCGTCACGGTTTTTTAGGCGCAGGAATTGGCGGCGGTGTTGGCGTGGCGTCTGGGGATGATTTAATTTCCGAATCATCATCGGCGGAATTGCTCGTGCTATCTTTTGTTTGCTGACTTTCTTGCTGACTTTCTTGCTGGTCTTCTTGTTGGGCTTCTTTGCGATCCGCATACGCCGCAACCACAACACCAATTACGTTGGTTGGAATCATGGTGGCAGTTTCAATTTTTCCGCCATCAATTGAAAGCGCGAAAGCGATCGGCTCTATATCTGGCGAAGCATCGGGAATTTCCAACCCACCCATTGGAAACGCGTTGATGGTTTGTCGAACAACATTTAAAAGCGATCCCACTCCAACAAATCCAAGTACATCGGGTTTGGGCATCAGCCAATTCCTAAGCGCGGTAATCACTGCGTCGGTTTGCAAAGAACTTGCGCCCGTGGTGGTGGAGATGGCGCGCTCAAGAACATCGGGTCGTTGACTGAATGTGACGAACACGCCATCAGGAAATGCTTTCACGAAACCGGTCGGGCCCTTGGGGCCATACAAAACAGTGCGGAAGATGCGCTCCATTGGATTGATTCGGCGGGCGGGCTGGCCGTTCTTTGGCAGCGAAATTTCTTTCACAAGAAACGCGTCAGTTTTTGTTCCATTTTTCAATACGCGGTCCGTTTCCCAGGTTACTTCGCGTTTCTGACCATCCACTTCCGCGGAAAGTGAAAGCATCCATTGTTGCAAAAGTGATTTTGCAGTCACGCCATCCGTTGCGCCTAGCCAAAGCATGGCTTCATTCAACAAACCGCCGCCCACCACGCCCAACTTGCTGGGATAGATCGCCATCTGAATGGATGTGACGAGAGATTTATTTTGCTCCAGCCACGACGGCGCTTGTTGGCCACCAGGAATCAACGCGGCAAGATCCAGAAACGCTTGTGTCCCACCAAGGCCAACGATGTCCGCGGACATGGCCACAACAAATGGCCCGCGCGGCAAGTGATTTAAATTGGCGCCGGTGTGCTCGCCGCCGTGCGCCGACTTTGCCAACTCACTTGTGGGATCCAACACGGCGTAACTGCGGACTAAAACACCTAGGGGATCCATGTCGATGCTTGTGACGCCGTCAGTGAGTCCCGCCAATAATTTCGCCATGCGCTCACGCGGCGCAATGGGTTGATCCTTGGTCGACGTATTTTCTTTTTCATTGAGCGCGGGCGATTGCTCATTTTTTTCTAGAGCTTCGCGCCCACGCTCTTGCATGTCGGCCAAAGATTCTGGACCAGCCCACAAACCAATATCACCATCGCAGAAAAGTGCAAAACCACGCTCGCCCAAACGTTTTTTCAGCCGATCGGTAAGTCCCGCCTTGCGGATATACGCGCGGGCAAGATCGGGGCTTTGGCTAGCCACAACTGCGCCGTCAATTATTTTTACATAGATCAATTTGCCGCGCCAGCGAAACGCGTCGGGCGCGGTGGTGGGCACGGCTTCAAAATTAGCCTGAAGAAATTGCTCGCTGTTGATTGTTGGAATCAGCGCGCACCACTGCAGCGACTTGTCGGGGGCGGTTGCAAACCACGCGACGAATGCACCGCGATCATTCATTCCTGGTCCCACTCCAAACTGGCTCTTCAGAAGATCAAGCGGCTTCATCTGTGTTAACGCTTGCATGCGCTCAAGTTTGGCCGCAAGCTCGCCCATGTCTTCGCCCAGAGATTGCGCGTCGGGCACAACCATCAGACTTACGGCGTCCGCGGGCGCCATGTCGATGGCATTTATAAACGCTGCCGCATTGGGAACACGACGGGTTGGTGCTTGAGTTTGAGTTTGAATATGTGCGGCGTTGGCGTGAAGCGGCGACATAAGAACTGCCATGCAAAGAATTATGGCGGAAGCATTGAAGATTGATGTGGATACACGCATTGGAAATCTTTCGAGCAAATTGTGCGCAGAACCGAGTTGAAGTTTAGAATTGAATTGAGCCAAAGTAAAAACTTGAAGATGAACTTTCCTAGCCTCGCATAAAACCCCTCCGAGCAACTACTGTACGGGAGTGTTGACTCCCGAAATTATCACGTGGTCCATTTCTGGCGCCGTACTGGTGGGCGCCACGGCGGCGGCGTTGGCGTGGTTGTTGCGCGCGGCTGGCTGGAAAAACTCCTGGATTGCGGCGGGGATATGTGTTGGCGTGTTCTTTGGTCCGCTCTGCGCCGCCAAAGCATTGCCGCATTTATACGATCGTCTCATTGATGGATGCTTAGAGGAGCGCAAAGAAGTTTTACGATCGCAACGCGCCACCGAGGCATTGTTACTCGCCGCCACAACAACTCAAACAGTTCCCGCGGAGTCTGTTGTGATTGAACTTGACGCCGCGCGCCAAAGTGCGGAAATTCGCCTGCAAGAAAGCCGAACCGCATTTGATCACGGAGCCTTATGGGTGGTCGCATTGCTGACCGCGACCGTCACGTTGGCGCGATCACCTATGTCCGGTCGCATACGTTGGTGGATGAGCGGCGGATTGGCCATCGGAGCATGGACGGTTTTAATTCCAATCGCTGTGGTTTTTCTGGTGGCCAAAATTGAAACGCAAGAAGTGCTTGCAACATGGAGCCTTGTTGCGGCGGCCACCGTGGCGTTTGGCGCGGCGTTGCCCCGCGGCACTGAACGCTGGATGACAATGGGCTTGCTTGCGGAAAATTCCTCATCTATTGACGCGGCCCGAGGCTGCGCTGGATTTATTTCATTCACAGTGGCTTGCATGGCGGCTTGGGGAATGGAATTTGATTCGGCCGCGGCGTGGTTGCTGCCTTGGGGAACCATGTTGGCCGCGTGGGGATTACGCGATCTTCCCAATACATTTTTATCGCGCAGTTTTGGACCAGCCACGGCGGCGGCGGTTGCGATCGCTTTAAGCCGCGTTGATGTGTTGCACGAATTTCGAGTGGCGCCGACAGTGGGACTTTATTTCGCCGGGGAAGATTTGCGATGGATCGCGGCGGCAAGTGGATTTGCATTAACGCTGGCAGTTCCGTGGCTGCGTTCATTGCGCGTGGCGTTGGCAATTTCCAGCGCGCCATTGCCACAAGCCGCGCTGGCCTCGACGGCTTTAATGATTGGCGTGCTTCCAAATTGGATGGGCGTTTCGCTGTTGGCGGCGGCGGTAACAACGGAAGTGCTTCTGCCTCTACGCAGAATCACAGCAAAGCAACTCGAGAAAAATATTCACGAAACGCCACTGTGAATCATTGGCGTGATGCAAAAATTTATTTTTGCTTCGGCTCGGAAGGCTCGGCTGGTTTTAAACCCAGAACTTGCTCGATCGCGGCCAACAACGCCTTGTCATCGGGCGCAACATTGCTGGCATAAAATGCGATCGGTTGCCCCTGCTTGTTGACCACATATTTGCTGAAATTCCATCCGGGCAATTTGCCGATTCGAGTTCCAAGAAATTCATAAATTTCGCTTTGGCCTGGTCCAGGCTTGGTTTGCTCCTTGGACAACATTGGAAATGTCACGGAATATTTAGAGGAGCAAAATTCCTTGATTTCTTTTTCGCTGCCCGGCTCTTGACCGCCAAAATCATTGCTTGGAATTCCAAGCACCACAAGTCCTTTGTCTTTGTAGGTGTCATACAACTTTTGTAGACCGGCATATTGACCTGTGAAGCCGCAACGACTTGCGACATTCACGACCAAGACAACTTTGCCTTGATATTGCGAAAGATCCGCGGGCGCTCCGTCGAGTGTGGTTGCTTTAATTGAATACATGCTGCGATCCTTCCATTTTTGAATAAGCTCGGCATTTTGCGGAGCGGATTGGGCGCACGCAAATCCAGTGACCGCCGCTATTGCGCCAAGAATTGCGGATGTGATGTTTCGTTTCATGCACCCATAGTAGGCACAATTATGGCGTGAATTCAACAACGCAGATTCCCTCGTTAGTATTTGTTTGTGTCTCCTTTCCAAAGCGAAGATTTAACCCCTACCGTTCCGCCTCCGGGACCATTGGTGACGGTTGATTTAACCGAACCAAGAGCCAAACTTATTTTGGAGAGGGTTCGTCAACGCGTGGCTATGTGGGGCGATACCGGGCGAACGCTGCATCGGGCATTTGACGCGGTGCAGGCAGCGAATCAATTGGTGGGATCTGGTCCTGGCGCGATGGGCGCGGAATTCCGTCCCATTGGCAGACGTGTTCTTCGACTGAATGAAATTTCAGAGGAGGAGGCGTTCTGGATCATTGGAGATGTGCGGGGAGATGTGTTGGCACTTGAAACTGTTCTTGGGTTTATTGATGAGGCCACGGGAAGAGGTCGCTCCCCGCAAATTGTTTTTCTTGGCGACTTAGCCGCTGGAACTTTGGGCGACGCCGCGTGTTTGGCGATCGCGCTTGAGCGATTCGCCACCGCGCCCAGCCGCACTATTTTTATCGCCGGCGATCGGGAACTTGCGCTGACTTTGGAGAATGAAATAGCAATAGATGACCGCAAGCCGCGCGGCCTGGCGGACATGCCCGTGCCTGACGCGCTTCAAAATTCGCTGCGTAATCTGGCGCGCGCATTTTCTGATTTTGTTGAAAAAATTCCCGTGGCAGTGATCTGCCCAGATGGAATGTTGCTGGCGCATAGCGCGCTTCCGCGCGAATCAATTTTGGCGGCGATTGAGAATGCGCGGACACTGGAGTCGCAACCAATTGTTCTGCGAGCATTTGCGTTAGACCGGCTACATCCGCGAGAGCCGCAAGTCATTCCGTCGGCAATATCGGGCGAAGTGTCTGCAAAGCCCGAGGACTTTGCAAAATCCTTGCAGTCCTTAAATCGAATATTTGAGATACCCGTGGTTCGAATGGTGCGCGGCCACGATGCCGCGCCGGAGGGACATCGTTGGTTTCGTCATTATGGCGATGGAGTTTTGTTGACCATCACCACCATGGCGGATGAATTGCCAATGGAGATTGGTGGCGGCCGCAGAAAGCCATCCGTGGCTCGATTGAAGTCCAAACGTTTGCGCGTGGTGCGATTTGAAATTCCCGAGTCCATCGCAATCATTGCCCAACAAATATTTCCAAATCAAATGGCGGCTTCACAGAAGGAAATTTCTTCGGCTTCGCCACCACAACAAACCACCGCGCCTGAACCCTTCTCGCTTGCGATGGATTCAGAACCAAATCTTGCGAAGGTGTCGACAATAGTCGTTTCAACAAACGACCTCCAAGCGATGCCGATTCATTTTGAGCGCGGCGTTCGTTTGCTCGCCGCGAGTGCGTGGACAGGAGCGCGTCAAGCATTTCAAGAGGCGGCGAACTCCGACAAAAACGCGCACGCATGTCTGATGAACGAAGCGGTCGCATCTTTGTCGCTGGGTTTGAATGGCCACCAAGACGCTTTGCGATTATGTCGGGGACTTCTTCAAGGCGACGCCACAAATGCTTGGGTTCATTTCAACATGGGTGTTTCATATCTCACAAGCGAGCGAAATCCCATCGAGGCCGGCCGCGCGTTTCGGGCGGCAACCCAATCGGTGCCGCAGTTTGCAGATGCATGGTGGGCGCTGGGACTCGCGTTCTCCCTGCGCGGCGATCGCAGAAGCGCCACCGAAGCATTGGCGAAAGCCGCGGAATACGGCTGCCAACTTTCAATGCCGAGTTCGCTGGTGGGAACTATTCCGGCGCGCGAATTAACTTCCCTGTTTGAAGCCTTGCGAAGCAGGGTTCTGTACCACCCTGCTCCGGCATCGCCGCCAGTTCCGCTTTCGCAAGCGTGAATTATTTCATCGCAACCTGGGTGTTTGATTGCACAATTGGAGTTGTGCCCCTGATTGTTTTCCTTGCCTGCGCAACAAGAGTGGTTCGTACCAAAGTCATTTTGCTTTGATCCGCTTGATTAACCACGCCATCCTTATTCAAATCCGCGGCATGCTCGCCAGTGCTTCCCATTGCGGCGGCCAGCAACTGCATGTCGGCTGAATTGATTTGTGAATCATTATTTAAATCAGCTTGAATAACCGAGTCGTCCACAACCATGAACGCAACATCACTTTTGTCTTGACGTACAGTGACTTGGTTGGTGTAGCTCTCAAAGAACCATGCGCCAGCGGTGCCTTCTTCGCGGGTGACGATTTGGATTGTTCCGTCCCTTAAAGGAAGAGCAATAGAGTTGACACCATCGGTGAATGAAATTCTCCAAAGTGTTCCGTTGGAAAGCATGCGGCCGGTGATAAAGACTTTGTCGGCCCAACCAGTTACGGAGAACCAACGGCTTGCGCCTGGATTCGTGCCAAGACGCTTATTGAGATCCGTGATGATTGACTCGAGCGCGAATTGATCTTCCTTTGGATTGAACATCTTTGGATCGGAACCAACTTCCCACGCGTCGGCATTGAAAACCTGCAAGGTGTCGGCGCCGTGCATCACTTGTTGAATCACCATTTCATCCCAATACATTGTGCCGCTCATTGGGCATTCAGATGGACCCCAATATGCAAGCTTGCCAAATTGGCGGTGCGCAATCCAAGGCATTTGTGAACGAGCGCCATTTGAACTTTTACTCACAGAACGCATGCGATGGAGTTGGAAACGGAGTTGATCCTCTGGCTTGGAACCAATCGCATTCACGCCGTCGAATTTTGCCGCGGCCATGGTTGGAGTTGATTGACCATAATAACTTGGCGCATCATCAGTTCCGAAACTAGCTGACTGATTCCACATTGGTCGACCAAGGCAATTAGGGGCAGCATTGGCTTGTTTCAGTACGCATGACTCGTAATTCGCTACTCGAGCATTTGGAAATCGCTTCTTTACAGGAGCGTATGCCGAAGTATTCATGGCGGCGTCAACAATGCCAATCATTAAAGCATCCCAAGTTGCGTGATACACATTGCCCCACTGAATCTGACTCACCTTAAAGCCAATTGTCTTTCCGTAGCTTGATTTAAAGCGTGAGTCATTTTCAATGGCTTGCAAGGCATTCATGCCCATCACCCAGGCGGCAAGATAATTTTCGTTGTCAAAGATCACGTAATCAACCACGCCGCCCGCGGCTTTAAATTCATCAAAGAACTTTTCAATGCGGGCCTGTGAACGCTTGATGCCGTTGGTGAGAAATGGACTTTGGTATGGGGTGATTGTCGAAACACCTTTTGCATTGGTTGCGATGCAACGATCAGATGGATGCTGTGTCAAATCGTCAACAAAGAAGCGGAGCAACAACACGCGCTGGCCGGTTGGTTGATTCTTTGTTCGCGCCGCTGCCCATGCACCGGTCTGTGGAAAATCCACCATCACCATTTGTGTTTGTTGGGTGCAAGCTTTATCAACGCTTCCCCAAGTCAACGCCTTCACTGGGGCGGCTGAACTGTTGGTGGCTGCGGCACACAAAAGCAACATTGACAACGTACGTGCAAGTGTGTGAGTTTGGCGGGCGCAATTTTTGATGTGGGAAGTGAATTTCATTTCGTCGACTCCTTGTTGCACGACCTGATGTGGTCGGCGCGGGAGTGGATGGACGAAACGTTCGACCAGGTGCCTGCGGGGCCACATCTGGTCTTAAGTTTTCAATCATCAAGAGAATCGACTCTAATTATTTTCAGTCAAGTTGCAAAGAACAAGTGATTTGATATTTCAGTTCACAGACGGAATAAACCAACCAAACGATCAATCAAGGCGATTGAATCGCCTTTGGGTACAAGATTTACAGCACATAACGAATTCCAACGCACTTGCGAAGCGTGTCCAAGAAGCCTTGTCGTTGCGATTCGTCCGTGACGGTGGTGTCCACGTTCAAAGCGCACCAACGACCGCCGGAACTCTTGCGAAGCTCTCCAATTTTGACTGGGTGCTGCCCAAATGTCTGCCGAATAGCCAAGTGCAAATGCGCTTCTTGGCCAGCGATCAGGCTGTAGCCCCAAGAGCATGGATACTCGAATACTGCTCGTGCGATTGGCGTTTTCATAGTCATTTCAAACCTCCAACGTGAATATCGCAACCAGAAATAAAAGATCAAGTTTAATTGGAAATTTTCTTAAAGTTGAAGGATAAAAAAACCGCTGGCGAGTCCCTTGGGGTTATCAGCCCAAGCATTTAAGTGCCTGAACTTGCCTAAACGGGAGATAAAGAGAAATCAAACGAGCGGCAAGCGGCGCGCCAATTCCATGTACGCCGCGTAAGACGCTTTCACTTGCGTCATGGAATCGCCGGAAAATTTTTCCAGGAACGCGCGGGCTATTTCAAACGCAACAACATGCTCCATCACCACGCTCGCCGCGGCAATGGCGCTGACATCGGAACGCTCATACGCGCTCATGACGGATTCCTTGGTGTTTAAATCAACGCTTGGCATGCCTCGAAGCAACGTACTGATGGGCTTCATGGTGCCGGTCACGACCACAGGCATTCCATTGGTCATGCCGCCTTCAAGTCCGCCGGCGTTGTTGGTTGGCCGTACAAATCCAAGATGTGATTCGTTTTTCTTTGACGCGTCATACTGAATCGCATCGTGCACTTGACTTCCAGTTCGGAATGCGCACTCACGACCAAGACCAATTTCAACGGCCTTGAAAGCTTGAATACCCATCACTGCGCCAGCCAAGCGCGAGTCCAATCGTTCGTGCCACTGCACGCATGAACCAAGACCAATTGGGCAATTGAACACTTGCGCTTCAACCAATCCACCAACCGTGTCCTTGTCAACCTTGGCTTGATGAATGCGATCGATCAGTTGCGCGCTTGTTGCGTCACAGGGAATTCCAACGTCGCTTGCATTGCGCGCAGCAAGTTGCGCGGGCCATGAATGCGCGGTGACTTCGCCAGTCCAGCGGACATCAAGCGCGGCGCGCACAAAGCCACATGTTTGAATACCAAACTCACGCAGAAAACAATTCGCAAGCGCGCCGGCCGCGACGCGCGCCGCGGTTTCACGCGCGCTGGCCCGCTCCAATGTTTCGCGGCAATCGGTGGTGAGCCATTTCACGCTGCCGGCAAGATCGGCGTGGCCAGGACGCGGACGCGAAACCGAAGGAGTTTTCGCCGCGTCATCAAGGCGATTGTCTTCATTGGGAATTCGCATGGCGATTGGACCGCCCATGGACACGCCGCGGCGAACGCCCGAAATAAATTCCGCCTTGTCGGTCTCAATGCGCTGTCGCGCGCCGCGACCATAGCCCGCTTGACGGCGCTGCAATTCGCCGTTGATGAACTCACTGTCAATGGAAAGGCCCGCGGGGATTCCCTCCACAATTGCAAGCAAACCTGGTCCGTGACTTTCACCGGCGGTGAGATAGCGCAATGTCATACGCTCATCATACGAAGGGACGATTATGTGCGAGCGATAGAATTGGAAAATTGTGAACGCACGCGTTGTTCATACATCGCTCCCAAGCACCAAATAATTCCCGCGAGAAATATGAAAATCGGAATGGACATGTACGCAATTTTCCAACCTGATCCCTGCGCAATCCAACCAATCATTGGGACCGCGGGAACATCGCCAAACACATGCAAAACGAAAATAGCCAACGCCATGCCCGTGCCGCGTTCAGCTGGATTCAGAATGTGAACAAGATGGGCGTGCACGGGGCCCACGCTCATCACTAAAAAGAAAGAGCCAAGAGTCACGCCACACCACATGGCTGTGACATTGGGCGCGTAAAGAACAAACAGGATTGATGCGGCCGCAAGAAAACTGGTGATTCCACATATCCATAAATGCGCCGTGGGTTTTCTTTGGTACCACCAATCGCCAAAAAACCCACCTGCCATTGTGCCGGTGATTCCAGTGACAACAATGACCGCGCCAAACATTGTGCTGGAACTTTCAACGCTTAATCCCCAAGATTTTTCAAGATACGTTGGCGTCCAAAAACCAAGACTTCCAAAGCCGGCTGTTTGCAGCGCGTACCCCATGGTGGTCCAAAGCCAACGCGGCCGAAACAGAATTCCAACAGCGCTGTGCAACGTTGGCGGCGCGTTCACAACAACGTGCGCATCCATGGCTCCGCGCTTTGGATCGCGAAGAAAATAAATCACCAGCGCTAGAAAAAGTCCAGGACCGCCGGCTACAAAGAAAGCTTCGCGCCAACCGTACATGGATCCCACCACTCCACCAAGCGTGAAACCAATCGCGGCGCCAACTGGAATTGCGGCGTTAAAGAAAGCCATCGCGCGACTTTGTTGTCTGGCCGGGAATTCATCGGCAAGAACGGCTGGCGCAACGCTGGCGTAAGCGGCTTCGCCAATTCCAGTGAGGGCGCGCATGATCAGCAAACTCCAGAAGCCCCATGCAAAACCTCCAAGCAATGTCAACATGCTCCAAAATGCAACGGCCGCGGCGAGAACATGAAGGCGCGGAAATCTGTCCGCGATGAAACCAAACGCCGGCGCGGCGATCATGTACACAACAATAAATGCGGAATACAGCCAGCCGGATTGTGTATGCGTAAGCGCCAAGCCGCCTTGATCGATTGACTTTTCTAGAAATGGAACCAGGCTGCTGACAACGTAGCGATCGGCGTAATTCAGCAAATTCAGCAGCGAAAGCGTGACAAGCGCGATCATGGGCGCGCGAGTGCTGCGAGCCAAGGGCAAGGAGATTTTCATGAACGCTCGCCTAATTTTTGGTTAAGAATTTTGCGCCACAAATCAACCGGAGCGACTGTGAATGACGATGTTGTGCGTGAAGAAATGTTTGCTGCATTGCCTGTGCGTGGCGAGAGTTGGTGTGGCTTATTTTCCGTCGCGCTATCAGGGGCGACAAGATCTTGCGTGAACAATTCGAATTGCAAAGCGGCTTGCCGCAAAAACATTTCCGTTCCATCAACAATCACAGCGCCAACAGACCGCGCCCGTTTCAGAAGCGGCGTTTCGCGCGGTCGATACACAGTGTCCATGACAACCATGGAGTTTGTTATTTGAAATGCTTCCGGAAGTGGGTCAATGCTTTCGCCGCCGCCTGTCATTCCAGCGCTGGTGCAATTCACGATTGCGTTGAAAGAATGCGCCGACAGATTTTGAAGCAAGATGGCTTCAACACGCGACTGATTTGGGCCGCTGGTGGCGCGGGAGTTGAACTGATTTGCAAGTTGCGCGGCTTTGTCGTGTGTGCGATTGGCGATGGTGACATGCGCGCCCGCAAGAGCCAGGCCTGCAATCACGGCACGCGCCGCGCCGCCCGCGCCCAATACCAATATGCGTTGCTGGCGCCATTGATCGAACGTTTGCAGCATGAGGTTTATTTCTTCTGGCGCAGTATCTGGGTCTTGTATCAAAATACCTTGGGGGTTTTTCCCGTCGCCACCACATGCAAGCGCGGCTGAAGCCTGCTCGTTCATACCAAGTGCCATCGCGATTGCGGCAACGGCAGCTGGCGCGTCAGTGTTGAATGCGTGCGAAACTCCGTGGCTAGAAAAAATTAAAGTGTTCGCCGCGCCACACCACTCGCTCACCACATCGGCGCCATCTCCCTGCTGCTTGCACCATCGCAATGCGTGCTCCTTATGCGGAAGCGTGACGCTGACTCCACGCAAATTGAGAATTGGCGACGCGACCATTTCGCCAAGCGACGCCTTGAAATGCTCCCACTCAGACGGAATGGCCAGCGGAACATACGCCCCGTTGAATTGCGTGGCGGTGAAAGCCGTATTGTGCAGCAAAGGTGACAGCGAATGTTCAACGGGCCAACCAATCACGCCAAAAACTTGCGTGGCCGTAGTGATGTGTTGAATTGAATACACGTCGATGAATTCTTCAACCGTAAGTTGACCAGGCGCGGTGCCCATTTCGCCGTTGGGGCGCGCATACGTAAGAAAGCCGCCAAACTTTGGAGTCAGCACGCGACTGGCAATTCCAAATTGCCCCATACACAGCGCGATTGTTGGCTTGCTTTGATTGCGCAGCAACTCGAAGGCTTCCAGATTGTCACGCACGCTGCGCGCGCGCCACGCAATCTTGGCTACGGCGCACAGCGGTTCGCTGAACATGGCGGCGACGCGCTTTGAAAGATCCGTGGGCCGCGATTCAAAATCATGCGCGCTTAAAATAAGGCGCGTGGATGTTTTAGCCGCAGCAAATTGTTTTTTAAAATCCGCGCTTGCTTGGAAGGCGGCCAGTTCAAGATCAATATACGACGGCGGCACATTCAATTTGCAAATCGCTATGAGCAATTCAAGCCGCGCAATCTCATCGCCCGCGTATGTACCACCCTCGCCCGTACCACGAATGGTGATAATGCAAGGCAGCGGACTATTTTTTACCAGCAGCGCCACGCTCTCAAGCGCATTATCTGTTTGCGCCAAAGCATCCACGCGCCACTCCACAATGGTGGCGCCGCGCTTGGCTTCTTCCCGCGCGGACAGAAGCGCGGAGTCAATATAACTGACGCTTTCCACAGTAATCGCCACGGCGATCAGCGACATGCCACACCCCATGCGCCGATGCGGTGCGTAAAAGTTCGTCGATTCATTGGCAGCAATCGCAAGTCGGGGTGACTGGTTGGATTCTGGCGACGCGGCATGCGCAGAGTGTACGAAGAGCCGTGACTGATTAGCATGATGCCATGCAAGAAGTTTCCATTGAAGCGGCGATTGAATTTCTCCATGGGCATCTCTCTGGATTTTTAAAATTTGATGGCGAACGCGTGGCGGTGAAGTTCATCGTGGCGAGCGATGGAACGCTTGTGATGCCGGTGATGGAAGCCATGCTGCTGGCTATGGAGACAGTGCTTGAACTTCCCAATGATGACGACGACAGTATGCATTTAATTGTCACGCTTTCTCGTCAATCCGAAACAGGAACATTCGCGCAGTGGTGCGATCGTTGGCGCGCCTATCACGGCGAACCGGAGGATGTGCGCTGGGCTAGTGTTGCGATTGATTCGGGTCGGCTTGCTGGCTGGTTCCTGGATGATCAAGCGATGATGAAGGCAAATCCGTTGGCGGCGGAAGAAAGCGCTTTGCTGAAACAGTTCAACGCGCAGCCGCGCGCATTTTTGAAAGCGCTGTGCGTGACCACAAAAGTGGAGTGCGAAGATCCGATCGCGGTCGGCGTGGACGCCGGCGGCATTGACATCCGCCGCATGCATGATGTGGGCCGCTTGCCGTTTCCTCTTTCGTTTGAAAACGCCGAGCAAGTTCGCTCGTTCATTGAGGGTGCGTCATTTCCCACCAATTTGTGATTCCGTAATTTCACTCCCGCACACTAGAATCATTTTCCACAGGAGAACCACATGGACGGATCACATCACCCTAAAAAGTTCGCGGGCAGCCTGAATCACAAAATGATTGACGACGCGCAAGCCGACGCCGCGCAAACCTACGCCAACAACTTTGGCGCGCCTGGTTACGGGGACATCGCGCGTTGCTATATCGAGCAGAAGTACGATGGATACAGCGCGGAAAATCAAGAAACTTGGTCGACCATGTTTGACCGTCAAATGATTTTTCTAAAAGATAACGCCAGCAAAACATACTTAGACGGCGCGGCGTTGATCAATCTTCGTCGCGACAGAATTCCGCCGTTGGCGGAAATCAATAGCCGCCTGCATCCTTTGACCAAGTGGCAAAGCCGCGCGGTGCCTGGCTACTTGCCGCCCAAGGCTTTCTTCGCATGCTTGGCGCGACGCGAATTTCCCACCACCATTGTGATTCGACCCAAGCAAAGCATTGACTATCTGCCAGAGCCCGACATTTTTCATGACATCTTTGGACATGTTCCTTTGCACGCGGATCCAGTGTTCGCGGATTTTCTGCAGACCTACGGCAAGGCCGCTCTTGAAGCCACCGATCAAAAAGATGTCGAGCGCCTGTCGCGCCTTTTCTGGTTCACGGTTGAATTTGGTTTGATCAAAGAAAACGGACGCATCAAGGTGTACGGCAGTGGTTTGATTTCAAGTCCTGGTGAATGCACGCACGCGCTTGAGAGCGCCGAGGTGGATCGCCGTCCATTTGATTTGGACCGCGTGTGCGATACGGCGTTTGAAATTGACCACTATCAGCCCATTTTGTATGTGCTGGAAAGTTTCGATCAATTGCGCAACGCCATGACCACGTATGCCAAGCGCATTATGGATAAGACGGCGGCCGCGGCGAACGCCTGAATCTTCCGTTGTGAAAGCCATATCTATCTTGAGCGCGCGTCGAACTTGTGCGACAAAGCCGCCGCGCGACATTGCTGTCATAAACACAAAGATCGCGTGGCACATTGAAATTGTGCGTATTCTCAGCGCATGGCCGCAACCAAAAATCGTTCTTCTATCAAGCCCGCAATCATGATTGAGCAGGCGGAATTTGCGCGCCGCCGCGGCGCCCTGCTTGACGCTCTGCGCGGCTCGGTCGGCTTGGTTCTTGCGGGCGAAGCCGATCCAAACTTGCACCACCCTTTCGCCGCGCACGCGCACTTCACCTACCTCACTGGTTTGGTTGATGAACCCGGCGCCGCGTTATTGTTTGATGGGAAGAATCCAAACCCCGCGCGACGCGTGCAACTTTTTCTAAGGCCGCTGAATCCAGAGCGCGAAAAGTGGGATGGCTTTCGCGCCGAAATTGGTGGTGAACTTCGCGCGCGCGCCGGAATTGAAACCATCTTTCGAACCAACATTCTTGCGCTGCAACTTCTAGACGCGGCCAAACGCGCCAAGGCGTTGACCTTGCTCATGCCGCTTGCGGCCCACAATAGCCCTGTAAGCGGAGACCTGGAAATTTTTCGCCGCACGGCGGAGCGCATTCCAAATTGCTCCATCCATGACGGCGCGAATATTTTAAATGACATGCGCGCCCGCAAAAGCAAATCTGAAGTGGCATGCATTCAAGAAGCTGGCCGCATAACGGGACTTGGTTTTGCCGCCGCGTTCGCCTCGCTGCGACCCAACATGAACGAGTTTGATTTACAACGGCACGTGGAGGCGGGGTATCACCAAGGCGGTTCGCGTGAACTTGCGTTTCGCACAATCGCAGGTGGCGGTTTCAACAGCACGGTATTGCACTACCACGCCAACGATCAAATATTGCGTGATGGCGATTTGGTGTGTTTGGATTCCGGCGCCAAGTGGTGCGGATATTCCGCCGATGTCACGCGCACATTGCCAGTGAATGGAAAGTTCACGCCGCGTCAGCGCGAGATTCATGACTTGGTTCTGGCGGCGCAAACGGCGGCAATTCGCGCGTGCAAGCCCGGCGCGCGCTTTCACCAGATTGACGAGGCCGCGCGCGCGGTCATTCGTCGCGCTGGACTTGCCGACGCCTTCATTCATTCCATTGGCCACCACCTTGGTCTTGAAACGCATGACGCAAACCCTGACGCGCCGCTTCAAGCCGGCGCCGTGATCACGATTGAGCCTGGCGTGTACTTGCCCCAAGAAAAAATTGGCGTGCGCATTGAGGACGACATTTTTATAACTCCGCGCGGACCAGTCACTCTCACACGCGACATTCCTAGATCTAGCAAGGAAATTGAAGCGGCTATGGCGCAAGCGAGAATGTCGACCAAGGTCAAAAAATAAAAGTAATGCGCGGCGTGGATCAAGTTCGCCGCTCGTTCACACGCGCTCACAACGCGTCAATTATTGCGCAACGGGCTGGATAAGAAATCCGTGCATCGCCAACAGGCACAGACTCCAAATAACAGGAAATGCCGAAGCCGCGATGGCGACCGCGGTGAGTCGCTTGCCAAGCCTGTCCTCGTGTCGGCCAACTATTTCGCACGCGACAACAACGAACAAGACCAAACTAAATTTAAACGCGATGGCCCCGGCAAGATCCCAATGCTCAATCACAAGCCGCGCGAGTGGATTCACTTCAAGACCGCCCTTGCGTAAAATATGCCACGTCAAAATAATGTCCATGCTTGAAAAAAGCAGAAACCACACGTAGCCCTCTTGATATCGCATGGGCGGCGCGCTTAACCATGAGGGCGATGGATTGCCCGGAGAATTCTCTTTGTGATGATGCTGGAGAGCCATCATTGATATAAGTATGCCAAGAAATTCCTTTGGTGCGCCCTAAATTAAAGGGATTTTTGTGGGAATATTGTGGGCTGGCGCCGTGTTGAGCTGAACAAATTGCTCCTGTTTTTGCTGCGCAACTGTGGCGTCAACAAAGTCACTGTGGCAAGACGCCTTGGCTTCAACCGCGCCAACCGCCGCCTTGGTTTTGGAAGCAAGCTTGTGGATCTCCTCGGGCGAAAGCACGCCACGCTTTGCAAGCACCTCTTGTTGCTCTGGCGTAAGCGCCGCGCTCAACACCGGCTTGTCGCGTCGATACTCCTCGCTCTTGCCGCTGGCAAACTCCTGAATTTCTTTGCTGATGCGAACGCTGCACCAATCGTGCCCGCACATGGCGCAGAAATCCGTGTCCACGTCCAGGTCCTCGTCGTGATAAGCGCGGGCGGTGTCTGGATCGAATGACAACTCAAAATGTTTCTGCCAATTCAACGCGGCGCGCGCCTTGGTGAGCTCGTCGTCGCGGTCGCGCGCGCCGGGAATGCCAAGCGCGACATCGGCGGCATGCGCCGCAATTTTATACGCGACGCATCCTTGCTTCACATCGTCCTTCTTTGGTAAACCCAAATGTTCCTTGGGAGTGACGTAACACAACATGCTCGCGCCGTGATACGCGGCGCTGGTGGCGCCAATGCAACTTGTGATGTGGTCGTAGCCCGGAAAAATATCCGTGACCAACGGTCCAAGCACATAGAACGGCGCGCCGTGGCAAAGTCGTCGCTGCAATTTCATGTTGTATTCAATTTGATCCAGCGGAACGTGACCGGGTCCCTCCACCATCACTTGCACGCCTTGTCTCCACGCGCGCTCGGTGAGTTCACCAATCGTCGCAAGCTCGGCAAGTTGCGCCGCGTCAGTCGCGTCGGCAAGGCCGCCGGGACGCAAACCATCGCCAATGGAAAATGTCACGTCATAGCGGCGCATGACGGCGCAAATACTTTCCCAACATTCGTACATCACATTTTGCCGGTTGTGAATCAACATCCACTTGGCCAGCAAACTTCCACCGCGGCTCACGATGCCAATCAAACGATTCTTGATCAAAGGCAAGTGCTCCTTTAACACGCCCGCGTGACTGGTGAAGTAATCCACGCCTTGTTTGGCTTGATGTTCCAGCGTTTCTAATATCACGGCCTCGTTCAAATCATCAAGCTTGCGGCCGATGATCATGGAATAAATCGGTACGGTGCCAATGGGAACTTGGCTGTTGCGAATCAGCGCGTCGCGGCACGCGTCCAGATCGCCGCCAGTGGAAAGATCCATCACGGTGTCCGCGCCCCACTTCTGCGCCCATTTTAATTTCTCAACTTCCTCGTCGGTGCCAGAACTAATTGGACTTGCGCCCATGTTGGCGTTGATCTTTGTTTTGGAGGCGCGACCGATCGCCATGGGATCAAGTTGATAGCCCAAGTGAACACGATTTGCTGGAATCACCATGCGGCCCGCTGCGATTTCATCGCGCACTTGCTCAGCAGTGAGATGTTGTTCGCGCTCGGCAACGCGGCGCATTTCCTTGGTGATCACGCCTAAACGCGCAAACTCAAGTTGCGTGATGGGTTCAAATCCAGCGGGCGCCTTGGCGCAAATCCACTGCGCAACGTGCGTGTGTAAATGCCCAGCGCAACCTTGTTGATGATTGTGCGCCGCGACAATTGTCCATCCTGCTGGAAGAAAATCCCACGCAGTTTGTGTGGATGGCGCGGGCATACCCGGCGTGTCCGGACTTGTGAATGCAAGCGGCCCACCCACATCGGATTTGCGCGCGAAAGATCCGGGCGTTGTGCCTTGAGATTGTGTTGATGGATTCGTAGCGCCATGCAGAGGGAGCGACTCGTTGGCCAATCGATCTTGCGAGCGGCCAATCTGAAATGTGGATGCGTTGGCGACGGCGCCGTTTGATGTTGTTGGGGACGTGTTGTTGTGCATTGCAAACTTCCTGAAAAGGCGAAGCCGCTTTGGGCGGTTCGCAAACAGAGCCACTTCCCTACGCCGATACGAATCGGTTCAGGTTCCACGGGTGCTTCTCAGCGAACTCCACGATGGAGTCCGCGCCCCGAGCGGCCAAGACCACATGATAGTCACACTTATATTTTTATTCGCTCTTAAACTGCTCGCGCGCCAGGACAATAAAATCGCACGCTGGAGGCGGCTTCACGCCCAAATGCCGCAGCATGTTCACAATTTGCGCCGCGTGATAATGCTGATGCGTGGCGACATGAATGAGCACATCCATGACGGTGGTCAAAAATGATTTGCCCTCACGTATCCGTTCGGCCACTTGGTCCAATACGTCTTCGTTGGCGTTGGCAAGCCACGCGGCCCAACGTTTATCAAGCAATTCCCAATCCCGTTCAAGCGCTTCAAGATTGGCGAAATTTTCCAGCGTTGGAAATGCGGCGGACTGATTTTTATTTTCGAGAACGTTGATCCACACGGTTTCCGCGCCATACAAATGCACGAAGGTTCCCAGCACGCTGCCAACTCCCATTTCAAAAGATTTACGTAGCCCATCGTTTGTGAGCCCGCGCGATGCGGTGAGTAATTTGTGGCGGACCCAATGTCGGTGCTCGTGCAAACGTTTGATGGTGTCTAAGCGTGTTCCCATGTTTGCAGGTTACCCTGCGTCTGATGACAAGTCTGCCAATCACACGTGCCGACGTTGAGGCCGCCGCCGCGCGAATTCGTGGGCGCGCGGTGCGAACGCCGTGTCTTGAAATGGACGCGCTTTCGCGCATCGCTGGCGTCCGCGTATTCGCCAAGTGCGAATTGTTTCAGCGCACAGGAAGTTTCAAGTATCGCGGCGCCGCGCACGCGGTGAGTCGATTGCCTGAATCCACCAAGGCGACTGGTGTGGCAACGCATTCCAGTGGAAACCATGGACAGGCGCTGGCGTACGCCGCGCGCGAGCGTGGATTTCCTTGCCACGTTGTCATGCCGCACAACGCGCCGCGCGCCAAGCTTGAAGCCGTTCAGAAATTCGGCGCGCATATCACGCTGTGTGAACCCACGCTCACGGCGCGCGAGGAAATGTTGGCGCAAGTGGTTGCGCGCACTTGCTCCACTGTGATTCCTCCATACAACCACGTCGATGTCATGGCGGGCCAAGGCACCATGGCGCTTGAAATTTTAGAAGACGTGCCTGAAGTGGACGCGATTGTTGTGCCGGTTGGTGGCGGCGGATTAATTTCTGGAATCGCCGTGGCGGCTAAAGGCAAACATCCGGGTATCTCCATTATTGGCGCGGAGCCGGTGATCGCCAACGATGCGGCGCGCTCTAAAGCAACAGGAATCTGCCAGCCATCCACCAATCAACTCACTATCGCCGATGGCCTGCGTGGCGCGCTTGGCTCACTCACATTTCCCGTGGTTCAAAAACTTGTTGATCAAATTCATGTGGTGCAGGAAGACGCCATCGCGCGTGCGATGCGGTTTTCTTGGGAGCAACTGAAACTCACCATCGAAGCCAGCGCCGCGGTTGGCGTGGCGGTTGCGATGTCGGATGCGTTTCGTGAATTGGCGCAAGAACACAAGTGGCGAGGCGTTGCGATTATTTTTTGCGGTGGCAATGTGGATCTAGATCACTTGCCTTGGATGAAATAATCAAACACCATCAAGGCGCGGCGGGCGATTTTGATAACTTTGCCGCGATCATCGCGTCTAATTTTTCCAGACGCAACGCGTGGCGTTTTTGATCGGGCTCTAATTTTGCAAGCGCGCCAATGTGCATCCGCGCGCGCTGTAAATCTCCATCTTCAATGGCCAGCGTGGCAGCGAATTCCCGGGTGGCCGCGTCGAATGGATTGATGCGCGCGGCTTTCTCAACCGACTTTCGCGCGGCCGTTAAATTATTTTGAACCCGATACAAGCGCGCAAGTTCCAACGCGTAACTTGGATTTTGCTCCTCAAGCAAATCCAACACGATCAAATTCTCGATCGCGGCTTGTTGATCACCCGAAGTCAACGTGCCGCGCGCATACACCCGGTGCGGATACGGATCCACGGGCCGCGCCTTGGCGTACGCCTGCAACAATGTCGTGGTAATTCCATCCACCTCGGGCTGCTCCTTCAAACGGCGTCGCAACTTAAGTTCGAGCAAGTCTGGCTGATCTGGATATTGCGCGAGCCATCCATCTATCAATTCATCGGTGAGTTCAACCGCGGGCTTCTTCACCATTGGCCAACGCGATGCAACCAAAACGGACTGCGCAACTTGAAATGGTTCCCCAACTTGTTTCGCCAAAAAAGTCGCCAACATATCAAGCCTGGATTGCTCCGCTTTGCGCGTTGCCATTTGCAACTGTGGATCTTTGGCGCGGATCGTGTCGGAAAGTTTTTCCAACGACGGTTCTGGCGACAAGCCCCACTGCTTTACTTGCTCCGCGGCCCACACCAAGAATCCCGCGAAAAATTGTTCGCCGCTCACGCCAACCGTTTGCTCAAATGCCTGGCTCTCATCAAGGCCTTGCTTGTATTTTTCCAGTAATTTTGGCACACATTCAGCGCCCCACTTGCTTTGCAGATATTCAACCATCCAACAACCCTGCGCGTATGCCAACGTTCGATCTTGCGGAGACTCCGGGCGCACAAACGCCCACTTGATTTTGTCGAGCGCGAATAATTTTCCCGTGGCCAATGAGCGCGCCAACAACTGGCATGTCTCAAAAGTCCGCGGCTTGGTTTCCATGCTCACCGCAAGCGCCTCGGTAAGCCAATGCGGAATTCTGTTTTGCGTTTGACTCAGCGTCACCGTATGCGTGTATTCATGCCGCAATACCTCTAACCAATCAAACAAGCCAAGATGCTTTTTTGGATTGCCCTCCATGGGAACTTCAAGCGCGATCACCGGGCCAGTGGCCGCGGCCATGGTGTGAATTCCTGGCATGCCGGTGATGCGCACCGCAAAAAATTCGTGGTCGGGTAAAACTTCGATCGTGGTTTTTTGGGCGGGCTCATGCGCGAATCGCTTGGTGACATCCAAGTACATGGCCTCCAAGGCGTCGGGCATCAAGTCCGCCATCACTTCGTCAACGCCAGGCTTCACGCGAATTCTGAAATGCGGTGAGTCAATCTCCTTCCATTTGGAAAGCTCATCCATAAGCCAAAGACCAAATGAACTTCTTGTGTCAAACGGATCAAGTTCGGCGGCGGCTTTCAGCGTGGCGATCGCTTCTTGATCGCGGCCCGATTGCATCAACAAATATCCAAGTTCGCCGCGGGGTTCGGTCCATGCGGGCTGCCTACGAATCGCCTCCTCAAGCGCCCGTCGCCCCAATTCATATTGGCGATTCAAACTTAATGTGCGACCAAGCGTGGCGTAGGCCAACGCGTTGTTTGGAAATTGTTCATCAAACTCGCCAAGGCGTTGCCGCGCCAATTCTGGATTCCATCGACGACCAGCAACCGCCGCGCGCAAAGCCAAAGCCTGCGGCATGTGTGGCTCGCGCGACAACAGTCCATCCAGTATCGCGTCAGCGCGGTCTGGATCGTCGCTTAAAAGCGCGTTTTCGGAATCAAGAAGATCCGCAAGCGGATGCGTGGAGTTCAACAACCGCAGGCGATCCGCGGCAAGGCGCGCGGAATCAAAATCAAAATTACTCAGGGCAACTTCTCCAAGCGCAAACCACGCGCGGCTTGAACGCGGATCAAGCGAAAGCGTTTGCCACAATGCGGGAACTCCCTCAGCGCGATTGTGACGATCAATTAAAATATCGCCCTCAAGCAGCGGCGCGCGTGGATCAAGTTTGTCTGCTTCGCGCGCGCGGCCAAGTTGATCCACAACCGCGCGCCAATCTTGCGCCGTAAGTGCTTGCAATTTCCCCAACTGAATTGTGGCTTGCGCCGCCACAAGCAGCGCGTTTGCGTCCATGTTTTGCGGATCGGATTTCACCCGCAATTGACGCAGAATTCCGCAAGCTTCTTCCATTTTTCCCAGCAACGACAACGCTTGCGCTTTGATCAATTGGCACTCTGGATCATCGCACCCAGCCAACAATGAAATCGCTTGCGCGGATTCTCCGCGCCACACCAAAGCCTGCGCCCGCGTCACAACCGGCGCATCGGGTGATTCAAGCGAGGCGTCTCGCAATTTCCAAACGCGAAGCGCCGCTTCGGCTTTGCGAGCCGTGGTGTTTAAATCCTCGTCGGACCACTGGCCGTGGCGAATGCGCATGTCACGGCGCTCATCGGGCTTCAACCAAGGTTCACTGATCGCCTTTACCACCGCCGCAGAAACATCAACGCGCGCCGGCACAAGATCTTGATCAACCGCGCGCGTGGCGCCTGTGATTATCGCGGCGCACAAACATGCGAGATAGATTTGTATTTTAAACATGTCAATCACTCTTCACTTTTTTGCGCTTGTGGAACATGGACGAAGATTGCATTCGCGCTCAAGGAGTTGGCTTGTATGGGCGCACGTCGCGTCGCCACGCAGTGTCCTTGTCCGTTGTCATTGGTGGATCCGTGGCAAGCAACGCCTTCGCGGATATATCAAGCTCTTTGTTCAATTCTAATTTTGTCAGCAGAAGAATTTTTTGATCGCCGCCCTTGGTGGTGGCCGCCACCGCCACCGGCATCAATGTGCCCAAGTCGTACCACACATCAATCTCCGCCAAATCTGGATCCACACCGGCGTTCAATTTGGGGCGCATCACAAGTCCCTGAATATTCACAAGTCGCTTCAACAAAGGTTGCTCCGGAAGTGGCGCCAATTGCACTTCAAATCGACTTAAAACCTCGTCCTTTTTTTGCCCTATCGGAATTGGCACCGGCCCTTCACCAATACGCAGTGGGTCAAGTTGCTCGCCTGCCGCAACCAATTCGCGCGCGATCAATTGATGTCGCGCGTCGTCAAATTCAAATAGCCAGCCTCCGTGAAATACAAATCGCTGGGTCTGCGGACTGGCATGACCGGAGGCGTCGATGAACTGATCGAACATGATCGCTAGCGTGCGACTTTTCAACTGCTGCGAATCTTGCGTGAGCACAATTTGCCCGGTACGACGCTCACGATTTTCGCTGACGGCGTCCACTCGGTCGTATATCACGTTGGCGCGCAATGACCGAATAGTGTCGCCAGCTTTTTCAAGCGCGCTCAACATTGCGTCGGTCGATTGAAATTGAGCGGTCGAATCCACGGCGCTCGCCGTGGTAACCGAGGTCGTCGAACCACTCGAAGGCTTTGCCACTTCTTGTTGCGCGGAAACTTTATTTTTCTCCTGCGGGCTTGCAGTTACGGAACTTGTACTTGCAGAACTTGCATCCTGCACGGGCGCCGCGGCGCACGCGGCAACACCAAGCGCGATACATGCAAACACGCCGCCACGCATCACAATTTCACCTGGTCCACAATGTCCAAACCAAACGCATGCAATCCTGGCATTGAACCCTTTGGATGATTGGTCAACAAACGCAATTGAGTTAATCCAAGGTCGCGCAAAATTTGCCCACCCACTCCAAACTCGCGCAAATCCATTGGATGCACTTTGGAAGCGACGCCATCAGGGCGCGTTAAATCCGGCGCGTTGGGATCGTCCTTCATGGGTCGATGAATACGCTGCAAGCGATCAGGCAAATCAAATCCGCTGCCTTCGCTGCGCAAATACACCAACACTCCGCGGCCATCTTTGGCGATGGCGCGCAACGCGGAGCGAATTTCATTCTGGCCGCTGCCGCCGCTTGCATCTTTGAGCGTTCCAAACACATCGGAGAAAATATCGCGCCGATGCATGCGCACCAATGTTGGCTCACTTTGTTTTTCCACGGCGCCGCTGGTGTTCAAACGCCCAACTCCGCCAGTGGTGAATGCCAAGTGCGGAAGCGCGTCCACCGAACTGCGCCACGCGAACAACCGGAAAGCTCCCTCGGGCGTCTGAATGTCTTCGCCGTCATGCGGCTCAACGCGCGTCACCATCACTTCGCGGGCCAAGCGCCACTGAATCACCTGCTCCACCGAACACATTTTCAACTTGTGCTCCGCGCAGATTTCGTTCAACTCCGGCAAGCGCGCCATTTCGCCATCGGGCTTCACAATTTCAATAATCGCCGCCGCGGGTTGCAAGCCGGCCAGTCGACACAAATCAACGCTGCCTTCGGTTTGACCCGTGCGAACAAGCACGCCTCCATCACGCGCGCGCAATGGATTCACGTGACCGGGACGCGTGAAGTCCGCGGACTCCGTGGTTGGATCGCTTAACAAACGAATTGTGGTGGCGCGATCCTTGGCGCTCACGCCAGTTCCAATTCCGTGGCGCGGATGTCCCTCCACGCTCACCGTGAATGCAGTACTGCGCGCGTTGTTGCGCGACGCCGCCAGATCCAGTTCAAGCCGATCGCAAATCACACCGTCAAGCGCCACGCATAAATATCCGCCGCCAATGCGCGTTAAAAAATTCACCATTTCAGGCGTGATTTTTTCCGCGGCCACCACAAAGTCGCCCTCGTTCTCGCGTTGCTCATCGTCCACAAGAACAATGGCGCGACCAGCGGACAGTTCCTTCAGGATTTCATCAATAGAGGCAAGCGGCATGGCGTGAGTGTAGTTTGTAACTCAACACAATTCCCCCGCTTTGGGTCATGATTTCGCTTTACATTTGGAGAGCCACATGAAGACATCACAGGACGAAAGACGCCAATTATTGCAACTCACCGCGTTGCCAACCGCCGCCGGCCGCGAGGATTCGGTGATCGCTTTCATTCAAGCATGGATCGCCATGCGCGCCACCAAGTTGATTGTGAAATATGACAACGGCGGAAATATTTTGATCGCCCAGCGCGCCTTCAACAACAAGCGCCGCCCATTACTGATCACGGCGCACATGGACCACCCCGCATTTGTGGTGACGCGCGTGGTCAATGCGCTCGCTCTGGAATTGGAATTTCGTGGCGGCGTGCACGAGCCGTATTTCAAGAATGTCTCCATTGAAGTGATTGACGCCGATGACAAACGACACACGGCAACCGTGACAGGTCGCTTGAAAGGTGATTCAATTTTTCCCGTGTATACCGCGCGATTAAAGTTGGCCACATCGGCGATCGCGCTTGGCGACATCGCGCGGTGGCGACTGCTTAAAGCAAGAATTGCGCGCGACACGCTGCACACCAACGCGTGCGATGATCTTGCCGCCGCAGCCGCGGCGCTCGCCGTGTTTGATCGTCTTTTAAAATCCAAGAGCGCCCCGCATGTTGGGTTGCTTTTCACGCGCGCTGAAGAAATTGGCTTCATCGGCGCGCTCCACAGCATTCACAGCAAATTGGTGCCGCGCAACGCGCGTCTTTTGTGCCTAGAAAATTCCCGTTCTTTCCCCGTGGACAGTCCAATTGGCGGCGGGGCCATTCTGCGCGTGGGCGACCGCGCCAGCGTCTTTTCCCCAAAACTCACCAACGCGCTCGCCCTAATTTACGACGAGTATAAAAAACTAAATCCCGCTTTCATGTATCAGCGCAAACTCATGCCTGGCGGCGCCTGTGAAGCCACCGCATTTTCCGCGCATGGATTTGAAAGCACATGTCTTTGCCTTCCTCTGGGCAATTACCACAACATGTGCGACATTGACGGAGTGCTCAAGGGAAAAACAAAAGCGCGCGTGGGACAAGAATTTATTTCGATCAATGACTTTGCAAGCATGATTGCCATGCTGGAACTTGCCGCCACCAAACTGTCCGACGAAGATGAGGGCTCCGGAATTCCAATGGCCCGCCTTGATGCTTTGTACAACAGCCGCAAATTTATTCTCAACGCAAAACAAAATCCCCCTCGTCGATAGACTCAAATCATGGCGTCATGCGATCCCAAGTTTGATCTTGAACAAGCGTTCCGCAAGGGCATCGCCGCCGCAATCAGCGAGGACGCCGCCAAGGCGGATCCGCAAATAAAGTTCAGCGGCGATCCCGCGCACGGCGATTATCAATGTAATGCCGCGCTTTCCATCGCCCGCGCCATCAAGGGAAATCCACGCGACGTTGCGGAAAAAATTCTCGCGGCCACTCCACTTTCCGCGCTGGGCACCGCGGAAATCGCCGGCCCTGGCTTCATCAATATCAAGCTTGCGCAATCGGCGCTGCAAACCATGCTTGATCGCGTGGACATGGATGATCTTGGAATTGAACCCGCGCCGTTGCCCCACGCGATTGTGGTTGATTTATGCGGCGTGAATGTGGCAAAGCAAATGCATGTCGGCCATTTACGCAGCACCATTCTTGGCGATGTCGTTGCGCGCCTGCACGAGCGGCTCGGTCGCAAAGTTTTTCGTGAGAATCATCTTGGCGATTGGGGACTTCCTATCGCAATGACCATGTCGGCGCTGCGTCGCCAGAAGCGCGATCTGAAATCACTCACGCTTGCGGATCTCAACCACGCGTATCGCGCCGCCCAACTTGAAGCCGCCACCGACACCGCGGGACTTGAAGCCGCGCGCACTCGTGGCGCCGGCCCCCACCGCGTGATAGAGCTTGAAACACAGCAAGAAAGCGCCATCTCCGCCGAGCAAGACGCGAAGTCAACGCTGCTCAAACTTCAGTCCGGCGACGTCGCCACCGTTGCCGCGTGGCAGCAGCTGATCGATGTCACCATGGCGGATGTTCTTGAAATCGCGCGCGTGCTTGGCGTGCGATTGACCAACGAACATTCGCGCGGCGAAAGTTTTTACCGCGACAAACTGGCGCCAACGGTTCAGTCTTTCATTGACCACGGTCTTGCCCAAGAAGATCAAGGCGCCCTCATCGTTCGCATTGCCGAACAAGAAAGACCTTTAATCATTCGCAAGGCGGACGGCGGATTTCTGTATGCCACCACGGACCTTGCGGCCGTTCATTATCGCGTGGCCCAACTTCACGCCGGTGAAATTATTTATGTGGTGGATGCCCGCCAACGCGACCACTTTCGCGATGTCTTCAACGCCATACATTTAATTGGCTGGAACAAACTCGCCGATGGCACCCAATGCAAACTTTCGCATCTGGCGTTTGGCAGCGTGCTTGGAACGGACAAGAAGCCGTTGAAAACCCGCAGCGGAGAATTGTTCACGCTGAAGGCGTTGCTAGATGAGGCGATTCAACGCGGCACCGATCAAGTCAAACTTCGCGCCACACAAACCGATTCGCCAACACAAGGAACCACCGACCACGAAATCGCCGCCATTGGCCGAGCCGTTGGCATTGCCGCCGTGAAGTACGCGGATCTTTCGGGCGACCCAATCAAGGATTACGTATTCGACCTTGATCGCATGATCGCCTTTGAAGGTGACACGGGTCCCTACATTCAATATGCCCACGCGCGCATCGCCAGTCTGATCTCCAAGAGCGATGCTGCGGAGTCCGCAATTTCAAACTCCGCGTGGAAATTCGACCACCCCGCCGAACGCGCGCTTGTCCTGGCCATTCTGTCTTTTCCAGCCACCATAAAATCAGCCGCCGATCTTGGCTCGCCGCAACGTGTGTGCGCGGCGCTTCATGAACTCGCCAATTGCTACGCCACTTTTTATCAAGCTTGTCCTGTTCTGAAGGCGCCCGATGAAGCCACACGCCTCGCCCGCTTGCGGTTGTCGCATTTAACCAAGCGCGTCTTGGCGCAAGGGCTTTCGCTGCTGGGCATGGACTCACCCAATCGAATGTGAAACCGCCGCGGGACGCGTTCGCACTTCATACGCGACACCGCTTTCACTGAGCACGTTTTGCGCTTTGCGAATGCTCTCAAGCCAATGGGCGTCGGCGCCAACAAGATCAGGCTCCCACGTCACCACGCGAGAAATACCCGCTTGCACCATGCCAATAGCGCACGCAACACAGGGCGAAAAGCTGGTGAACATGGCGCACCCAAGCGGGCTCACGCCATTTCGGGCGCATTGAATAATGGCGTTCATTTCCGCGTGCACAATCAATTCGTATTTGGCTGGCCGCTCCAATCTCTCAGCGCGATCTTCAACGCCTCGCGGCAAACCATTGAAACCCGTCGCAACAATTTGCTTGGCCGCGCTCACAATAATCGCGCCGACACCACGGCTTGGATCCTTGCTCCACGTCGCGATCTGATCGGCGAGCAAAAGAAATCGAATATCCCATTTATCGTCGCTGGATGACTTCATCTTTGGATGCAACCTGCAACAAGTGTAACTGTTACTTGCACGCGTATTGGCGATTGCATTGGTGCCGTTACTTGGTGCAGTTACTTGGCGCCAACCGCTCGCATGCCCATATGCGTATCGCCAAGCGCGGACACGATCAGTTCCAGTCGTTCGGCAACTTGGCCCATTCCCTGCACACGATCTTGCGGTTTCAGTTGTATGCACTCCTGAACCAGATCGCTCAATTCATCGGGAATTCCAACGCGTTTCTTACTCAGCGGCGTTGGAAGTTTCACCATGCTGGGCGTCACGGCCGACATGGAAACGCCGTCGGAGCCAATTTGCAAAGCAGTTGGAATAATCTCTCCCGCGAGAACTTTGTACATCATGGCTCCAAAGTTGTACACGTCTGTTTGGGCCGTGATCGCCTGAAGATGGGCCTGCTCTGGCGCGATATATCCAAGCGTTCCTTGAATTCTCTTCTTCACTTCATTCACGGCGCAGGCTTGCCCCAAATCAATGATCTTGACTTGTTGTTCGCCAGTCACCATCACGTTGATTGGCTTCATGTCCGCGTGCACAAATCCCCGCTCATTCATGTGCTCAAGCCCGCGGGCCACTTGGGCAAATAAGCGCGCGGCCATGCCCACGCTTTCTGGATGTTGATCATCCAAGGTTTCAGCGTCCACCAATTCCATCAACAGGCCAACTTCGGTGGTTTTGAATAATTTTTTGGTGCGTAATATTTTATGAATGCCGCGAATATTGGCATGCTCCAATTTGGAACCAATGTCATATTCCTTTTCAACCTGCTCAATGAATCGATCTGATTTTTCGTCCGCCAACACCACCAACTTCAACGCCCAAACCTGCTTGGTCTTCATGTCTTGAACAACAAAAACCTCGCTTGCCGCCCCAGTTCCAATTTTGGCGATGACGCGATGACCAAAAAGTTCTATTGGAAGTTGTGACATTTGAATAATTTTATTGCTTGACGATATATAAATGGGACTTAAATACTCACGATATTGAGCCCATTGAGGTTAACAAAACCTCCGCTGTAATTCAATCGGATTGCATGCAATTTAATTTTAAAAATTCAAAATCGTCTTTAAGAAAGAGCGTGATTCAGGTCAAGATTTCGTTTGCACAAGTTGGGCTTCAAAATCTGCGGCGCTAAAAAATCGGCCCGGACTGCTCACGCCCGCCACATCACTATGCAAGTAAACATGGTCGGCGCTTATGTTCAATTCTTTTTGCAGGCGTCGGACAAGTGTCGCCAACTCCCGCATTTGATTGTCGGTGAATGGCCTTCGATCTCCATTGCCAATCAAGCAAATTCCCACGGCGTGTCGATTCAAATCATCGGCTGAAGGCATGCGTTGATGCGAAACCAAAGTTGCGCCCTTGCCATTATGTTTGGTGATCGACGCGACATGCGCGCCAGCTTCTTGGCGATTCCAACGGCTGGCAACCTCTATATATCCATCGGCGATTCCCTGTCCGTTGCCAATAATAAAGTGGTAGCCAATTCCACTTGCGTCCCTGGCTCCTTGAAGCCGCGCCACCGAAGCGGCGTCGCCGGCGGGCGTGCTTGAGTGATGAATCACAATCGATGTCCAGCGTTGATGATCCAACTTCGCTTCGCGCGGAAGAATGCTCGCGTCGCTTGCGCCAACAACCACGCTGGCCATGGCCAAGGGCTTTGGTCCATTTGCATCCCCAAGAACCAACAAACTACTTGTGATTGCGGCCGCCGCAGCGAAGCCCGCCCACACAATATTTGTTCGTCGAGTCAGGGCTTGTTGAATGGTCGCTGTGTTGAAGATTGGAATTCTTAGAGACATAAAAATTTCCTCAACACCACTATCGGACAAATCTTGAATTGGCTTTGGCAAAATTTAATTTTATTTTCACGGCGACTTAACTCGCTGGCGGAGAGAGGCGCGCGCGCAACGCTGGCTTTGGAGTTCCAAATACATCGGGCTCCGTCACTGGAGTGAAGCGGTCACGCAAATTGTCGGATCGTTCAAACTGATTGCGCGGCTCGCTTTCTGGAAAGAGAACTTTTTGACAACCAGGCATGCAAACGAATCCACCAATAGCGATGGAGATGGTGATCAACACACGCCGACCACAATTCATAGTGGCTCGCGCGCGAACTTTGGGGAGTTGAATGCTCTCAATGCAATGCATGACGTTTTGCATGAGAATCATTCTAATTTACTCGGTATTTCCGCTAAAAAATCATCAATCGGCCACGGCATGGCGCGCTCGGTCTTTAACGTTCTACCCGTCCAGCCGTCCACATAGGTCACCACAACCAAAAGCGTGGCGTCGTGCATGTCGGCGGGCACCACTATGGGCACCTGCAAGGAATAGTGCGGGGTCCCAAAGCCACTTCGATAGACGTCCCGCAATTGCAAAGGTCCCCAATGGCTTGACGCCAAAGAGACAACTTTTCCTCCTGGCGCGTGCACGCTGGCTTCAAGATCCACGGTTCCAGTCAATTGAAATGCGCGGTCCTTTCCGTCGAACACATTCATAAAGACCACAAGTTCCCCGGGTTGCGCGGCCATCGCTGAAGGCGCTGATGTAGGCACCACCCTGGACAAACTTCCAATGGAAATTTTGGCAACGTGCGGCGTGGCTTGCTCCAACTCCGGCGTGATGGTCGGGATTGCGCCCGGCGTTGCCGCGACCTCGCTCTTGCTTGAAAGTTGAGCGTTCAATTCCTCCACGCGCGACTCCAGCGCGGAATTCTTGGCTTCAAGTTCTTGCACTTGTTCACGCAACGCGTCGGCTGGACTTGGCGTAAATACCGTCGCATGGCAGCCCGCCAAAGCCATCGCCGCAATTCCCAAACTACTTAAAAAGTCTCTCATTTCACCACCTTCACATCGGTTTTTACCAATCGAATCTCAAACGCAAGTTGCTCAAGCGCGTCGGTGAAATCCACATTCACCACGGCGACGCCTTGTGGCAGATGCAGACGCACCGGCGCAAAATTAAGAATGCCACGAATGCCGGCGTCCACCAACATCTGCGCCACCGTTGCGGCCGCGGCTGGCGGCACCGCGATCAAACCTATCAAAGCGGTCGATTTCTTCACGGTTCTTTTTAACTCGTCCATGGATTGAATTGTCAGACCCGAAATACGCTTGCCCACGGCTTTCTTGTCTTGATCAAATGCGGCCGCGAAATCAAACCCCTCATTTCTAAAGCGCGGATACGCCAACAAGGCGCGCCCAATATTTCCCGTACCCACCAGAACCGTTTTCCAAGTTTGATCCATTCCCATGGCTTTGCGCAGTTGATTGTGCAATTCACTCACGCCATATCCAACGCCGGGTCGCCCAAGGGAACCAAAGCAAGCCAAATCCTTGCGCACTTGCGCGTCCTTCACGCCGGTTTGCGCGCCCAACTCCTTGCTGCTAATCGCCGCATTCGCCTGATCAATACGGGATTGCAGCACGCGAAGATAAAGGCTCATTCGTCGGCCAGTGGGTTTGGAGATGCGATCTGAATTAGGCATTGCGAAGATTCACAATAGACTATCCGCATGCATATTGCGGACATTCTAAAACGCGACTCGGTCACAGCAAGTTTTGAGTTTTTTCCGCCGCGCAACGACGCGGGTTGGGACTCGCTCTTTCACGTGATCGCGGACTTTGAGCGTTTGCAGCCTTCGTTTGTCAGCGTCACGTATGGCGCCGCGGGCAGCACGCGCGCGCGCACGCATGAACTTGTGGTTCGTCTGAAAACCCAAACCAAACTTGATCCAATTCCGCATCTCACCTGCGCCAACCACACTTGTGGCGACATCGAAAATATTTTAACCCAGTACGCGCAGTGCGGCGTCTCCAATATTTTGGCGTTGCGCGGAGACGCGCCGCAAGCCGGACAAACCGCGAGCGATTTTCCACACGCCATTGATTTGGTGCGATTCATCCGCAAATTCAATGAGCGCGGCATTCACCCGGACCCACGCGGATTTGGAATTGGCGTGGCGGGATTTCCCGAGGGCCACCCGGACACTCCCAATACATTGCTACAAATGGATCACTTGCGCGCCAAAGTGGACGCGGGCGCGGATTACATTTGCAGCCAATTGTTTTTTGACAATGCCGCATTTTTTGATTGGCAAGAACGATGCCAACTCGCGGGTATTCAGATTCCAGTGATGGCTGGCATTATGCCCGTTACGAGCATCGCGGGATTAAAGCGCATGGCGGATCTCGCTGGTGGAACTAAATTCCCGGCGAAATTATTGCGCGCGGTGCAACGTTGTGGAGATGACGCGGCCTCCGTTGAGCGAGTTGGTATTCATTGGGCAACGGAGCAATGCATGGCTTTGCTTGACAAAGGCGTGCGCGGAATCCATCTGTACACGTTGAATAAAAGCGACGCCACGCGCGCTATTTTTCAAAACCTTGGCGTGAAAACCGCCGCCGATTTACGTTGATTCAAAAAGATCACGGAGTTGGCGAGGTGGGCGGAATTATTCTTTGTGGCGACATATCTGTGGCTGGATCCACCCATAATTTGCGCAAAATCACGGCCATATGCTCGTCACCCACATTTCCACGCATGGCGAACAAACCCGCCGTGACCGCGTCTTGATCATTCAACAAATGCCCGATGTAGGCCTGCAACAATCCATACTGCGACGCGTCTCTGCCAAGAATAATTCGGCGACTTGCTTCAGCGAGTGATTTCTCCAATCGTGGGCGCGGCGGAATTGCTTGTGGACCCCACTTCACATCCATCATTTCCGGGTGCTCTGTGAATAATTTCTTCAACGAAATTGCCGCCGAGCTTGGAAGATTGGCGCTGATTTGACAATGCAATAAACCCGCCATCGCCAACGGATCGTTAGGGCGGATCGCCAATGCGACTTCAAATCTTTTTTCCGCGACAAATGAATTGCCCTCGTACATGGCGCGCTGGCCTTCCGACAACAGTTCATTCAGGCGATTCTTTTCCTCACCGGTCATGGAGTCAATTTGCTTGCCGTGTTTCAACACCAACGCGTACTCTTCCAGCGACATATTTACGCCCGGTCGTTTTTCGTCCTTTGGATCCACAATCGGCGTTGATTTATCTTCGGGATTCGTTGGCGCAGAAGCGGCGTCCTTTGTTGACGCGGCGGCGGCTTGCGCATCGATTTCACTTTGTTTGTCGCCAATCTCTTTCTTTAATTTTTCATACGCGGTCAATACGCGGGTGTCATCCTCGCCCTGATTTGAAGGCTTTGTTTGAATTCCAGCCGCTTCCATGGCTTTTTGATCTTCTTTAAATTTGGATTCAAATCGCTGCTTCACTTCAATCATCACGGCCTGATAGCCCTTGATGCGCGCGTTGCTGGGCTCGAGATTTTGCGAATCGCTTCGCGGTTTCAACTCTGGAGTTTTTGTCGCCATGATGGCGTCCACCGGTTGATAGGCCTTGAATGGATCGCGCAAGCCAACGCCAATCGCGTCGGCGTTGATTGTGTTGTTACGAATATCCTGGCGCAATCGCGCGGTTTCATACAGCGACAACTGCCCGGCACCAAGCCGATCACGATCAAATTCGCGCTGGATGCCACGCAAACTACTTGCCGTTAAAACGCCACGCTCACCATTTTTAATTTGAAAGTTGCCCGATGGAATCGCTTCTTGTTCCATCGCGCGAGATGTATTCGTTGACAATGCAAGTCCTTGACTGTCATACTTCAACGGATTGGTTTGTTTCCAATCTGTTTTTTTTGTTGGTAGAGGAGTGCCCTTGGGTGGCTCATATCCCCGAGTGACGGAGGGATCCAATTTACGAACGTCAGTGCCGCCCGCGTCGCGCACCCAACCACTCTCGGTTGCGTAGCCAAGCGCGTCGGAAATTTGCCGCAAATCCGAGGTGTTTCTACGCACGGGCTTGGGTGCCGTGGCGCTCGCGGGAACTGTATTCACGCCACCTGAACCAACATGCAACGAGCCATCAAGCGCATTTTGCGCATATGCCGCGCACGCCAAAGCAAGTCCGCTTGCGGCAATTTTTGCCGCATTTTGCTTTGCCAAACGCAGAAATAACCCATGAAGATTCATTACCATCATCGTAGCGAATAACGGCGCCATTTAGTTCGTGCAATTCATGACCCAATCCAAAAAATTTTCAGAGTCAGCCCACCGCATATCAACAACCGCTGTGATCATCGTGTTGCTATCCGTTGGCGGAGCGATTTTCTTTGGTGTGTACGGACCACGAATCGCTGATCGACTCACGGTATTGGGTGGAATTCCGTTGAGCGATGTCATGGGAGCTGCAGCTGAATTAAATGGGCAAGCGCAATTTTCTTGCCAACATGACGAAAGTATTGAACCACTTCAGGTCAACGAACAAAGTCCGTTGCTCTCGCGACTTCTTGGCCGCACCTTTCAAGCCCCCAACTTGGGCGAGGCGGGATATGAATTGCAGAAAATTTCTGGAACATCGCTTCCTGGAGCGCCAGCAGCTCCTTGAGCACCAGCGGCTCCTTGAGCACCAGCGGCTCCTTGTGAGCCAGCCGCTCCTTGAGCACCAGCACTACCAGCGGCTCCTTGAGCACCAGCATCTCCTTGAGTACCAGCAGCTCCTTGAGCGCCAGCAGCTCCTTGAGCACCAGCGGCTCCTTGT
>SYAD01000148.1 GCA_005789005.1 Planctomycetia bacterium | reverse complement strand
TCAAAGACATGTTGCAAAACCCGCGCACGTTGATTTATGTGTGCGGACTTGCGGGTATGCAAATTGGTTTGTTTCGGCTGCTTGCTGCCAAAGGCCTGGCCGCAAATTATCTCACGATCGATGAGACCATTCGCGACATTCCCGCCCAAGAATGGACCGAAGAGCAAATCAAACGCCGCGTGCGCCACACGCATCGCTGCATGATTGAAGTGTATTAAGCGTGGCGCTGGATTTGATTCGCAAATACTTTTCAATTTCCGGTGAATCAATCGCCGGTTTCAAACCCGCTGCAATCGCCCGATTCGTTCACGCGCGTAAAGCCCGTTGATTCTTTGGGTTTATAAAACAATAATCTTCCAGAAAATTGGAAGTACAACGAACGAACCCACCTCAAGCGTTACTACACTGCAACCATGGAGGACACGCCTGACTTTGAATTCAGCGCCGAGCAGCTGGTTGAGAAAGCCCGCGAATTTTTTCGCAAGGGTCGACTTGGCGAGGCCGAAGCGTGTTTGCGCAAGGCCATTGATTTGGAGCCGGAGCGCAGCGCGTGGCGACTGAATCTTGGCGTGACATTGCAAGCGGCGGGTCGCGGCGAGGAAGCGTTGCAATGTTTTGAAATGGCCTGTCAATGCGCGCCCAAACATGCGGAGCCGCGCCTGGCCGCTGCCATGGCGGCGGCGGCGCTTGGGCGTTGGCCAGTGGCGTTGAAATGGTCCGAGCAAGCCACGCAATTTGATCCATCGCTTGACGCCGCGTGGGGTTGCCGCGTGGAAAGTCTGCGCCGACTTGGTCGCCGCGAAGACGCCATGGTTGTATTTTATTTGGCGCAGCAAACTTTGGAAACCATGCCCGCCACATTGCAGGCCGTGGCGGAAGTGTTGGTTGAAGACACCAAAGTGGACCGCGCCATGTGGTGTTTGCGCGAGGCCATTCGTCTTGAGCCAAATTTGCCGCGCGCGCGCACCAGGCTTGCGCAGTTGCTTGGCGACGGCGGTCATGCCAACCGTGCCATTGAATTGCTCACGGAAGAATTGCGTTTACGTCCAGGCGATGTCAGCACGTTGCTGGCTTTCGGCGATGTGCTTTTGCGTCAACGACGAAATCCAGAGGCCGCGGAAAAATTCCGTCGCGCCATTGAAATTGATCCCGCCAACGCCGCCGCCCGTTGGCGCTTGGGCGTGTTGGCCGTCAACACCCGCCGCTTTGATGAGGCCTGCACTGAACTTGAAATGGCAATGCGACTTGATCCTTCCAATCCGTTGCCTCGGGTGGAATTGGCTCGGGCGCGGCTGGAAAATGGCGAAATGGCCGAGGCCGCGCGCCTGTTGCAAGCGCATGCTCAGCAATGTCCGCCAGAGACCAATCCGCGTTTGGACAATGTTGAATTTGCGGCCAACTTGTCAACGCTCATGCTTGCGGCGCAGTGCCCCGCGCTTGCGGCGCGCGTGCTCACAGCGGCCATGCGATTTGACCGGGTTAAAAGATCCGCACTGCCTTGGCAAAAGTTGGCTTTGGCGCATTACCGCAACAATGATTTGGAACGCGGCAATGAAGCCAGCGAGCAACTTTTAAAGTTGGAACCTGAGAATATTTTCGCGCTGCACAACTTGGCTCTGGCGTGCCTTTCACAAGGCGACATCACCAAAGCCATGTCTTGGATTCGCGCGGGCTTGTCGGCAAAACCAAACGATGCATCATTTCGCCGCCTGCGTTGGCGCGCGCGAATTTTACGCCATCGATGGCTGGCTCGTTTCATTCCATCAACAACCAAGCCCGCCTGAAGCGGATCGGTGTTGAGTGAGGGAATAATTTCTGCCACGCAATTTCTACATCACCGCTGCTTCATGCGTTTAGGCATGGCGCCCAGTTGTTCGTCGCGCCATGCAACAACCTTCACCAGATTTGCACGGGGCGAACAAGGAAAATAATTTTAAATTAGGCAGTGGCGTTGGTGAACGGAAGAATTGCCATGTGTCGCGCGCGCTTGATGGCTTGCGTGATCTGCTTTTGTTCCTTGGCGGAAAGACCAAGTCGTTTGCGACTTTGGATCTTGCCGTTGTTGGTCATCAGCCGACGAAGTTCTTCGGAATTCTTGTAATCAATGGGGCCCTTGATCGAAGCTCGACGAGGTTCCTGTCCCATTCCAAACTGTCCACTTGAATACTGACTCATAGTTATTGCGTCCTGGATCTCAAATTGCGAGAGCCCCCGACGATCGGGAGCGACGAGCCGAATAGTGTAGCCAAATTCGCATCAATTTGTGGTTGGCGAGCCTCTGAAAAGGTTATTTTTTTCTGAAATATATGCAGAAATAAACTGGGATTGAATCCGAAATCCTTTGTTTGCTTGGTCCTTGGCGCAACAAAGCAAGGCAATGTGGCCCACTGGCGCGATTCTTTGCAATGCCTGGCGTATTTCACCAAGGTTGTTTAACTCGCGCGGGCGATAGTCATGGCCTGACGTAATTGATCCGTGGCTGCGCGCACTTGGTCGGCGCGCACGCCAGTTTCAATTCCCAAACGCGCCGCTAGTTCAAGCACGTCCTCGGTGGCCACATTTCCAGGCGACCCCGGGGCGAATGGACAGCCACCCAAACCGCCAGCGCTGGAATCAAAACTTGCAACGCCAAGCGCGATCGCACGCTCAGCCACCGCGATCGCGCGGCCAGATGTGTTGTGCAAATGCAGCGTGAGGTCCGTTGGCGCCGCGACTGATTCCAACCCCGCCAATAATCGATCCATGTCGTCGGGAACCGCCGCGCCAATGGTGTCGCCCAAATCTAAGTCAGTGACTCCCATTTCTAAAAGCCGCGCGCACACTTGGCGCACTTGCTCCACCGAGACCGCTCCGTCGTAGGGACACTTCACAACACAACTCACATAGCCGCGCACCGCCAACTTGGCCGCGCGCGCGCGCGACACAACAGGACGCAACTTGTCCAAGCACTCTTGAATTGAGGCGTTCACATTGCGTTGACTGAAACTTTCGCTGGCGCTCACGAACACGGAAATCTTTTGCGCGCCAGCGGCCATCGCGCCATCAAGTCCGCGCTCGTTTGGAACCAACACCGAGTACACAGTTCCAGCGGCGCGCGTGATGCCAGCCATCACTTGCGCGGCGTCGGCCAGTTGCGTGATTCGGTCGGCGCGCACAAAGCTGGTCACTTCAATTTCAGCGAAATTTGCCTTGGAAAGCGCGTTTATAAATGCAATTTTTGCCGCGGTGGAAATCGACAATGGCTCGTTCTGCAGTCCGTCACGCGGACCAACTTCGGTGATGCGCATAGAACGCGCCACGCTCACGCGCCATCTCCTGGCGGATGTTCGCGCTCTTCACGCAAAATCTTTCGCAAGCCAAAGAAGGCCGCCACCGCGATCAATATGGTGAGCACGCCAGCGGCCACGAACAAAATAAATTCCGGCTCAACGCTCATGATGTTGACTCCGGTAAAAAGGAAAGTTTTTCTTGAATCGTGGCGCGCGTGAATTCGCCTTCAGCCGTGATGACAACTTCGGCGCCCGCGGCCGCGGCCACGGTTTTAATCATGCCAAACGAAACGCCCGCCGCGCCAAGCATGGGCGCGGGCGTGCTGCTGGTGATGGCGCCAACGCAGTCGCCAAAATTTCCGGATCCATCAGCGCTGGGCGCGAAAATCTGCGCGCCCGAAACTGGTATCGCCTCGCCTTGCACCCGAAGCGCGCGCAATATTTGCTTGGGCTTGCCCAAACTTTCCATGCGCGCCACAACTTCCTGGCCCAAGTAGCAGCCCTTCTTAAAGTTCACCCGCCGCGCCAACACGCCGCTTTCGTGGGGCAAATTTGTCTTGCCAAAATCCACCAAAAACAGCGGTGTTCCCCCTTCAATTCGCGCGGCGTTGTAGGCACTCCAACCCACTGGCCGCACGACAATGCCGCCGCGTGAACAGTGCTCAAGCACATGCTGCCAAATCGCGGCGACATTCGCCAACGCGCAAAATAATTCCACGCCCACTTCGCCAGTTTGATCGCGCCGCGCGCACCACACTTCGCGGCCGTCGATCATGCCACCCACCACGCGCAAATTTGCGCGCAACCCATCGGCATCCACTCCCATCTCCGCCAACGCGCGCAATGTGGCCGCGCCGTGCAACGAAAGTCTGCCGTATTCATCCGACGCGTCGCGAATGGCCACATCCTCGTCAAATACAAACGCCTGCAATTGCTCGGCCACATCCTTGGCGACAAATCGATCCAGATCAATGCGCATGCAATCGGCGAATTCGCACAGACACATATCCGCCTCGATGCGCCCCTTGCGATTCAACCAAAAACTTTCGCGCGCCTCGCCCACGACCATCTTGGAAATATCTTGCGTGACCATGCGTTGCAGAAACGCAACGCGATGCGCGCCGCGCACCTCGATCACTCCGCGTTGGCTGGAATCCATCACGCCCACTCCACGGCGAATGGCCGCGTACTCGGCCGCCGCCGCTCCAACATCCGCGGCAATCTCCACGCACTGCGCCTCCTCGGATGGTCCATAGGGAATCCATAACACTTCACTGGCCGCGGGCATGGTGACTTGCGCCGATTCCCTGTCCGCCGCGCGCACTATTTCCGCGCGCCGATTCGATTGGGATCGGGCGAATGTTTCCAATTCATCATGAAGCGCGGATCGTCGCATGCCTTTGATAGTAGGGCTTTCTCGCATTTCAACGCCGCGCCAATACGCAGCTTCAACGCGGCTTTAAATCCGCTAGCACCAACTGCGCCACGCGATCAGCCGCGTCGCGCTTGGGCATGGCCACAAGCGCAGAATACATGGCGCTACGCGCGGCGCCATCGGCCATTAATTTTTCCAGCACAACACCAATTGATTGCATGTTGAAATCGCGATCCAGTTTGTCCAGCGCCATTGCCGCGGCGCCCGCATCCACCAGTGGTTGCGCGTTCGCCTTCTGGTG
>SYAD01000147.1 GCA_005789005.1 Planctomycetia bacterium | reverse complement strand
TTCCACCATGATCGCGGTTGGTCCCGATGGCTTCCGCGAATTGCTTGATGGCTTCCATGACATGGACGAACACTTCAAGAGCACGCCGCTGGAAAAGAATTTGCCGGTCATCATGGGCTTGATCGGTTTGTGGAACAACCAGTTCCTGGGCGCGGATGTTCTTGCCGTGCTTCCGTATTGCCAATACTTGGATCGATTCAGCGCGTATCTGCAACAGTTGGAAATGGAATCCAACGGCAAGCATGTCACACGCGACGGTCAACATGTGAAATGGGAAACATGTCCCGTGGTGTGGGGCCAGCCTGGCACCAATGGTCAGCACGCCTTCTATCAAATGATCCACCAAGGCACAAAGTTGGTCCCCTGCGATTTCATTGCTTTTGCCGAGCCTTTGCACGATATTGGTACGCATCAAGACACGCTCACCGCCAACGTGTTGGCGCAGGCCGAGGCGCTTGCGTTTGGCAAGACCACCGCTGAAATTGTGGCCGAGGGCGTGCCGCAATGGTTGGCTATTCAGAAAACCATGGAGGGCAACCGCCCTTCCAACACCATTCTGTGCAAGAAACTTTCGCCACGCATGTTGGGTCGCTTGATCGCCTTCTACGAGCACAAGGTGTTCACCCAAGGAACAATTTGGGGCGTGAACAGTTTTGATCAATGGGGCGTGGAGCTTGGAAAAGTTCTCGCCAAGCGAATCATTCCAGAGTTGTCGGGCGCGCCGGCGAAGTTGGCGCACGATTCCAGCACCAATCAACTCATCGAGACCTATCGCTCGTGGCGCGGGCGTTGATGAAGTGATTCGGAGATGCGTTTCACATTGAATTATCCGCAACCACAATCAGTTCGTCATCGCCAGCTCGACTGTTGTTCATCAACAACAACAGAGATCTCTCCATGATCCCCATCGCACCACCACTTTTCTTCTCCGCATGGCGCGCAACATTTCGCGCGGGAATGACTCGTAGCCGATTCCTGCGCGACATTGTCGCAGGAATCGTTGTGGGCATCACCTCCCTGCCACTGTCCATGGCCTTCGCAATCTCCGCCGGCATGACGCCGCAATCGGGTATATACACCTCCATCATTGGCGGATTTATCGCCGGCTTTGTGGGCGGATCGCGCTATCAAATATCCGGCCCCACCGCCGCATTCATAGTAATTTTGCTGCCCATTGTGCATTCAATGGGCGTGGCGGGATTGCTCCTGGCCACCGCGTTGGCGGGCGTCTTTCTTTTCCTCATGGGTCTGTTGCGGCTGGGCAAACTCATCGACTTTGTTTCATTTCCAGTTATTGCTGGCTTCACATTTGGTATTGCTCTTTCGGTCATCATTCTGCAATTGCGCACGCTCTTGGGCGTAACCGCGCCAGTCACGGTTCATATTGTGGACGAGGTCCGCATGGTGTACACGCACATGTCCACCCTGAACTGGTGCGACACATTGGTGGGCGGGTTCACGCTCATTGCTCTGTTCACATGGCGTCGCTTCATCACCATATTTCCAGGCACGCTTGTTGTGCTGCCCTTGTCCGCGTTGCTGGCTGTGATCATGGCGCGCATCAATCCCGCGTGGCAACCGCTGACCGTTGAGAATCATTTCACATCCATAATTGATGGCGTGAAAGTTTCCGGCATTCCAAAAGGCGCGCCGCACTTTGATTTTCCATGGAATCTGAGCGATCCAACCAAACTTGCATTTGACTTTGAGCACATCAACTTGCTCGTTCGAGCCGCGGTCGCCATCGCATTGTTGTCATCCATAGAAACTTTAATCACCGCAGTGTGCGCGGATCGACTCACGGGCACGCGCCACAATCCAGACGGTGAATTGGTCAGCCATGGCTTGGCCAACATGATTGCGCCGTTCTTTGGTGGGTTTGCAACTTCGGGCGCAATTCCCCGTACTGCCGCCAATATTCAATCAGGTGGAACAAGTCCGTTGGCGTCGGCGGTGCATTCCATTTCTTTGTTACTGGTTGTTTTATTTCTAGCAAAGTGGCTTGGCTACTTGCCCATGGCGGGTATGGCGGGCTTGCTCATCTTCATCGCGTATTACATGAGCGACTTGGCAAAGTGCTGGAGCATTATTCGCACTTCGGCTCGCGCCGAGGGTTTCACGCTGCTCATGTGCGTGGTGTTGACGGTGTGGTTTGACATGGTGATCGCCATTGGAGCCGGAGTGGTGCTCACTTCTATTTTGTTCATGCAGAAAATGTCCAAATTGGCGGTGACAGAAAATACATTGCAGGCGCCACAGTTGGAAGCGCAAGCAGTTGCCCCGGAAATCGAACCCGTGAAAGTGCCCGAAGGTATTTTATATTTTAAAGTGCAAGGCGCTTTGTTCTTTGGCGCGGCTCAGCGAACCATGGGAGTGATTGAACCAAAGCCTGGCGCGTTTGGCGCGGTGATTGACATGCGTGAGGTTCCAATGATTGACTCCACTGGTCTAACACTGCTCACAACAACGATTGATGGACTGACCAAGGCCGGATTGACCGTGGCGTTGGCGGGCGTGCAACCAGAACCCAAGACTGTTTTTGACGCCGCGGGCTTCCGCGAGACCAATCCCAATGTGCGGTTTTTTCTTGTTTTGTCCGAGGCTTTTCGCGTTTTGCTACTGACCAAAGATCAGCACACCAACCAACGCGCTGCGGCTCACACTTCCTCGTAATCCAAATCAGCCGCGTAGGTTTCATGCACGCCAAGCAGAGCGAGCATGGAAACAATCATCACCACCACGCCCGTAAGCACGGCGGCTTTCCACGCGGCGCCTGGATCATTCACAAACCAATTCTCGCTCCACAACCACAATGCCGCGCTGCCACCCGCGCTCCAGCGCACCAAGTTAGGCGCCATGGTTGCGGCCGTTGCGCGAATATTGGTACCAAATTGCTCCGCCGCGCTGGTGGCGAACACCGCCCAATATCCACTGCCAATGCCTAGCACAAAGCAACACACATAAAACATATTCAAACTTTGACCACCAACGCTGAAGTACAACGCCATGCCCGCTACGGTGAGCAGATGGAAAAATAAAATCGCCTTGCGCCGACTGCCAATCCACTGGCTCAACAGTCCACTTGATAGATCACCCGCGGCAAGTCCGATGTAGCACCACATGATGCTGCGACCTGGATCCGGCTTTGCATCAAGTGGCAAACCCAAACTCGCACCAATAACATCGCCATATTTCACAAGCGTTCCCACAACAAACCAAATTGGAATGGCCGTAAGCACCACGCACGCAAAGCGCAGCGCGCGCCGAGGCGGCCAGAATAAAACACGCAATGACCCCTTCTTTGCGCTGGATTTTAAATGATTCCACATTCCACTTTCAGCCACGCCAAGGCGCAGGAACAGCAACGACAAACCAAGTACGCCACCCACAACCAACGCCATGCGCCAGGACACCCACTGCGTGACAAAGTATGCCGCCACCGCGCCCATGATTCCAAGTGTGGCAATAAGCGTGGTGGCGTAGCCGCGCCATTTCGGC
>SYAD01000146.1 GCA_005789005.1 Planctomycetia bacterium | reverse complement strand
CATCGATCAAAATTTCGGGTGCGCTTGAGAAATTTTTGTCGGATACATCTAGCCGCGCGGCAAGTGATCTCCCAACAAGCGCTTCGGCGCGCCCAATTTCTGGAAGCCGCCCCGCGGAAAGCCGCGCTTGCGGATGAACCATGAACGCGCTGGGTTCAACACCGCGCACCATGACTAAGTCGCGCGCGTTTCCAGTTGGCGCGGGTTGATCCGCGCGCCGCAAGGGAAGTGGAACATGAAGCTCGGATGAAATAAATGCGGCGCCACCAAGCGATTTCATTCCGCGAATACTTGCGGCAAGAACTCCCGGTGTGCTCGCGGAAATTTCGCTGCGCTCCACGCTCTCCTCGCTGCCCGCGCCCAGCAACATGACATTGCCAACTGTTCCACTGGCGCGAATGCCGCGATCAAGCGCGCGAACGCTGGCCACCGCGCTGACCACCAAGAACACAACAATCGCGCCACCTCCCGCGGTCAATGCCAAACGCAATGGACTGCGTCCAATGTTGCGTGCGGCGTAGTGCAAAGGAAGAAATTTCATGAGCGCAACCCCGCGACAAACTGTTGAGTAGATGAGATGCGATCGCCACTGGCTGGATGGAATTTATATTTCATGAGCGGAACCCCGCGACAATTGTTTGACGCGCGGCAATGATCGCGGGAACAATTCCCGCAAGCACGCTCAGCCCAATCGCAATGGCAACGCCGATCAAAGCAATTGCAAATGACGGCGCGATGGCAATGGAAACACCCTCCATGGTCATGGCTGTGCGCGCCAATGAAACCGCGGCGTATGAAGCGCCTGCGCCAATCATGCCGCCCACGCCGCCCAGCAGCAACGCCTCCAACAACACAAGCGTTGCCAAGTGAACACCGCGAAATCCAAGTGTTTGCAGCACGCTGATTTCTTTTTCGCGGCTGCGCATGGACAACACGATCGCGTTGGCCACAAGCGCGAACACCGCAACCAGCGCCGCAATGCCAAGCGCTTGCGCGAAGCCCACCAACACAATCACATCGGTGGCGGCGCGCGCAACATGCGCGGTCTCGGCGCGCGTTGTGGTTGGCGATTGATCCTTGGCAAAGCGTTCATCAATGGCCTGCGCAACCGAGTCCATTTGTGCGGGGTCACTCACGCGCACATCAAATTGTGTCACCACGCCGCCGGTTCCGCCGCGCTTGGCTTGCTCTTGCAAAAATGAAAGATGCACAAACGCGCTACTTTGGTCTTGCGGCAAATCGCTTTCAATAATTCCGGCGACAAACGCGTCCACGCCCGCGGCGGTGAAGCGGTCGCCAGCCTTCAAGCGCCGCCGTTGCGCAAGTTCACGACCAATCAAAGCGCTGTCGCCGCGGCTCAGCCAACTTTGCATGTCTTGCGCGCTTGCACTACCACTGTGTGTGACGGCAAATTCTTGCGGCGGCACTCCGCGAAATGTCACCACATCAAGCGAGGCGCGGCAGTTTGAAACAACAATCTTCACTGGCGTCACGCTGGCGACGCCGGGGATTTTTGCAATGGCGCTCTCGTACGACTGCGGCAATTGGCTGGTGAATGGGCAAAATCTATTTTGCCTGTACACAATAAGCGCGGTCTCGCCCGCGGACTTTTGTGTGGCGCGCTCAACGCCGCTACGCATGGCGTCAACTGTGCAGAATAAAAACACCGCAACTGCCACGCCCGCCAGCACCAACGCGCTGCGTGTTGGACGACGCTTCATGCCTCGCAACGCAAGCGTTGCCATGCCCATGATGGATTGCGCGCGGCTCATGAAAGCACCGCCACATCTTCAACAAGTTGGCCCTTGTCTAGGCGCACCAAGCGTTGCGCGTGCGTGGCGGTGGATGGATCATGCGTCACCATGACAATGGTTTGGCCACGCTCGCTGTGCAATTGCGACAACAATTGCATAATGCTCGCCGCCGCCACGCGGTCAAGATCGCCGGTGGGTTCGTCCGCCAACAACAACGCGGGTCGAGTGACAATGGCGCGAGCAATGGCCACGCGCTGTTCTTGTCCTCCAGAAAGTTGACGCGGATAATGCGCGTGGCGATCCGAGATACCCACGGCTTCAAGGGCCTCGCTAACGCGCTCATGCCGTTGCGCGCGCGAAAGTTCATGCAAATACAACGGCAATTCCACATTTTCATATGCAGTAAGCACCGGCACCAAGTGATACAACTGAAATACATATCCCACGCTTGTGGCGCGCCACTGCGCAAGTTGCGCGCGTGAAAGTTTCGTAAGGTCTTGGCCATCCACCATCAACGTTCCAGCGGTTGGTCGATCAATTCCCGCGAACAGATTCAGCAGAGTGGTCTTACCCGATCCCGATGGACCCATCAAAGCAACAAACGCTCCGCGCGCCAGCGTGAGGTCGATCGACTCAAGCACGCGAACTGTTTCGCCACCGCGTGAATAATGTTTCTCCAGATTGTCGCAGACAATAATGTCGCTGCTGCCATGAATTTGCGGGGTGGTTGCGTTAGTGTTTTGCATGTGGATCTCCATTTGAAGTTTGCTCGGCGGAAGTCGCGTTGTTCGAGAGTGGCGCGGCGATCGCATCGCTGCCGTCCGTTGCAGCCGCCGTGTTGTCCATGCGAACAATTTGTCCATCATGGGTAGCGGGCGAATCGGGCAGCACCACGAAATCACCAGGACGAAGTCCACTTATTACAGCGGTCCAATCTTCCGCAGGCTGTGCGCACACAACTTCACGCGACTCAATTCGGCCAACGCCGTCGCGCACATCAACAACCACTCGAACTGTTCCGATGCGTGTGCCATCAGTGGCCACCACGGTTTGCGCCAACACAATTTCTGGCGCCGCAATTTCGGTGCGGCTTGTGGCTCCAGTATTCATGCCAGTGCCGTTGAGCGGCATTGCGCCGCCATTCGCATTTTGCACCACGCTCTTCTCCAATGACTTGTTGGCAGAATTATTTGCGGCACTCGTGATTTGCGCCGCGTTTGGCGTGGGCGCGCTGTCAAGGAAAATACGAACGCGCGCCAACATGTCGGGCACCAAGCCATCCGGTGGATTTTCCAACAACACTTTTGCTTGCAGCGTGTTCTTGGCGATATCCGCTTGCTGCACAAGTCGCAACACACGGCCACGAACGGTTTGACCAGGCAGGGAATCAAATTGCACTTGCGCTTGCTGACCAACCCGCAGACGTCCAGCGTCCGCAAGCGGAACATCGGTGCGCACTTGAAGATTTTTGGGATCAAATAATTCCACAACCGCCGTGGTTGATGCGTCCATGCCAACAAGAGATCCAGGAGCCGCGAGGCGGGCCATGACAACGCCCGCAACTGGCGCGCGCACTTCTGTGCGAGTTAAAGTGAGTTCGGCTTCCTCATGCGCCGCGTCGGCTTGTTCCACAACCGCTTTGGCGCCAAGAACTTTAATGGCCAGCCGCGCGACTTCGCCTTCGCTCACTCCGCCGCCCGCCACCAATTTTTGTTTGCGACCAAGTTCGTCTTGCAACATCCCAAGCTCGGCGGATTTTATTTTCACCTCCGCCTCGCTTCTACGCAGCGCGATTTTTGCCTGGTCGTTGATCAATCTCGCGACCACCTGGTCTTTCTCAACATGATCGCCCTCGAGCACCAGTACCTCACGCACTACGCCGCTTATGAGCGCAGATGCCGCGATTGGAAATGGAGATGGCTCCACCCAGCCAGGCGCTTGCACAACCGCGCCGCGTGGAGCGGAAGTTTGGCCAGAGTTCATTTGCCCTGAGTTCAGCGCTTCATTTTTTGACACTACGGCGTCGCTCATCAGTGAATTCATTGCCATGCTTGTTGAACCGCCCGCCGCGCGAATGACCACCGGAACCGCGCGCACCGTTGTAAGCGGCGCCCACGCGCGCCAACTTGACCACGCAAGAATTGCAATCGCGCTGAACACAATCACCGCCGGCAACACCACGCGTGTTCCAATGCGAACGCTTGGCAGGGGAATGCTGGATGTCATACTTGATGTTGATGTCATGCTTGGTTTCTGTGTCATGGCATCACCTCCGCCGGAAGAAATCCCGCGGCTTTCGCCAGCGCAAGTCGCGCGGTGCGGCGTTGCCGCTCCAAATCATTCAACACCAACTTGGCGTGATTCAAAGCGTGTTGCGCGTCAATGGCGTCGCGGCGCGAGCCCTCACCGGCGTCCGCGGAAAGTTGCGCGCGCTTGAATGTTTCCGCGATTGGAGCCAGCGAATTTTCCGCGCTGATGTCGCGCTTCTCTTGCATGGCGAGGGCTTTCACCATGGCGCCGCGCAACTCAATAATGGCCGCTTGCCGCACGCGCTCGGCTTCTATATTTGCGGTTTGTAATTCTGCTTCCGCTTTGTCGATGCGCGCCGACCCGTTGTTAAATATTGGCAGCTCTACGCTGGCGCTAAACATAGCTGATTGTTCTCCCTCCATATCGCGGTCAAATCCCGCGCCCAGATCAAGTTTGTTGGAGCGACTTTTTTGGGCAAGTTCAAGTTTGCTTTTCGCGGCGCTGGCTTGCGCTTGCGCCGCTCGCACATCAAGTCGACTGTCCGCTAATGCGGCCAACAATTTCTGCTCATTGGCAATGGGTGCATGAATTGCGAACGCAGATGATGAATCAGGCGCGCCTGTTCGCCAATCCGTGGACGCCTCGGCGCGGCCAAGCAACGCCATGAGAGACAACTGCGCCACCGAAAGCATTTCGCGCGCCTGCGCCAACCGATGGTGTGCGTCAGTCAACTCCGCTTGTGACTTTGCAACTGCGTCGCCCGTTGATTCTCCAACCGCGAGGCGCTCGCGCGCGATCGCCAGTAAATCTTCAGTGATTTGCAAGTCATTTTGCGCAAAATTACGCTCCTCGCTTCGCATGGCCACTTCGTGCCAAGCCAGGCGTGTTTCAACCGCAAGCGCAACCGCACTGGCGCCAAGCGACAGCAGTGCCGATTGATAATTACCGCGCGCAACTTCGCTGCGCAGTGGTTGCTTCCACAGTTCATCAATTTGGAACATTAGCATGGCGAAAATTGGAACCGCGCTCATGGAATCAAGCGGCACGCCGGAATTGAAATTTAAAACAGGATTTGAAGGCGTGGAAATATCAATCGCCTCCGCGCGCAAGGCGTTGGTTTGTGAAATCATTTTCGCAATTGATGGACTCGCATCAAGCGCAATCGCGACCGCGTCCACTTCATTCAGTGGATTTGGCAGCGCGGTCGCAGCCGCGGCGTGCAATACCTGCGCGTCAATCGCCTTCGCGTCGGGTTGCGTCCAACCGGGCGCCACGCCTGCTCGAGTTTGCAAGTCCGAACCAAGAGATACGGGTTGTTCAAAATTTTGCGTGGCACAACCAGCCACAAGCAACGCGGTCAATGTCAAAATGGTGCGTGGCATTGTCGCCATCACAAACAGGCGCACAAATTGCTCAGGCAAGTGCAAAAAGTTTTTCATGTTCAAACTCCAAATTGAAAAATAAAATCACAGGACAAAATGCGCAGAAGAATTCCTGGGCATTTCAAGCGTGATTGGAGTTCAAATAATCCAGTGTGAATGGATGGCGCAGCGTTGGTTCACGCGCAGGGGCGGCCCTGGCGGATCATGCTGGCAGAGCGAAAGCGCAGTGCAATCATGCTCAAATTGAGCGTTGACCAATTCGCCCATCGAAGGCGGCAACACGCATGCCAGCGCACTGAGCGCGCACGCATCAATGGTGACTGGAGCCGGTGGCGGCGCCTTGGTCACACAGCATGGACATGTTTGGCACGGCGCACCAGGCGCCCCGTGAGAATTATTATCTTCATGTTGTGCACGGCTGTCATTATCGGCGCGTGTTTGACAGCATGACTTGATTGGCTTGGCGCTGGAATCAGCGTTCGCAATAACCGCTTTCTTGGAGGTATTCACGCCACGATCTTGGCAATGTGCGGCTTGGGCAATGAGATAACTTGTGAATTGGCAATGACACACTGGCAACCAAAGGGCGGCCAGCAAAGTGATCAGCACTCGTGGAGTTGCGAACATGCGTGTGATTAGGCTAACCCAAGAATTCAAGTTCGCAAGGCTCAATTTTAAATTTATAAATATTTTCACTTGCCTTTATTCACCAATTCAACTTTGTTCATGCAATGAAACCGCGATATTTTCCCTAATTTCAAAGTATTTACTCGACTTTTACGCTATTCGGATTATCCTAACCCATCTCACATCAATCATTTCTTTTCGGACTCACTGCATTTATTTGTCACGACCCTCATCGATTTATCTTCATAAGGACACAACAAGCATGTCAACCCGTTACACACTTTCATTGATCGCCTCTCTTGCATGTGCCATCTCCGTCAACGCGGGCCAAGGTGTGTCCAAAACCAATCCACTCAATCAGGTACGTGCTGATGTGCAAAATTTGCCACGCACCCTCACGCCCACGGAAAAAGAATGGATTAAAAATAATCCGCAGATTCAAACGCGCGCGGTCACAACCACTCCACAGGGCGCGCTGATTGCGCCCAGCGAATACGCGCCATCTGAAGCGATTATTTATGGTTGGTCCGGCTCCACCAGTTGGAAAACAATTTTGGCGCAAATGGCAAAGCAAATCACCACCGTTGGTCAAGCCGATGTGATTGTTGTGGTAGCGAATGCAACAGACCTTGCGGCCATGACCACCAGCTTCAACAGCAATGGCGTGGACATGAGCCGCGTGCGAACATTCACTGGAGCTCTCAATAGTATTTGGATGCGCGATTATGGTCCGCGCTTTGTCTATGAATCCGGAGTGCGCGTGATTGTTGACAGCATTTACTACAGCACGCGTCCGCTTGACAACGCCATTCCAACAGTTCTTTCGAGCGCCTTGAAGAAGCCTTTGTACGCGCTCAACCTGTTGCATTCCGGTGGCAACTATCACATGGGTGAGCCGGGGATTGGATTCGCCACGCGCTTGGCGGTGGATGACAATCCAAGTCTCACCGAATCACAAATCTCGGCGCTGTTCCAATTGTATTACGGAATGTTCACGCGTTGGCAAACGCAACTTCCTTGGACTGTGGACGGCACCGGCCACGTGGACATGTGGTTCATGCCCATCGCCGCCAACAAAATCATGATTAGTTCCTGGCCCTCCAATGTTGGATCAGCGCAGGCGCTCACTTGCGACGCGGCGGCTGTTGACATGCAAAGCAGGGGCTACACCGTGTATCGAGTGCCCGCGCGTTTGATTAGCGGCGTGCATTACACCTATGTGAATTCTGTGATCTGCAATGATTTGGTTTTGATTCCAAGCTACACCAACACCACCGTGTCTCCCTACAACGCACAGGCGGTGGCCGCGTGGCAGGCGGCGTTGCCAGGCAAGACCGTGGTGGCAATTGGATGTCAGAACATCATCAGCGCGGCGGGCGCCATGCATTGCATTGTCATGCATTATCCCAAGCACACTGGCGGCAACAATCCGGTTATCTATGTGCAAAGTCCAAACAGCGCTCAGCAACTCACTCCCGCAAGTGTGGTAAGCGTGAATTGGATCAGCGATCACGTGCGCGACATCACGTCGGTGGACATTCAGTTGTCACTTGATGATGGCGCCAACTTTTCCACGGTGGCTGCCAGCGAGGCAAATGACGGCGCGTACACATGGAGTGTTCCCGACGTGTACAGCGCCAACGCGCGCATTCGAGTGTTGGCTCGCGACAGTTCGGGCATCACCGGTTCTGATCAAAGCGATGTTTCTTTCACCATCAACGGCACGCAACAGCGCACTGGTGATTTCGATGGTAATGGATTTATCGATAGCGGTGATCTAGGAACGATGCTGACGAATTTGGGAGAATGTCAAAATCTAAGCGATTGCCCCACGGATCTAGATCGCAATGGTGTAACTGATGCGGCCGATCTTGGACGCTTGCTGACATTGTTTGGTGATGCCACTTAATACATCGGCCAACGCTCGCCTGAAACAATTTCCATGGCGGGTTATCTTTGCGGCATGGCAATAGAACATCTCTCCGATGAGCAAGTTCGCACCTGGACGCGTGAGCAAAAAGATCGATGGTGGCTGGAGAATGTGTACCGCGGCAACATGGCGCAACTCACACTGCGCGCCGCGCTCACTGGATTTTTTCTTGGCGGCATTCTTAGCGCCACCAATCTTTACATTGGCGCCAAAACTGGTTGGACTCTTGGCGTTGGCGTGACCAGCGTCATTCTAAGTTTTGTAATGTTCCGCGCCATGTCGCGCCTGCAACTCGCCAAGGACCTCACCATTCTGGAGAACAACGCGGTGCAAAGCATCGCCACCGCGGCCGGCTACATGACTGGCCCGCTGATCTCCGCGCTGATGGCCTACATGTTTATCACCAACAAGCCCATGCAGTGGCACCAGATGTTGTTGTGGAATGTTTTGGCCAGCATTCTTGGCGTGCTGGTTGCGTTTCCAATGAAGCGCCGCTTTATCAATGATGAACAGCAACCATTTCCCGAAGGTCGCGCCGCCGCCGTTGTGCTTGACTCGCTGTATCCGCATGCGCCGCGCGGAGGAACGTTGCACATGCTCAACGAGATGCCCATTGAGAAGCCCGCTTCAGAAACCAGTGGCGGCGTGGACTCTGGATTGTTCAAAGCCAAAGCGCTGGCATGGGCCGCGGGCCTTGGCGCGGCGTTGCAACTTCTAGTGGCGGGCGGCTACATGGCCATGTTGCAAATTCGCGTGCTTGGCATTCACAAGGCCAAGGAGTCGCTGTGGAAAATTCCTGAGCGACTTGATGAGTGGTACTACAAACTTGCGCACGCGGGAAAAGTTCCGCTTCCGAAATCTCTCGGCGCAACATTTGAGCAACTTGGCGTCACCGTGGCCTTTGACTTATCTATGATTGGCGCTGGCGGACTCATGGGAATGCGCATCGCCAACAGCTTGTTGGTGGGCATGGCGGCAAACTTTCTGGTGCTGGCTCCGCTCATGATCCGCGCCGGTGAAATTGTTCCCAAGAATTGGTCCAAGATTGTCCAAGCTGATGGAACCTACGACATGGCCGCCGCAATTTTTGGCCGGCCTCACTTGACCAACAGTTGGTGCTTGTGGTGGGGCGTGTCCATGATGGTGACCGCCAGCATGGTGAGCCTGTTTGCAAAACCAAAAATGATCATCTCCGCGTTCACCGGCATCTTCAAGCGCAAAGCCGCCAACCACGATTGCGTGGCGCACATTGAATTGCCGCTGAAGTGGAGCTTTATTGGTATTCCTATTTTCAGCGCCGCGATTATTTGGCTGAACTGGATTTGGTTTGATGTGAATCCGTGGCTGGGCGCGCTTTCCATTCCAATGATTCTTGTGTTGACGCTAATCGCGGCCAACGCGACCGCGCTCACCAGCACAACGCCCACCGGTAGTTTGAGCAAGATCACGCAGTTCACATTTGGTTCGCTGCAACCCACCAACCCCGCGACCAATTTAATGACTGCGAGCGTGACAACGGAAGTGGCAAGCAACGCCAGCAATTTATTAATGGACATCAAGCCCGGCTACATGCTTGGCGCCAAGCCGCGCCAACAAGCGTGGGGACATTGCATTGGAATTGTGGCGGGCGCGCTGGCAAGCACGCCGCTGTTTTATCTTTTGTTCCTGAACAAATGGAAACCAGGTGGCGAGGCCACTATTGAAAGCACCATCACCGAAACATGGGCGGTGCCTGGCGCGATTCAGTGGGCGGCAATTAGCAAAGTGATCGAGGGCATGGGCAAAAGCAGCACCATGGCCAGCGTTGTGCAAACTGGTCCGGACGGAATCGCAAAGTTGTGGGGCGTGCTGCCGGTGTCGGCGGCGTGGGCCATGCTTGCGGGCGTGTTGCTTGCGTTCGTGCTTGAAATTATTCGTATCGCGCGCAAGGGTCGCTTTCCATTGTCGGCTGTGGGTATTGGTCTTGGCGTGGTGTTGCCGCCAGAAAGCACAGTCATGATGTGGATTGGCGCGGCCATATTCACCGGCATGGAGCGCAAATATCACGAGCGCATTGGCGAGTTTGGATATCGCTTGTGGGTTGACTCCAAAGAGGCGGTGTGCGCCGGCCTGATCGCGGGCTGGGCGCTGCTTGGAATTGGCGATGGCATTATCGCGGCGGTGACGGATTTTCCAGAGACCGAAGCCGAGGTTGTGCAGATGGAAAAGAGCGCGGCAGAGGCGGCGTTGCAGTTGGTGGATCCTGGAGTCAATACAAACGCGCCTGGCGCAACGGGTGTCAAAAAATAAGTGTGATGGCAAGTACGACGGTATGAAAATATTTGTGAGCGCAAGAGCAACAAGCGTAAAAAAATATTTACAAGCGCAAGCGCGGCCGGCGTGCAGAAATATTTGCAATAGCGAGTGCGGCGGGAGTGAGGCATTCATTACGCAAATAGAAATAGCTCACGCAATTTTGATGGTCAAAATATCTCACCCAACAAACGGGGTTTCGGCAATTCCTTGAACGCCGGGATCGCACACAAATAAACTTCCCGCAAGCGGCTCCTTTTCTATATCAGCAGGCGAAAGCGTTTCACGCGCGCTAGTGATATAGAGCGTCTTGAAGTCAGCGCCGCCAAAGGCGCAACTTGTGCCGCGGCTCACGGGAAGAATCACTTCGCGTTCGGCTTTGCCTTGCGGGTCGTAGCGCACAATTCGTCCGCCGCCAACATGCGCGCTCCAAATAAATCCGTCGGCATCAACAGTGAGGCCGTCTGGAAATTCCTTGCCTTTGGGATCAAGTTGTGTGAACGGGCGACGATTTGAAATCTCGCCAGTGGCGTTGTCAAAGTCGTAGGCGAACACGGCCCAGCGAAAACTTTCCGTGTGATACATGGTGCGGTTGTCGGGGCTCCAGCCTGTTCCATTGGAGCAAATCACTTCGCCGCGCTCGCGTTTCACCTTGCCCGCTCCCGTGAATCGGTACAAACTTCCGGTGGGGGACATCCAATTCGCGTCGCCCATGGTGCCCGCCCACAAACGGCCAGCGCGGTCACACTTGGCGTCGTTGAAACGATTTCCAATTTGATCTGGCTCAGGATTTCCAGCGCGAGTGATTGCGCCAGTTTCAAAATTCATAAACGCAAATTCCTTTTTCAGCGTCAACACCAGGCCGCCACCCACACGCAAATTCACCGACGTCACAATGTCATCAAGCGTTTTAAAGATATTTTTACCGGTGCGTGGATCAAATCGCTGCACGCGGTTGCGGCGAATGTCCACCCAATACAACTGGCTCATGTCAGGGCACCAAATTGGCGACTCGCCAACAATGGAGTCATCGCGCCACGCCACTTCTGGTTTGATCTGTTTCATGTTGCCGCCCGCGTCCTTTGCACATTGAGTGTTGGACTATTCATGCATCACCTTGCGCTTTCTGAAGGCCGTGCCCGTGTGACAACGCGAACGCATGCGTTTGTGTTTTGCCCGTGTACATAATGCTGGCTATGCCGCCGGCGCATACCAACGCAATGCCCAACAGCGCGACCAAGTCCAGCGCGGCGTGCCACACCATCCATCCAATGATGCCGGAAAATATCACCACGGAATAATTGAACGGAGCAATTTGCGCGGCGCTGGCGTGCTTGTACGCAAGAATAATAAACAACTGCCCCAGCGCCATGAATACTCCCACGCCAAGCAAATACATCCACTGATTGCCTTGGGGAGTTTGCCACTGCATGAACGCGAATGGCAACGTGGCCACGGTGGAAATGAAGAAGTAGTAGAACAAAATAGTGTCAGATTTGTCCGTGCTTGAAAGCGCGTTCACGCTGACCAGTGCCACGGCTGAAAACGCGGCGGCGCTGATGGCAATGAGCGCGGCTGGGTCTTTCAACAATTCAGCGCTTGGTTTCAGGATCATGATCACTCCCACAAATCCAACGAGCAGGCTGGCGATCACTGCGGGGCGTATGACGGTGCGCATCCACACCAGCGCGACAATCGGAATGAACAATGGAGCGGCGTTTGCCAGAAGCACGGCGTCCACCAACGCAATTTTTTAACCGCGATGAAGAACAACGCTTGTGATAAAAGTCCGGTGAGCGCGCGCACGACATGCAACCCAATCCGCGTGGTGCGCAGTTCTTTTGTTCCGTGGCGAAGAATGAATGGCGCAAACAACAACAGGCTGATTCCATTTTGAAAGAACACCAGTGGTCCCGTGGGCACGTCCGCCGCGGCTTTGCCAAACGCGCTCATAATGGCGATGCACAAGAACGCCACGACAATCAGAAATATTCCTTTGGGCAAATTCGCTGTGTGTGCGGGCGCAATGTGTGGGTCGGTCACGGGGGAATTCACGCTTGAAACTCTATTGAAAACCATTCATGCGACCATCTTTTCTGAATGCAATACCTTATTTGGTCTTCTCAAGCAGAATGTCGCCCACCCGCAACGCGTTGGCGATGATTGTGAGCGACGGATTCACCGCGCCGCTTGAACAGAAGAACGAGCCGTCGACCAAATACAAATTATCTACGTCATGGGCGCGGCAATCCGTGTTCAGCACGCTGCTCTTTGGATCCGTTCCAAACTTGCACGTTCCATTCTGATGGCCAACGCCCTCCAGTGGAATGCGCTTTTTAAAATACGCCTCATGTGGAATCACATGCGATCCATCGACGCGCTTGAGCACGTCGGTCCAGCGATCCATAAGGCGAGTGAACGCCTCCACATTGTTTGGCGTGTAGCTCAACTTAATTCCTTGGCCCTCAATCCACTGCACGCGGTTTTCGGCGGCGGGTAAATCTTCGGCGGTCAACCACCATGGAACGGCGCGCGCGGCCATTTCTTCCAGCACAATTCCCGGCGTCATCCACGGCGCGTCGCCGCGCATCATTTCGGTGTGGAAGGATCCAATCAGCTGAATACCGCCCATTGGAAAATCAAATCCAGGCTCGCCAAAATAAAAATCATTCACCGCGAATGTTTTTTGATAGCGACTTGGATTGTGCTTTGTGGCGTGCACGGAAAGAATGGCGCCCGCTTGATGGAACATAAAATTGCGGCCCACTTGGTCGGAACTATTGGCCAAGCCATTTGGGTGCGCGGCGCTTGTGCTGCGCAAAAGAAGCGCCGCTGAATTAATGGCGCCGCACGAAACAATCACAATATCCCCGTGAAACTGCGTGGTTTCGCCGCCGGCAATCTTGGCCTCAACCGCGGTGATCTCACGGCCACTGGGTCCAGTGATCAACTTGGTGACATGCGCGTTGGTGATCAGCGTGACATTGTCTTGATGATGAATCGGGCGCACGCAATTCACATCGGCGTCGGCCTTGGCGTCCACCATGCACGGATAGCCGTCACATGTGTCGCAGCGAATGCACTTGCTGTCCTCCATGTTCTTCTCGTCAATATTCAAGCCAATCGGAACAGGAAATGGATGGTGTCCAAGTTTGGTCACGCCGTCGAACAATTCCTGAATGCGAGGCTCATTGCTGACCGCTGGAAATGGATACGGAGCGTTCGAAGGCGGCTCAGTTGGATCTGTGCCACGTTTGCCATGCACATTGAAAAGAATTTCGGCCTGCGTGTAGTAGGGTTCGAAGTCCTTGTAACTGATTGGCCATGCGGGCGAAATGCCGCCGATGTGCTTGAGCACTTCAAAGTCGCGCTCACGCAAACGAAACAGCGCCGCGCCGTACACCTTGGTGTTGCCACCAACCCAATAGCCCGTTCCCGGATGCAGCGGCTTGCCATCTTTGTCCTGCCACACTTCGGTGGTGTGGTAGCGATTCTTCAGGAACACCTGCGTGGTGCTCCAATTTTCCTTTTCACGTGGAAGAAATGTTCCGCGCTCCAGAATAAGAATTTTTTTTCCGGCCTTGGCTAACTTTTGCGCAATGGTTCCGCCGCCCGCGCCGGTACCAATGATGATGAAGTCATAACGAGTTTGCATATTGTTTCTCCGTAGGAAATTTGCGTAGTCACTTCAATGTTGCAAGCGACCAAATTTAAATAATTTCAAGCCAAATTGAAATAGTTTTTATTGCTCGTGATAATTGCGAATCAAGCCGCCGTCCACAAAGAATGTCGCGCCAGTCATGTACGCCGCGTCGTCGCTTGCCAAGAACGCGGCAAGACCCGCAACATCATTCGGCGTGCCCAAGCGCCCCAGCGGAATCTTGGACTCCAGCAACTTCATCAGCTCAGGATTGTTCAACAATGCTTTGTTGATTGGCGTTGCAATAGCGCCCGGAGCGATATTGTTCACGGTGATTCCTAACGGTCCAAGTTCCACGGCCAAGTTGCGGCACAACATTTTCAATCCGCCCTTGCTGGCGCAATAGGTTGAGAAGTGGGGGAACGCCATTTCCTCATGCACTGAACTCATGTTGATGATGCGGCCCGTTCGCTTGGTGGCGATCAAGTGGTTCACAAAATCCTGCGTGATAAAAAAAGTGCCGCGCAAATTAATTTGCATCACAAAGTCGTACTCCGCCTCCGTCACGTTCCAAAAATCGGCGCGCTTCTCAACGCCGGCGTTGTTCACCAGAATGTCAATCTTGCCCAACTTGGCAACGCCATCGGCAATCACGCGCCGGTCATCGGCGGTGTTGGCCAAGTCGCCTGCGATCATGTGCACCTTGCGGCCAAGCTTGGTGATTGCGTCGGCGGTTTGCTGCGCGCTTTCTCCAATGGCGCGATCATCCACAATCACATCTGCGCCTTCTTGCGCCAATCGAATAGCGACGGCTTGTCCAATGCCTTGTGCGCTTCCGGTGACCAACGCGACTTTGCCTAACAATTTCATAAGTTTTCCTTGTGTGAGTTGTGGTGTGTTGACAGAAAGCGAAGTCTAGCCTTGGCTTAAAAATAATGCGTGACTTTCTCACGCATTCATATTTACACAATATTTACAGCGCGGTGGCGGCGTACAAAAATTGAAAGAAGGCGCAATCCAAATCAAGCACGCTTCACGCGCCTATCGCAACGTGCGCCAAAAAATAATCGCGCCCGCGTGACAAGTTGTTTTAGTTGTTGAAGTTGCCCAGCAGTGCGCCAAGATCGGACGAGTCGACTTTGCCATCGCCAGTGGCGTCGTACTCGCTGTCAATCTCACCAAAATGCAGCAGCAGTGCTCCAAGATCGGACGAGTCAACCTTGGAATCTCCATTCCAATCGCCGATCGTGGGCGCTTGCTCGCCATCGATGCTCAGCCACCAATCGCCGGTGAAAAATCCTGGCACTGGAATTTCGTCTTCCCATGGATAATCGGGATTTTCAACCAGGCATGGCTGTCCGTTGCGAAGCACTTGCATTGGAGTTGCCATGCCCACGGTGATGCGCCACTCACCAGGATTGAGAACAAGTTGAATGGCGCATATGCCGCCCGCGGGCGCGGTGGATTCGGTCCATGTCACAAGCTCGCCATCACACGCTCCAGTGGAAAGCACAAGTTGCGCTGGAAAATCCGCGTGCAATTGCAGCGAAACTAATTTTCGCTCGGACAGAGAAAGCAACATCGCGTCAACATCGCGCACTCCCTCGGCGCCGATATGTCCCTTGCGTATTTGATCCATCAACACGGGCATATGTATTGGATCGCTTCTGCGACCACAGCCATTATTTAAATACTCGTAGCAAATTTCATTTTCATCGATGGCATTTGCAGGCGCAATCACTTGCGGCGCTGGGCCCACGCATGCGTAAGTGACCAACTCCACGCACAACGAGTCCCAATTGTATTTGCATGCGGGATCAAGACGCGTGACATTTTCGCAACACGTCGCGTCCTCGCAACCAGGAGTGGCATGCGGTTCAGTGCATGAGCCGCGGCTGGGGCAAAGTAGATCGCGACATTCCAAACTTGCAAAGAGAACGCAATCCGCATCCCACGCCACAATGCAACAGTCGGGCCTGATCGCGCAGATTGTTTCGCAGCACGGGGTGGTGAAACAAAATGGCGACGTGTGCGGCACATTGCAATCTTCCGCTGGCGGCCCACATGTGGCGATCAACGATGATCGCCTAGGTGGGTTGTAATTCACGGACGCTGGGGCAAAACCGCTTGGAAGGGCGGGCCCCATGTTGGCCAAGGCGATGGCCAATTCTGCCGAAGCGTTTTCTTCTTCTTCAGATTGCATGAAATTGATTTGGGATTCATCCACGGAATTCAAATTAAAGTTCACGGCTTCGGATTCAAGCGCCTCGCCACCGCGCTGTTTGGTTGGCGCCGCGGCAAGCACGCCATTGTTGCGCAGCACATACATTTTTTGCTCCATCAAATCCACAATGGCCAAATCCAATTTGCCGTCATTGTCAAAATCAAAAACGCAAACATGCCGCGGAAAGTTGGCCTCTAGAATTTCAACAGGCGCGGCTAAATTGAGCGTGCCCATTGTGCCGCCTAGATTTTCAATGATCGAAACCTGTCCAGGAAGCACTGAAAGAGCGATCAAGTCGTCGTCACCATCGTTATCCATGTCGGCGGCGGCCACATTCCAAGCGGTGCCAGTGGTTGCGCCGCTAAAAAGTTGCGGCTGCGCAAACCCACCAACTCCATCACCGCGCCACACCCCGATCGGGTTGGCGCGATTGGTGAAGATCGCATGCGCGATCACATCCGGATTTCCATCGCGATCAAGATCGGCCACGGTGCCATAGGTGATTCCAGCGGCGGATTGATTCAATATGGGAGAAGTCCATGAACGCTCGCGGCCCAGGGTTAAATCATTGCAAAGGCGCGCGTCCATTCTGGAGCTGCCAGTGGTGAAATCAATCAGGTCAAGAAATCCATCATGATTTATGTCGGCCGGAGCGGCCCAAGATGGATAGGCCTTGCCCACGGTCCATCGATTGCAATACGCCTGATGTTCCTGCGTGAAAGCAAGTTGGCCCGGAGTGGATTCATTGCGAAACAGTTGCATGGAATGCGATCCATAGTTCACGGCCACAAGATCAAGTCGACCATCGTTGTTCCAATCAAAGGCGCGAACACAGCGGGGTTCGCGCTCAGTCGCAAGAAAGATCGGGGGGTCGAATGTTCCGTCGCCATGGCCGCGCAAAATAATTATTCTGCCAAACGTGGCGCGCGCGGCGAGCGCGATATCAGTCAAGCCATCGCCGTCCAAGTCGCAGGCTTCGGCCCAATCGGTTTGCACTCCAACATCAATCGTGCGGCTCACTTCAAATCCGCCGCTGGAATTTCTTGACACGATCATCACAAGGCCGTCCACATCGCGTCCCGGCACCACAAGATCAAGTTGCCCATCACGGTCAAAGTCCGCGGCCGCTGGTTGCGTGGGATAGTGATCGTTGGGAAAGTTCATTTCAATCGGAGCGTCAAATGTCGGCACGCCGCCAAGGGTCGCGCTTATCAAAAGTGTCGCAATGGTGCATGCGCCGATCATTCAGGGATTCTATCTCAAGTTTCTCAAACACCTAATTTTATTTACCCGTGCGATGAATCGAGTTTGGGCAACTACGGCGCCTTCTCGCGCCAAATTATTGTTTGTATATTAATTTTTCGTTTCCCACCGATCCAAGTTCCCGCGCGGCGCAAGCCAAACCCAATCCTCAGAACCGCTGTCATCACTTGATTTCTTGGACTGCGCAAGATCGCCGTGATCATCCACGCCATTCTTACCAACCGACCACATGCGAAAACCATTCGCATCGGTTTTCATCAAGATTGGCTTTCCATTCCACGGATCTTGCGGCGCCTTGCCATTGCATAGTGGCGCCAAGTCCGCGGCGCTCTCAGGCCATTTCTTATTTGCACGGTGATACAACTCTGCTGCGATTGCGGCCGCGCATGCATCACGACGGGCTTGATCAAGCTTCCAGTTGAGCATGAATTTGGAAAAATCAGGCATCAATATTCCTTCCAAGAAAAATCGCGCTCCATGCGCGTTCATGCTTTCTACATATTCTTTATCCGCAATCGCCATTGCCTTCACAGCATCACTCAGCGAGTCACTCGGGTCGCCAATCAATCGTTTCATGGAAGCGTCGTAATGATCAAGCGCCTCCTTGCGACCAGCGATCGCAAAACAGGCAAATGGTTGGCTTAGGAAACTCGCAAACAAATCGAATTGGTTGATGACCCCTACTTTTTTGTCATAAATTTTTTCACCAGAAACACTTTCCATGAACGCTATCGTTTCTATTTGCTTCCACTGCGGCGCAAATCGGCCATCGCCATGACCGTCATCTGTATAAAAGCGCTGCACCGCATCCTCAAACATCAATCGTTCAGTTCTGAAATCGGGGCGTTCCAAAGCGGGTGGCACCAAGTACATCGCCATCTGTAAGCGCTTCAATTGCGCATCTGTAAATATGCTGGGCTTCCATTCAAGCGCCATCACGATATTGTTCGTCGCACGCAATCGAAGCCTTATACAAGCAAGATCTCCCACCACAATGCGACTTTCTTGCGCATGAATAGAAATAGCCATCATCGCTTCGGCGTCACGCGTGGCCCGTTCACCATTTCCTTGATCGACCGCCAGCAGCATGTCTGTAGCAAGAAGATGGGATGCAGTGCTTGTCGAGTTTAAATGTGGCAAGAGAACGCATACCAAAGGTTGTACGGTCACATCAGCATTATCAATTGTTCCCCCATAGAAAATGCCTCCGCTTTGAGTGTTCTTCCCAAATAGAGCGGCGTCAGCATCGCTTATGGGAGTTGCAACTGGAAATCCAAACATTGGTCGCTTGGACGCCGCGCACAATGCGGCAATCTGTGGTTGATGGGCCGCAATCCACTCGCTTGCCACGGGCCACTGCTTGTCGCTCGGAAGCATCCCCGTCATCGCGGCGATGGCTCCCTCGGATTTGTGTTTCGGATCATCCTGGCCCAAGCCCATCTCCACCAAAGCATCGCGATATGCCGGCCATGCAAGTTGGTCTGGCGATTTCGCCACGGGCAAGGACTCGCGAAATCGCTTGATGGGATCAAAGGAAACTTTTGGACTATTCATGCTCATGGAAATGGCGACGATCGCATACAGCAAGACACACGCGCCAATAACGCGCACGCTCCACTTGAAGGTCAAGCCAAATGCGCGATTGATCGGCTTGCGGATGTTCTGCGGTATTTCATTGGCCGAAGAAGGCGCCTCCGGATGTTTCAAATTGTTCATGCGTGCCTTCCTGAAATGAGTAGTGAAATGGGTGGAATTTATTTTAGTTCCAATGCATATCCCACATAAGTCGCTTGGTTAACCGTGCTTCACGCGCTTGCCACCCAATTTCTTTTTTTCAACTTCTTCCAAGTATTTGCGCGTTGCGGGCGGAATAACATTCCACATTTTTATGGCGAACACCAAACCAAGAACGGTGAACGGCAGCAGGAACATTGGCCAATAGGACCAGCTTTCCGTGGCTAAAAACCCAATCACAAATGCTTGGATGGCGCTGCCCGCATAGGCGAACGCATCGGCAATACCGGTCGCAGTTGCCGCGGCTTTCCTGCCGCCAAAGTCCGCCGTGGCCGTGCCCGACATGATGGAATGCACGCCAATCACCGCCATCATGATGGCGACGGCGGAAATTCCCATCAACAGCGTGCGGTACTCCAAGAACAAGCCAAGTAAGAAACCATCGCCGGGCGATGCCTTCGCGGAAATTGGTTGCAGGGTCAGACAGGCAATCATCAACGCAGTGCAACACAACATGATCACTTGCATGAATCCCGCGCTTGGCGCACGTCGCGAATTGAAAAACTTGTCGCTCATAAATCCGGCGACAAATCCACCAGCGATGCCAGTGATACAACCCCAGAATCCCCAGTTCAATGTGATCTGCGGCACGCCAAGACCAGTTTCCTTGGCGAAGGTTTGGTACCACTGCATGATGCCATTGCGCAAAATACCAGAGGTGAATTCAATAACGCCAATGACAAGAATAATTTTGTTGGTGAAGATCTTGCGCATCAATTCCCAGTAGTGATACTTCTTGTCGTGGGCGTCATCCTGCGATGCGTCATACGTTTGAAAGTCGCTGAAGCCAGCTTGATCGGGCGTGTCCTTCAGAAGGATCACATCGATCAGCGCCCATACCATCATGATGATGGCTGGAATAACAAAGATCAGCCAGAATGCGGGAATGGTGCGGCCATCAAGCGCGAACATGTAATTCAATATCTCGTGTGTCGTGGTGGGCGGTGTTGGCTGGGATAATTTCACGGCGTCAGCGATTGCGCCGCCCCAGTCAAACGCAAAGTAAACACCAAGAGAAATCAGTGTGCCAAAGATGGCGCCAAAAGTTCCGCGCTCACGCACATGGAACCAGAATGATTTCACCTTGATGGTGGACACCGCGCCGAAACTTTGGAAGAGCATGTTCAATCCATATAGAATGGAGAACGCCACCACCAGATTCACTTTCAGTGTTCCGTGTAGATAGAGATACAACACTCCCGCCATTGCGCCGTTCATTAAACTTGACCCAATCGCGCCAATAAGAATTCCGCGCTTGCCCCCAACGCGATCGACTAGTGGGCCGATGAAAAATAATGCGAGCGCGTACACGGTAAATCCCACGCCGCTAATAATTCCAAAATCTTCCTTCGTCATCAGGTCGCCAAGCGCGCCCTTGGCCACCACCAAGTTGTAGCGGCCCATATATAAAAACGCATATGTCATT
>SYAD01000145.1 GCA_005789005.1 Planctomycetia bacterium | reverse complement strand
GCCGGCGCTTTGCGGACCAACTGATTCGAGTTGCTGTTGCTGCAAAATGGTTTGCCCTGAATTTGATTGCCCGTCATTGCTTGATGGAGAATCAGTCACGGGCTGAATCGGCGGCTTAGGTTTATCCCCAACGGGATCAAATGGCTTGGGCATGGAGCCGGTTTGCGCGGAAACAGTTGCGGCGAACATGTGCGGCGCAAAGCAAATACCTGTCAAGAATGCGCGCCGCCGCTTTTTCAGAACCATGGACTAGTTATAACTTATTTCACGCCAAAAGGCAGGATATGATTTTGATATGAAATTTTGGATTTACAGATTTTTATTTTGTGTTGAAATGCGAAATGGTGTTGGGTCCGGGTTGTGCGCGGTTGCTTGCTGTGGATATTTTTCAGCGCCTTGTACGGCTGAGAATAATGTGGCTCCGCAAAGCGAGCCGGGCAAATTATCTCAGCCAACGCCGTCGGATATTTCACAAACTCAACACATGGCGCCCGCAACCGCGGCGCGTGCAACCACTCTGAATATTCCAGCAGCCACTATTTCATTTGATCCCCCGCCGCCCGTCATTCGGCGCGTGACAACCAACGCAAATCTGATCCCGATTGCGCCAGTGACATTTGCGCACGCACTGGAGGCAATTGACAAAGGTATTTTGTATTTAAAATCGTCGCAATCCGCCAATGGCGGATGGATGGAGGGCGTGAGCGCGGCGCCAACGGCAACTTTGCCCGCAAATGGCGCTGCGAATAGTGGCGGCCAAGTTCCTTCCGCGGGCGCGATAAACGCGAATCAATCTCCGGTAAGTAGCGGGGCCAGTAGCGCTGTCACGGCGCTTGTGGTGCGCGCTTTCGCCCAACGCGGACTGAGCATTCAAAGCGACGCCGCGCTTGATCGCGCCGCGACGCGGCTTGTGAATTTAGTCACCGGAAAAAATGGATTTGAACCCGACGCCAGCGGTGGCATGGCAACCTATGTGGCCTCTTGCACAGCGATGGGGTTGGCGGCATTGCAAGAGGCGAAATATGAAAAGACATTGGCGGCCGCGTTGGCGTGGATTCGTGAAAGCCAATGGGATGAAGGGGAAGGCATTGCTCCCACGCAAGATTGGTACGGCGGCGTGGGGTATGGCAGCAAGGGTCGACCCGATTTAAGCAACACGCAACTTATGCTTGACGCGTTGCACGAGGCAAACGCCAGCGCAAAAGATCCATCAGTTGAACGTGCGGTGATATTTCTAACGCGGTGCCAAAATTTAAAATCAACCAACGCAGCGGCGTGGGCGCAAAGCGGCGCCAATGATGGCGGCATGGTGTACACCCCCGCCAATGACGGCGAAAGTTTTGCCAGCGAAATGGCGGGCGAGGGCCGAACCGGTGAAAAGATGCCGACTGGAACGCGCGCGCTTCGCAGTTACGGCAGCATGACCTACGCCGCATACAAAAGTATGCTGTTCGCCGGACTTTCCAAAAATGATCCGCGTGTTCAAGCCGCTCTGAAATGGATTGAACACAATTTCACATTCAGCGAGAACCCGGGCTTGGGTCAGCAAGGCTATTACTACTACATCCATGCGGCCGCGCGAGCCATGTTGGCTTGCGGCAACGACGAGTTGACCGACACCGCGGGCACAAAACATAATTGGCGCGAAGAGTTGATTGACTCCATCATTGTGCGCCAACGCCCCGATGGCTCTTGGCAAAATCCAGAGGCGCGTTGGATGGAGGACTCGCCAGATCTTGCCACCGTGTTCGCGGTGTTGGCGCTTGAAGAAGCCATGAAGCCTGTGCGTGTTTCGCAATAGGCGCGCGCCACAAACTCACGCCGTTGCGCGCGGATTTAGGCGATAGATCCACGGTGAAGTTTGTGATCCAATGGCGCGTTTACCGCCACAAGTCGCCGCGACCAAGCCGCGCCCATAATGGTGGAGGCGAACAACAGAGCACCTGTTACTTGATGCGCAGAAGTAAACATGAGTTCCCAAAGCGGAATGGCGGCGTCCTTGCGCACAAGCACCGCGACATAGGCCAGCAGGCCAAGCAGAACTTGCGCAATTAAAATGGTGATCATGAAAGTGGCGCACGTGCCAAGCAATTTCAGCGCCGGTGTTTCACGCGCGGCCGCCGACATGCGGCTGGCTGCCAGCAATACCGCCAACGCGGCGATGATTGAAAATCCAATGTGTCCATGCATGGCCCAGATTGGGTGATATGCCGGGTGTCCATCATGCGGCGGCACTTGCAAATGTCGATAGCTGGCGCCAAGAAAAAGTTGCACGAGCAATACAAACGGCGCGATCATGGTAAGAACCCGCACGCTTGATGCGCCGGAAAAATTGAGCAGCGCTGTGGTGGATTTCCATTTGAGTGTCAACAACGCGGCAAGCAACGCCATAGTTGCGAACACAATTTGTCCAAATATTCCGTGGGCAATTGCGATCAGCGTGCTGGGTGAAAGTTGCGCGGCTTCTTGACTGAGCGTGAGCGTGCCAGTGACGCGCAACCCGCCCATCAAGCCTTGCACACACACCATGAACAGCGCGAAACATGCCAACGCGCGCACCCATGTGCGGCGGTCCTCACGGAACACAACCAGCACCATGGTGAATGTGGTCACGCCAACCAACATTCCAAACAAGCGATGCGCGTGCTCGTAATACACGCCGCCTTTCATTTCGCTCACGGGATACAGCAGCATGTTGTGGCCGAATGAATTGGGCCAATCAGGAACAGCGAGGCCGGCTTCCAAACCCGTGACAAGTCCGCCAGTGATGAGCAGCAAGAAAATTGTCGCAGCGGCAACCATGGCGAACAAAGCCGCGGGCGCGGGCCAAGACCATTGCGATATTTTTGCGGCGCCACCGTTTGTAAAAATCCGCGGGGAAAGCCACGCTCCAAACACCGCTAAGACGCCGCTGCCCACAAGCATTCCCACGCTCCATATGGCGCCTTGAACAATCATTGCGGTGTCACTACTGCCGCCACCGACCAACGCGCCCACCACCAACAAGTTCACAAATCCAGAGACGCATCCCACCCCCAACGCCGATGCTTGATCGCGCATTGCGCGCGCCGCGATAAATCCCGCGGCAACGGGGCACGCCAGCGTGAGCGCAAAGAGCGCGTCGCCAATGATTTGTCCCGGCCCAATCATGGCCACGTACGCCAACGCCCATTGCGCCGCGGTGGTTGCAAAGCCAAGCGCCAGTGTTTGCGAGCGCAACGCGCGAATAATCAGCGCCAACACTAGAAGTCCTGCGATTCCAATTCCCACCGCAATGGCAAGCGCGGCGGGATTTGATGATGTGGATGCGAGTATGAACGAGTTCATGAAGGCATCTATAGTAGACGCCTTGGCTACGGATGGCATCTTGAAGACTATGAAATCATCAAATACAAATTTGCAATTGGACATGGAACAATCGGCCACCGCCCCATCGGGAAATTTTGCCTCTGATTGGACCGCGTTGATCAAGGCGCGCTTAAGCCTATTGGTGCTGGCCACCACCGCCGCCGGCTTTGTGATTGCCGAACCAAACGCGATCAACTGGACCCGTTTCTATTGGACATTGCTGGGGACTTTTCTGGCGGCTGCCAGCGCGGCCGCTCTAAATCAATGCATTGAAGTGCGCCGCGACGCGCTGATGCACCGAACTTCACGGCGGCCAATTCCCGCGGGGCGCGTGCCGCTGGTTGGAGCTGTGATTGTGGGCGTTGGCTTGGGATATCTCGGGTGCTTTGTGCTGGCCACGCAAGTGAATTTACTTTCAAGCGCGCTGGCAGGACTCACAATTTTTTTATATGTGGCGGTGTACACGCCCATGAAATGGATGACCTCGCTCAACACGCTTGTGGGCGCCGTTGTTGGGGGCATTCCTCCAATGATTGGATGGGTCGGGGCCACTGGCGATATTCAACGCGGCGCCTGGCTTGTGGGAGCGATTTTATTTGTTTGGCAGTTGCCGCATTTCTTCGCGCTGGCGTGGTTGCATCGCGCGGATTATCAACGCGGTGGATTTCAAATGCTTTCGGCGATTCCCGGATCGGAACATTTGGCGGCGCAAACAAGCTTGCTGAGCGCGCTGACATTGGTGCCGCTTGGATTGATGGCGACACTGCTGGGTCTTGCTGGCATGACAAGCGCGATCGTTTCTGGAATCGCGGGGCTTGCGTTTGCCTATTTCGCGTTTGTGTTTCTGCGACGCGTGGACAATGCGTCGGCGCGCAAAATGTTTTTCGCTTCGCTGCTGTATTTACCCGTTGTGCTTGGAACCATGGTGGTGGACCGTGGCTCGATCGCGGTGTCCGCGGCGGTGCGTGGCGGCCGAGATGTGATTATTGATCTACCCGCAAGTGCGGAGCCCGAAACGCCAATCAAACCATGACAGAGAACTCCCCCGCCATTCGTCCCTCACTCACATTTCGCTCTGGCGGATGGGTGATCGCCTTGGCGGGCGTGTTGGTTCTGCTGATTCTTGCATGGGCCTTCGCCGGCATCTTGATGGGCCACCGCCCCAAAGGCGACGGTCAATCCGTTGATACCTATGGATTTGATTTGTCCAATCTAAGAACCAATGGCGGCGCGTTTGTGGCCAGCGGAAATCCGCGGGATTTCTTTCAATCACTTGATCAACCCCAAGTTCTACCTGGCCACGAAATGCTGGCGTACAACGCCAAGTTGCGCTCCAAATATGTGGTGACGGCGGACCGCGTGATTGGCGTGGAAATCAATGGCAAGTCGCGCGCCTATCCATTGAATGTCATGAATGTGCACGAAGTTGTGAATGATGAACTTGCGGGCGTGCCTATTGCCGTGACCTTTAGTCCATTGTGCGACAGCGCGATTGTGTTTGATCGGCGCGTGAATGGTAAGCCGCTGCAATTTGGCGTGAGCGGATTGTTGCTTGACTCCAACTTGGTGATGTATGACAAGCAAACAGACGTTGTGGCGCACACAAGCTTGGATCCGCAAGACGCAAAGCCAGCGACACAAGCCAGCATGAATGCGGATCAGTCGCCGCCAGTTTCGGCCGCGCCCGCTTCAAGCCTGTGGAGTCAAATGGCGGCCATGGCTATTGCGGGCCCAGCGGTTGGAACAACGCTCGCGCAAATTCCAAATGTGAATGTGTGCACATGGAAGCATTGGCTAGCCACGCATCCAACCACCGAAGTAATTCTGCCCGACGCGCAGGATGAGAAGCGCATGAAAAAAATTTCATATAGCCGCTACTTGCTCAGCTCGCGGCTTGAATTTCCAATTGGGCGCAAGGCGACCTCGAACACATTGATCAACCCGTCTTCGGACAATATGCCAAGCGCAATGCCGGACAAAATGCCCGTGATTGCCATAACCGCCGGCGGCGAAACCCGCGTGATCACACTGCGCGAGGCCGCCGACCGTGGCGCCGAGGCGCCGTGGAATTTTGTGGTGGGCGGCGTGCCCATTGTTGTGGTGTCGCAGAAAGATCCCGCATCCGTGTTGGTGGGATCAAGCGATACAACGCCAATTGAAGTGACGCCTTGTCTTTGGTTTGTGTGGCAAGCCTTCCACGCGCCAACCGCGCCCGATCAAGTTCTCATGCCAAGCCACAGCGTGAAATAAAGCGCCAACCAAATTGCGCCAAGAAGGTGCCAATACATTTCGCAGTAGACAATGCCCTCGGGGTGCTGCTTGGAATAGCCGCCGCGCGCGGTCTTGCGCCACACGCGAATCAACGGAACAAATCCCGCCAACACATGCAAGGCATGCAAACCGGTGAGCACATAAAAACTCCACGCGTACAGTGAATCGCCAAAGAGAACATTCTGCCGCCACAGCGTGACCCACGCGACGACTTGCAGCGCAAGAAATACGCAGGCCAACAACATGGTGATGGTCATTGACCAATGCGCCTCTTGCGAGCGCCCTTGCCGCACATGGAGCGTGGCTTGATGCATGAAATAACTAGACGCCATAAGCGCGATGGTTGAAAACACAAGCGACACAGGCAAGCCGGTCGCACCCTCTGGAATAAATGGCGCCTCCAAGTTGGGATTCACCCGCACCACTAAATACCCCATGATTGCGCCCAAAAACAGCATGGTTACGACCACCAGAAAAACCCACATGCCTAGAACAGTTGCGGCAAAGCGCTGTGGCGTTCCCTCAAACGGGTCGATGAATGTTTGAGTTTTAATAGCCATGGCTGTTGAACCTTGGCCGAATTCGCATCACGGACTGTAGGGCTTGAAGCGCGCAACCGGCGCTCCCGGTGCGTTGGCTTGCAATGTGGCCTCCGCGTTGGGCGCGTTGCCATCAAATTGCAAATCACGGTACTGATTTGTGTCCATGATTAAAAATGCCATCATTAATAAAACCAGAACCACGCTGACCACAAATACCAAGGTGTTGAATGATCGGTCCCAGCGCAAATGCATGAAGAACAAACACACCAATGTTGCTTTGACCAACGCCACGCCAAGAGCCACAACAATGTTGAACTCGCCAATGTCTATATAGCGCACCGCGACCGTGATCACGGTCAACATCAGCAACGATGTTCCAACAAACACAAGCAACCATGTTGGAACCAAGTGGCCAACAATGGGGTGCGCGCCTGGAGTTGTTCCACCAGTCTCATGCGAGGTTGTTGCGGTGTGTGACATGGTTGGCCTTTAGTGAATGAGATAGAACAGCGGAAAGAGGAAGATCCAAATCAAATCGACAATGTGCCAGTACAAACCGCCCACATCCACAGGAGTGAAGTAGTCGCTGGAGAAATGACCGGCAATTGCGCGCTTGAGAAGCCACGCAATCACAACCATGCCCGCCAACACGTGCACGCCGTGCAAGCCGGTCATGGCGTAGTAAATGGCGAAGAACAGATGTGAATTGGCCGGCATTTTCTTGTCGACCAAATGCGTGGCTGGATGCGCCAACGATGGATCGTGCTCACCGGTTGGCAAGCCCTCTGCCTTGGCCATTTGCGTTGGGGTGGCCAAACCAACTGGAGCGCGCGAGGCTTGCTTGATGGCGCTGGCATCCACCGCTGGAATTGGCGCGAGCGTGGGCACGGCGAACGCAGCGGGATTGATTGGATTCAAGGTGATGCTTGTTGTTGGAGCCGCTGACAACTCCTTGGCTTCCAACTCGCCAACAGCATCATGCGGCGGAACATAGAACGTGGTTCCCCACACCAAGTTGTCATGAATCTTGTGGGTGTACTCAAAGTACTTGATCACCATAAATCCAATCGCGCCCATGAACGTAAGAATTAAACAAATGATCAAACCCTTTTTGCGATTGGTTTGCGCAAAGCGCACGGCGAGCGCCATGGTGAGGCTGGACAAAATAAGTACGCAGGTGTTGATACCACCCATGATCGTGTCCAAGTAGTGACTGGAGTAACTGAACACTTCGGGAAAGCGATTGCGCAACACCGCGTACGCCACGAACAAGCCACCAAAGAACAAAACTTCGGTCGCCAAGAACAACCACATACCAAGCTTGGCGCTGTCAAATTGGTGGTACGGCGTATCAAAGTGATGTTGCAGAAACGGATACTTGGCGTGCTCGGCGCTTCCATGAGCACCGTCATGTGCACCGTCATGAGCGCCATCATGAGCGCCGTGGCTGTCATCGGCGTGGCCAGGTTGTGTTTGAAGTGTGGTCACAGATTTGTCTTTCGCATACGTTGTAAGTTAGTGCAAATTCTTGGCCGCCAATTGTGGATTTTTCGTTGAATCAAGGGCGGGGTCGACAACATAGCCCTGCTCTTTTTCATCCCAACGAATGGCTGTGAAGTCATAACAATCACCCACGCGCGGCTGGGTTGCAAAGTTATCAAACGGTGGCGGACTAGCGCATTGCCATTCCAAACTGCGACCACCCCATGGATTGGCTGGAGCAATGCGCCCGCCAAACAGACTGGCCAACAAGTAGTACGCGGTCAACAAGAAACCACAGGCCATGATGTAAGAACCAATGGTGCTGATGACGTGGTAAATCTGATACTCGGGCAGATAGTCGTAGTAACGCCGCGGCATGCCTTGGCTACCCAGGAAGAACTGCGTGAAGAACGTCACATTGAAACCAATGAACACGGTGATGCAGGCAATGCGCCCAAGATTTTCGTTGTACATGCGGCCCGTCATCTTTGGCCACCAATGATGCAACCCTCCGATCATGCCGATCAGCGCGGAACCCATCATGACATAGTGGAAATGCGCGACCACAAAATACGTGTCATGCAAATGCACATCGGTGTTGAGCGTGGCCAAATGGATACCGGTGAGCCCGCCAATGGTGAACAACACAAGGAAGGACAGCGCGTACAACATGGGCGTGTTCAACACAATGTTGCCCTTGTACAAAGTGGACATCCAATTGAACACCTTCACGGCGCTGGGAATGGCCACGCTAAATGAAATTAAACTAAAGAGTGTGTTGAGCAGCGGACTTTGACCGCTGGTAAACATGTGGTGACCCCACACCAAGAAACTAAAGATGGCGATGGCGATTGAACTGAGCGCGATGAACTTGTAGCCAAAGATGTGCCGATGCGCATGCACAGTGATCAGCTCGCTGATGATTCCCATGGCGGGAAGAATCATGATGTACACCGCGGGATGGCTGTAGAACCAGAAGAAGTGTTGATACAGAACTGGATCGCCACCCATGGATGGATCAAAGATTCCGATATTGAACGCGCGCTCAACAATCAGCAAAAGAAGCGTGATGCCCAACACTGGCGTCGCAAGAACTTGAATAATGGCCGTGGCATAAATGGCCCACAAGAACAGCGGCATGCGGAACCACGTCATTCCAGGCGGACGCAATTTGTGCACTGTGACAATAAAGTTTAAACCAGTGAAGATGCTGGAGAAACCAAGAATGAACACGCCTGTGAGCGCGGGAATAACTCCGCCGGCTGGCGTTGTGGTTGAGTACGGCGTGTAGAAAGTCCAGCCCGTGTCAAAGCCGCCAAGCAACAAACTGCTTACGGTGAACAGCGCGCCGAAGAGCCACAAGTAGTAGCTGAACAAATTAAGGCGAGGAAACGCAACGTCTTTGGCGCCCAACATGATGGGCATGATGAAGTTGCCAAGCGCGGCGGGAATACTGGGAATAATTACAAGGAACACCATGATGGCGCCGTGCAGTGTGAAGAAATGGTTGTAGACATCGGCGGTGACGCCTGGAATTGTTTGGCCTGGCGTGAGCAATTCTGTGCGCACCAACAACGCGAACACGCCGCCCACAAAGAAACTGATCAACACGCTGACCATGTACATGACTCCAATGCGCTTGTGATCAAGCGTGAAGGCCCAACTCATAAAGCCACGCGTGTGCGTGAGGTAATTGTCGGGACGTGTGGCGGTGTCCAATGGTTGTGAAAGGTTGATTGTTGTCATATCGCTTCTACTTTCAGAAATACTTTTTATCAATCATCAAAAACAAATCCAACTACTTCATGCTCACTTTGGGAGAGGGCGCGGCTTCCTTGAGATACTTGCCCTTGGTGTCAAACTCATCCATGTGTTTCAAGAATCCAATGATGGCGTCAATACCTTTGTCATTCAATTGGCCCTTGAAACTAGGCATGGCGTTGGCGTAGCCGGCCACCACGTGTTCGCCAGGATTCAGAATGGACGCACGGATGTAATCCTCTGGTGTTTGATATTGCTTGCCCGCGCCAATTTGACTTTGGTAACTTGTGCCGTCGACAAATTTTCCATCTTCGCCACCATTGACGCGCGCCCACAAATTCTTCCACGACGGCCCGATGCCTTTGGTTCCATCAAGTGAATGGCATTGCATGCAGCGCGCGTACAACTTTGGACCGGCGCGGAAATACAATTCCTCCTCTGGAATTTTGTCCAGCCACTGACTTTGCGCGGTCAACCACGTGTCGAATTCTGGTTGCGACAACGCGTAGACCTTGCGGTTCATATTGCTGTGGCCCGTGCCGCAATATTCGGAGCAGAACAAATTGTGTCCCGCGCCTTCGGGCGTGACATTATCGGTTTGAAACCACAAATATGAATAGCGTCCTGGCACAAGGTCTTTCTTCACGCGGAAGTCGGGGATGTAGCAGGAGTGCAACACATCGGAACTGCGCATGGACAATTTCACGGGGCGACCCGTTGGCACATACAAATCATCGCTCGTGGCCCCGTTTGGATACTTGAAGAGCCAGCCCCACTTCTGCGCGGTGACCGCGATCTCGTATGAATTCTTTGGCGGAGTCATGAAGTTCAAGTAATCACGGAATCCAAAGTAGAAGATGAAGATGACAATGAACAATGGAACAACAGCCCAGGTTGTTTCCAGCGGCAAGTGATGCAGAGGACCGTCGGTGCGGAATGGGCGATCCTTTTTCATGCGGTACTTCACCACCAGAATCACAAGCGCGATGACTATGCCAATAAAGAAGAAGTAGCAGACGACATTGATCCACCAAAACATCAAATCGCTGTTGACGGCGAGATTGCTGTCCTGCGGCGGAAGCCACAAAGTGCGTCCTTCGCGCGGATCGCCTGCGAGCAAGTTTGAAAAGATGGTGGATGCAATATTCATTGGAGGACTTCTATCTTTGGAGGGCTAATGGACTCAGACCACTCCTGACACAATATTTTTTGAATTCACATTTTTGGCGCCTGGAGCCGCCAAACGCTTGCTTCGGGCTTCATTGCGCAGCAACATCCATACCACGGTTCCAAGCGCGAGCAGCGTGACCGCTCCCGCAAGTTGCATGACGCGATAGGCCCAAATCACATAGCCGCCTTTGTTGGGATCAAATTGATGGCACCAAAAGACAAACTGATCAAATGTGGAGCCAAGCTTGCCATCACCCGCGCCGGTGAGCGCAAGCCGCAAATCGGTTGGTGATTGAGCCACGCCCGGTAAATATTGCGCCAACCGTCCGTCGCCTGTCACAACAAATACGGCCGCGGGGTGCGCGTATTCGCCGTTGTCCATTTTGCGATATGGAAATCCAACCGCGTTGGCAATACCGCGCACGCTGGCT
>SYAD01000144.1 GCA_005789005.1 Planctomycetia bacterium | reverse complement strand
TGGGGAACTGCCAGCACTGCTGGTCTTTTCCTGAGTTACACGGTGACTCCAATTCCAGCCCCAGGCGCGATCGCCTTGATTGGTCTTGCTGGTCTTGTTGGCAAACGCCGACGTTCTTAAGTCTTTCTAGTGTGGCTTTAAGCCGCACATGTACGCATTACGGGTTTGGAGTGAATTTAAAGAAACCCCGCTGTCAAAGGCGGGGTTTCTGTTTTTTACTATTTCAGTTTCAAACTTTCCAGCGCGGGAATATAGGCCTTCTCCAAATATTCAGCCACCATGCGGTGCGTGTTGAAACGGCTTGGCACTGTCGCCGCGCTGCGAATGCTTCGCTTCATCCATCGTTGCGGAACGTTGTCCGCGTCGCGATCGAAGAAATCTGGAACCACTTCTTTTTCTAGAAGCTCGTACAAACTTTCTGAATCAATCTGGTCTTGCGCCTCGCGGTCGGTGCCTTCGCGGCCATCGCCAATAGCCCACCCGTTGGTGCCGTCGTAACTCTCCGGCCACCAACCATCCAGAATGCTTAAATTAATTCCGCCATGCATTGGCGGCTTCATGCCACTTGTTCCACTTGCCTCGTATGGGCGCATTGGATTGTTCAGCCACACATCGCAACCGCTCACAAGCATTCGGCCAACGTGCATGTCGTACTCCTCCAGCAGAACCACGCGGCCCTCAAAGCCGGACTCACGCGCCCAGTGGTGCACTTCGGCGGCGTAGGCCTGGCCGTCCTTATCACGCGGATGTGCTTTACCCGCGAACACAATTTGCACGGGGCGCTTGCTGTCGCCAAGAATTGCGCGCAGACGATCGGCTTGACGGAAAATAAGTGGCGCGCGTTTATATGTGGCAAAGCGGCGCGCGAAACCAATCGTGAGCGCTTGCGGATTGAACGCGGCAAGCGCGCGCATTGAAGAATCTGGCGAGTCACCGCGTCGCATGGCTTGCATCACAAGACGCTCGCGCACAAAATGAACCATGCGATTTCGCAAGGTATTTCGCAAGTTCCACAGCGCCGCTGGGTCCACGGTTTCCACTTTGGCCCATGGGTCCTCGCCTGTTTCAACGCGATCAAGATCCAAGCCAATGTTCTGCTTCCAAAATGATTCGGCTTCGGGCGCCAGCCACGTGCGCGCGTGCACGCCGTTGGTGACATGGCCAATTGGAACCAGCGCGGCGTCGTTGACGCCAAAAACATTTTGCCACATTTCGCGGCTCACTCGTCCATGCAACGCGGCGACACCATTGACATGTTGAGCGGTGCGAAGCGCCAACACGGTCATGCAGAATGTGGCTTTGGGATCGTTCGGTTGTTCCAAACCCATTTCAAGAAATGCGCGGCGCGCTAGGCCAGCGCGCTTCCAACAGTTTGACAACAAGTCGGCCACTTCATCGGCGTTGTAGCGATCGTGACCTGCGGGCACTGGCGTGTGCGTGGTGAACACCGTGCTGGCGCGGACATGATCAATGGCTTTGTCGATGGACTTTCCATGCTCAACCAAATTCGCAAGGCGAGCAACAGAGGCAAACGCGGCGTGTCCTTCATTCAAGTGGTAGACAGTTGGCTCAAGCCGTAACGCTTGCAGCGCCATGACTCCGCCAACGCCAAGCAACACTTGTTGCCGCAGGCGAAGCTCGGGCTCGCCCTTGTACAAACCCTCTGTCAATCGACGGTCTCGTTTTTTATTGGCTTTCAAGTCGGTGTCAAGCAGAACAATCTTGACGCGCCCCACTTGCATGGACCAAATCTTGGCGCGGACTTTTCGTGCGCCAATCGGCACGCGAATGATGGTTTTCTCGTCGGTTAAAGGCATGGTGGACGTGGCCCAATGTGGCTCAATCACTCGAGTGGAACCGTCGGCGCGAAATTGTTGCAAGTAATAACCGCGCTGATACAGAAGCCCAACGCCGGTGATAGGCACGCCCAAATCACTGGCGCTTTTCATATGGTCGCCAGCAAGCACGCCAAGTCCGCCTGAATACTGCTGCAAACTTTCGTGAATGGCGAACTCGCTGCAAAAGTACGCCACATGCAGCGCGGAACTCCCCGCGGGCGCGGAACGTTCAAACCAAGGCTCGGTTGCGTGATATGTTTTTTGCGCGTCGCGCGCGGCGCGAATTAAATTCACAAAGTCAGGTTCTTGGCACCGCGTGGCGAACATGGCGTGATCCATACGCGCCAAGACTGTCAGTGGATTGTGTCCGGAGGCTTCCCATGTAAATGGATCAATCGCGGCGAATGGGCGGCGCGCGATTTCATTCCACGACCACCACAGATCAGCGGCGATGTTGCGCAGGTCGCGCTCCAAGCTTTCAATCGCTTTCGCATCTTTGGGTTTGAACTCCAAATTCTTGGCGACAAATTTTTTCCTAGTGGGCGTGACGGTGGCTTTGGAAAGACTTGCCTTTGACTTGGTAAATGGAATATCGGAGTTGGCCATATCCGTTGACAATCGTCGAAATGTCTTCGCGGCGCAAGCCATGACAACATGATTTTTTCTTTGGCTGTACAGAAATTGAAACGCGATGGTTGCTTAGTTTCAAAGCCCCGTAACCCACAGATTAATTTCTTATTTTGTTGTGACTAATGCTTTGGATCGAATCGACCGCAATCCACGGCTAAATTGCGCAGCATTTCAGCGGTTTGAGCGGTCAAGGCGTGCGGTTCTAGCCGCCACGACCAATTGCCGTGGGACACGCCAGGTACATTCATTCTGTCGCGGCGCGCCAAACCTAAAGCGTCTTGCGCGGCGATGATCGCCGTGTTGGAGGGGCTAACATATGCCAAGCGAATCATGGCTTGCTCGGGACACTTTGGATTGGCGCCAGAAAGTTCAATACAGCGCTTGCGTGCCGCGGCGGATAATCCCTGCCACCATCCGCGCGTAGTGTCATTGTCGTGAGTGCCTGGATACACCACGCAATGTTGTGGATGTCGATGCGGCAAGTCGCTGGAGTTTGCTCCATAGAACGCGTTGTGCAGAAGCTTCATGCCAGGCAAGTTGAAATCATCGCGCAACTTTTCAACCGCTGGCGTGAGCGCGCCAAGATCCTCTGCGATAAGCGGAAGTGTTCCCAGTTTTTTTTGTATGGCCGTGAGCAATTCTCGACCGGGAGTTGGCCGCCATACACCGTGCCGAGCTGTTTTCGCCGCGCCCGGAATCTCATATACGTGCTTCAAACCAACAAAGTGATCTATGCGAAGCGCGTCGAATCTTTCCAAGGCAATCTTTACGCGGCTTATCCACCACGCAAAGTTGTCGCGCTTGTGCGTGGCCCATCGATAATGCGGGTGCTCCCATAGTTGTCCATTCTTGGAGAAACAATCCGGCGGAACGCCGGTGACAACGTCGGGTTTGCCTTTGGCGTTCAGTCGAAACAAGTCGGGACGGTCGCGCACATCGGCGGAATCCAAACTGACAAAAATCGGAAGGTCGCCAATCAAACGCACGCCAATTTTGTGGCAATGAGCGCGTAGTTGACCCCACTGCTTGGCCAATTGAAACTGCAAAAAAGCGTGCAAAAGCGGGTCATTTCCATCTTGGGCCGCGAAGTCGCACCACCCATTGAGCCACGACACGTTGAGGCGCAAAAATTTTTGGAAGTCGCCGCGGCGCATGCCGCCATCGGCCACAAAGTTGGCAAAGGCTTGGTGAAAGCGCGGCCACTTGAACGCGCGCGCCTTGGCGTAATTTGTTTTTCCATGAGCAAGATCTGACGATGCGCGCAACGCGCTTGGAGCGATCAGTTTTTCACGCGCCAAAATTTCCAAGCTTAGAAAGAGTGGCTCAATGGCGAAACTACTTGTGGCGGAATATGGCGAGTCGCCTTTACCTACTGGGCCAATAGGCAACATTTGCCACAACGTAGAACCAGAAGCCGCGATCCAGTTGGCCACTTGAAACGCGCCAGGACCAAGGTCGCCAATGCCATGCGTACCAGGCACGCTACTCAGATGAACAAGCAAACCCGCGCGGCGCTGATTAAATATGCAAGTGGTCACAAGACGATCCTTTGCGCATTGATGACGCGCCGCACATGCGCCTGATGGAAATGGGGGGCGCGTTGGACATGACGGTGAATAAGTTGACGCATTATTTTTTAGGAGTAGGTCGAACCCACACGCGCCCCGATGAGCCCGCTATGGAAATGTTTGGAAATGTCGCTTTCTCCGCTGAAGAACCAAAGACAAGTTTCCACCTGCCGCCAGTTTGTTCGTTCAATTGCTCGGGCAACACAATCTCAGCGGCTTGATCATTGGCATTCAACGCCACCAACACTTGCTCGCTCTTGTCGGCGCGCAGGAACACCCACACATCTTTGGCGTCATCAATCAGAACGGTTTGAAACGAACCAGTTCGCAGCGCCGCATGGGCATTTCGCAGGGCCGTTGCGCCTTGGTAAAAGTCCAGTTGGTCCTGCATAACCTGGTTTTCTTCTGCCTTTTCATAAGGCTGTAAGTCTTTCCAAAGCATGGGCTTGCGATTGTTTGGATCGCCTGAACCCCACATGCCAACCTCGGTGCCATACCAAATCATGGGCGCACCGACATAGGTCATTTGCAACAGGGCCAAAAGTCGCACGCGGCGATAGTCCTCGGCGCGTGGCTTGGAAGCGTTGTACGTGGTCACTGATTGTTCACGATTGTTGTCGTTGTAGGTGCGATCGGGATTCAACGCCATGCTGACAATGCGATCGGTGTCGTGGCTGTCGACAAGATTTTGCATGACATACGTGGCCTCGCTTGGATACGCCACACGCAACTTGCCAAGTTGCGCGTCCAACTCGCTTGGCTTCATTTTGTTGGTGCGATTGAAGATCCACTGAATGGCTGGCTTGCCGAATTCGTAGTTCATCACTGCGTCGAAAGATTTTCCGTCAAGCCATGCGTCGGCGCGCGTCCAAATTTCGCCGGTGATGTAGGCGTTTGGATTGATCCGCTTCACCAACGTGCGCCACTCATGCCAGAACGCCATGGGCACTTCGTTGGGAACATCAAGCCGCCAGCCGTCAATGCCGTCGCTTGGATCGCCGTCTCCGTTGGGATCCATCCAGCGCTTGGTGACCTCAAAAATATGTTTGCGCGCGCTTTCACTGGCGATGCCGTGCTCGTCATTCTTGCGGAAAGTTGGAAGTTCGCTGTAGCCAAACCAACCCTCGTATTCAAACGGCTCCCAACTTTTAATGTTGAACCAATCCGCATAACGACTGGCCTTGCCATTTTTTTGCACATCCAGAAAAGCCGGATGCCGCGTTCCCACGTGATTGAATACGCCGTCAATTACCACATGAAATCCCTGCTTTTTAGCCTCTTTTATAAAGGCGAGAAATTGCTTGTCGGTGTCTGTCCAAGTCCATGTACTTGAGTCAAGCAGGTCCTCATTGGCCGCGGCCTGTTCATAACCACCCTTCTTCCCAAAGGCGTCGTCGATGTGGATGTAATTGGTGGCGTTGTATTTATGCGGAGTGCTGGCCTGAAACATGGGCAGCAAATACAGTGCGTTCACACCCAACTTTTTAAGATAGGGCAATGACTGCTGCATGCCGGCAATGTCGCCGCCATACATGCGGCCAAATACAAAATGGTTGTAGAAAGTTTCGCCATCTTTACCTTCCCACGGACTGGTGGAGTACCACTCGCTTTTCCAAGGTCGTGTGTTGTCGGGATCGTTTGATGTGTCACCGTTGCGGAAACGATCAACCATGATCTGGTACCAAATAGCGTTCTTGGCCCAATCTGGGGTTGAGAAGGTTGAAGCATTTTTAGGATCAAGAAAATAGATTTCGTCGTCGCGCAATTGAGTTGGCCCATCTTGGATAAGAAATGTGTAATCCGTTGGCGAAGTAATTTTGGGAAGAACAACTTCCCACCATTCAAACGGGTCGAGTTGTCCGACACGCCGCATGGGTAAAACCCCAAATTCGCGCGTGGTCAAGTTTACAGAATCGACATCATTTGCGAGCGTGTGATAGCGAATCACCCATAAATTGTCGGCAAATCGCTCACGGTCTTGAGCGCGCGTTGGATCATGGCCAAGCGCAATGGGGTTTATTTTTCCGTCGCCACGCTTGGCTTGTGTGGGGTCAAGCGCGAGAAGTTCCCCAAGACGAAGCACGGAATTATTTCCGCCATTTCCATCGGCGAGCGTGGCTGTATTTTTTGGATCCGCCAACCATGTCTCATTGTCAACAACAAATTTATACAAGTGCGTTCCTTCGAGCAGTTCAACACTCGTGGACCAACTTCCATCTTTCGCGCGCCGCATTGGAGCGGCGAGTTTGTTCCAATTATTAAAATCACCCGCAAGCGAAACCTGCTTGGGTATGCCCAAAGATGGATTGAAAGTAAACGTAACCAGCCAGCGATTGTTTGCGCCAACGCGTGTGGCTTGACTGGCTGTCGCGGATGGGTCTGAGCCCGAATTTTTGCCCGCAGGTTGCACAAGAACTTTGGTGGCTGAAATGGATGATGGAAGTTGCCCGGGACTTTGAGTGGCAGATCGTTGAACCAGTGGAATGCGTGGCGGAAATTCCTGCGGCGGCGCCATGGTTGCGGCAACCATCGCAATAGACGTCACAAGGCAGATCCCTATTGCGCAACGAATTCGTGGCAGTTTGCGAGCACGCTTTCCCACAACACGCAATAGTGCAATGAGAGCGCCAACATGATTGAAAGGCAAACTTTGACGCATGATGTTGTATGAGAACCATATACTTCTTTCATGCGTCGCGGTAGCGAAATCTGGAAAACTTTCACGTATCTCGCTCGTGGGTTTTTTGCATTCGCCGCCATTGCGCTAGTACTGTGGAGTTTCGGGCGTGTGGGGTTGCGACAATGGAATCATTGGCGTGAATCTGCTGAAATTAAACAGGAACTAGTCGTGCTGCATTGGTCTGGTGAGGGCGGTCCTGAAGAAGACGAAATTGTTGACACTAGTTTGCGCGCTTTCGAAGCCGCCAACCCTGGCGTGCGCGTGCGCCGCATTAATCCCGGAGACGCGGGAAGTTTTTACACCAAGCTGCAAACCATGCTTGCCTCTGGCGAGCCGCCCGATGTCTTCTATGTTGGCGCCGAACGCGTGGCAAGTTTTTCAGACATGGATCTACTGGAGCCGCTTGATGGATTTCTTGAAAGCGATAACGCTGGCAATGTGGCGGATCGAATCAAGCTTGAGGATTTCTACCCCACCACCGTGTCCGCCTTTCGATTTGACGGAAAAACCGCTGGAAATGGCGCGCTTTATGGCATTCCCAAAGACTTCACAACGGTCGGCTTCTATTACAACAAAGATCTCTTTGCCAAGGCTGGCCTGAAATTTCCAAATAATAATTGGACATGGGATGAATACATCGCGGACGCCCGAGCCATTGCCAAGTTGAAAGACGCAAACGGCGAGCCTTACATTGGTAGCGAGTTTGTGACATGGCCAATGATGGTGCGCGCCTATTTGCGCAGTGAAGGCGTGGAAGTTCGCGGAAATAGTTTTGATGATTTGCGCTTGGAAGATCCCAAGGTACAAGCCGCGTTGGAACGACTGCGTTCATGGCGCCAAGATGAAACAAACACGCTCACAAGTGGCCGCAGCAAATTAGCCACAGGCGCCGCTGTGTTCACCACGGGCCGCGTTGGCATGGCCGGACCATTTGGACGATGGGTTGTTCCGGAGTACCGCCGCATCCACGACTTTGATTGGGATTACGCGCCCCTTCCGCGTGGCGCCGCCGACGGAAATGTGATTGCCACTGTGTCTTGGTCCATGGCTAAGCAAAGCAAGAATAAGGACACAGCTTGGAAACTTATCCGCTGGCTTACGGGTCCCGACGCGCAAGCTTCGGGCGCCAAGTTGGGACTTGCCATTCCCACCAACCGCGCCGTTGCCCAAAGCAAGGCATTCCTAGATTCCAATAAAAAGCCGCTAAATAATCAAGGATTTTTAGATCCCGCCCCCAACGCCCTAGTGGTGGATTGGCCGGCAAATCCTCGCTTTGAACAACTCCTTGGTGGCACGCTAGACCGAGCGTTAAAAGTTGGCGACCAAACCGTGAAACAATCAACGGAAGATTTCAACCGCATGTGGCTTGCGGAAAACACCAGCCCGTTGGCACGCGGAAATTTTGAAGCATTTCCTTGGTCTCTATTTGGCTGGAGCATTTCCCTGTGCGCCATCCTGGTCATTTCTTTGCTAGCCTTTTTGGCGCTTCGTTCTTATGGGGACAGCGCCATGACGCGCGAGGCGCGCTGGGGTTGGCTACTTGTGTCGCCGTGGCTGTTGGGCTTCATGATCTTCATGGCGTTTCCAATTGTCATGAGTTTGTTGCTTGGATTTGCAAAGTGGCGCGGGGTCAGCACGCTAGATGAAGCCACGTGGGTTGGATGGGGAAATTACAAACAACTTTTATTTCACGACGAACGATTTATAACAAGTTTGAAAGTGACTTTGTATTACACCATCATCGCCGTTCCAGGCGGACAAATCCTGGCGCTACTCGCAGCGCTCTTGATGAATCAAAAGGTTCGCGGAATACATTTTTTCCGCGCAGCATGGTATTTGCCAAGCGTGCTTGCCGGAGTTGGAGTGGCCGTATTGTGGCGCTGGGTGTTTGACACGGACGGCGGACTTATGAACGCCGCACTGCGTCCGTTGCTTCATGTGTTTGGCGCCACTCCACCAGATTGGTTTGGAAAAGACGCCGCAACGTGGGGCGCACCAGCCTTCGCCATCATGGGTTTCTGGATGGTCGGCGGTGGAATGATGATTTATTTGGCGGGTTTACAAGGTGTTCCAGAGGAATTGCATGAGGCCGCGCAAATTGATGGCGTAGGCGCTTTAGGCAGATTTTTGCGCATCACCATTCCCATGTTGAGCCCGGTGATTTTGTTCAATGTGATCATGTCCATCATTGGATGCTTTCAAGTATTCACGCAAGCGTTTGTCATGACCGGCGGCGAGCCAGGCGACCTCACCCGCTTCTATGTGCTCTATCTATACAACCAAGCGTTCGAGTTTTATGAAATGGGATACGCCAGCGCCATGGCGTGGATTCTTCTTGTAATTATTTTAGCGTTCACCATGCTCACGCTGCGTGGTAGCCGCAAGCTTGTGCACTACGAGGGACTGCGTCGATGAGCAATTCCAACGGCGCGACAAATATGAAATACGATTCTGTGCGTGCTGGCGCCGTGGGTGGTGGCATGATGCGAACGCTTTCATTTATTGGCCTAGTGTGCGGCACCGCAATCATTGTGTTTCCACTTTTATGGATGGTGTTGGTAAGTTTGCTCACTCCAGATCGCGCGCAGGCCGCAACCGTAAGCGGCGACTTGACAAAATTATTTCCCAATGACCCGCAGTGGAATAATTTCTCAGACGCGCTTTCTCAAATGGGTTCAGTTCGCTGGAAAGGTTTCTTTGACGCATTAGCCAACAGCATTGTGGTGACCACATTGGTGGTCACTGGCACTGTGCTCTCATCAAGCTTGGTTGGATTCGCGTTGGCGCGCATACGATTTCGCGGCAATAACGCGCTGTTTTTGCTTATGTTGGGCACAATGATGCTGCCTGGGCAAGTCACCATGATTCCGCTCTTCCTGCTGTTTCGAAATCTTGGATGGGTGGACACCATTCTGCCGCTGGTGGTGCCGGCGTTCTTTGGCAGCGCGTTCTTTATCTTCATGTACCGACAATTCATCGCGCAAGTTCCAGAGGCACTGGTTGAAGCCGCCAAAGTGGATGGCTGGGGGTGGTTTGGAATCTGGTGGCACGTCATGCTTCCACTGTGTCGACCAGTAACCGCAATCTGCGCGGTGTTCACATTCATCTTCACATGGAATGACTTTCTGGCGCCGTTGATCTATTTGCATTCCGATGAGCAAGCCACGCTTGCCGTGGCGCTGAACAGTTTCCGAAATCAATATGGCGGCGTGAACAAAGTCAATCTACTTATGGCCGCCAGTCTGGTGACCATGATTCCCTGCATCTTGCTGTTCCTTGTGGCGCAGCGGCAATTCATTGAAGGTCTGGGCAAAGGCGCGGTCAAAGGCTGACGCGGCCGAAATTCCAACGGAGATTCTTTCATGGCAACTATTTCACTTGATCGTGTTGGCAAAATTTATCCCGGGGGAGTGCGTGCTGTGGAAGGCGTTGATCTGCGCATTGCGCACGGAGAATTCACCGTGCTCGTTGGTCCATCTGGCTGCGGAAAAAGCACGCTTTTGCGCATGATCGCCGGCTTGGAAACCATCACCGAAGGCGTGATGAAGATTGATGATGTAGTGGTGAACCAACTGCCTCCACAAGCGCGTGACATTGCCATGGTGTTCC
>SYAD01000143.1 GCA_005789005.1 Planctomycetia bacterium | reverse complement strand
GCTTCTATCTGTGTGCGATCAAATGACAATGTGAATTCTCCATTCAGTGTTGATGCCGACCTTCCATGGCCGGCGGATTAGTGAGTGGCCGCGACGGCGGCGTGAATTCGAACAGGCCGCATTGTAAAGCGACCTGAGACTGCCGTTTCGCCAACTCCGGTTGAGCGAACAACTAAGGCTGTACCTTTCATCCCAAACGACCCGTCTTCATGAATTTTTTCGCGCGTCACTTCCACTTGAAGCGCCTCACCTGGGCGGACAAAACTTCCGTAACGCAGGGCGCGCACATTTCCAAGCACTAAACGAACTTTGGATTGATCCTTTAAGAGTTCCCGTGCCGCCTGAACCATGGCTTCGAGCATGAAAACCCCGGGCAAAACCGGAAAGCCAGGAAAGTGATCCGCAAGGTATTCCTCGGCGGATGTGACGTTTTTGATAGCTAAAATTCGATCCTCTGACCGCTCCAAGACCGCGTCAATAAGTTGGAATTTCACGATTTCGATGGTAACCAAGTGTGGGCAATTTGGCTTTCATTGAAGACTGAAAGTTAAAAAACCCACCAAAAACCTCAATTTAGGCATTTAATTGCTATGGAATTGGTCTGAAAGCACGCGAATTTGCCGTGTTAAACAGCAAATTTGCGCAAACCGCCAACCTTAGAACCATTTCACAAGCCAATCCCGTGGTCAGCCAACACAAAGACACCATTTTGGCGGAACCGGACCGACCTCGAATCTAATCGCCAATTTTGGCGAAGAAACCGCCATTTTTCCGATCTTACAAGCCATGGCACGCACAGCATCTATTGATTCAACTGGGTCATTCAGTGACCTTCCCGCACCCACCTTCGCCCGCCGCGCCGCTTGGATCATGGCCGCCGGACCGTGGGTGTTCCTATTTCTGGCCATGGCCACATTCAACAGCGCGGATTGGCCAAGCCACGTGGTGGCCATTCACTCCAACCCGCCCAGCAATCTCATGGGCAAACTTGGCGCCATCTTTTCATATTGGATTTACATGGGAGTTGGATTTGGCGCGTGGCTTCCAATGATCGCGTTTGCGATTGGCTTGGGCGCGGTGGCAAGTGGTCGGCGCGTCACGCATCCAATGGTGCGAATGTTCGGAGCATGTTTAATGATGTTGTCCTTCAGCGCGATCCATGCGCTGTGGTTTCCACGACTTGGCGCGCTGGCAGGTTGCGAAGCGGGACTTGTTCCACAATGGATCACTGGTGAATTGCAATTGCGCTTCAGTGGCACCGCGACAAGTTTAGCGCTTCTCACTTCACTTGCTCTTGGCGCCATTGTGTGCATGGATGAAATTGTTTTCGCGCTTCCAAAACATTTCTCGCACTTGTGGAATTGGTCCGCGCCAATGCGTCAGGTGGATTGGAAAGGCCTGATAGCGAAACTGCGCACTCGTCCAGCTATCTTCACTCCGGCGCTTGCGGGCGCCAAGGTTGGCGACAAGGTGAGTGCAAGAGCCGCGGCCAAAGCAGCCGCCATGGCAAAGACTTCCGCCAAGTCATCCGCGGTGCTTGAGGCCGAAGAAAATGAAACCGAAATCGCCGACGAGACTGAAGAAGACGAACTAGAAGAAACAGACGAAATCATCGATGAAAACAATGATTCTGAGGAAACAGAAGAAGAGGAAATCGACGACGTTGAAGAAGCCAATAACGCCATTGCCGAAGTTGCCGCGCCACGCACGTTGACCGAGGAGGAACTGAAGGCGAAGATCGCCAAACTTCCACTGCGCATGGCTGGCAACAACACCGTAATCGCGCGCGACCAAGATATTCCGCGCCAAGAAAATTACGACGGCTATCAATTCCCAGGCCTTGATCTTCTTGGCGACCCAGAGGGTAATTGGTCCGAAGCCGTTGAGGCATATGTGCGCGACCAAGCGCAAGTGCTTGAGCAAACATTGCACACGTTTCAAATTGATGGCGAAGTGACCGGCATTGAAAGTGGTCCCGTGGTCACGCTGTATTCCGTTGAACTTGCGCCAGGTACGCGCGTGGCGCGCCTGCAAACCATCGCCTCCGACATTGCGCGCAGTTTGCAAGCGCCAAACATTCGCATCTTGCCAAACATGGTTGGCCGCACATCCATTGGCATTGAAGTTCCAAATCGTCAAAAAGAAAAAGTGATGTTGAAGGAACTCATGAGCGGTGGCCACGCCAAAGACATGGTGCTGCCAATGTTCCTTGGAAAAGATTCCGCGGGCGAGCCACTGGTGCTTGACCTTGCCAAGATGCCGCACATGCTTATCGCAGGCACCACCGGTAGCGGCAAGAGCGTGTGCATGAACACCATCATCATGGGCTGGCTGTACACCAAGCGTCCCGACGAATTAAAGCTGTGTTTGGTTGATCCAAAAATGGTGGAAATGAGCCAATTTGCAGAGATTCCGCACTTAATGTGCCCCGTGGTCACGGAGATGTCCAAGGCCGCCGGCATTTTGGAATGGGCCGTGGACAAAATGGAGGAGCGCTACGGCATGCTCAAGAACGCGGGTTGCCGCGACATCACCGCATACAACGGACTTGGCGAAGAAGAGTTGTACGCGCGCTTGAAGCCAGCCAATGATTTGGAGAAGGCGCGCATTCCAAAGAAGTTACCAGCGCTTGTGTTTGTGGTGGATGAGTTGGCCGACTTGATCATGACGCACAAGGAAGTGGAGCAATCGATTGTTCGCATTGCGCAGAAGGCGCGCGCGGTTGGCATGCACTTGGTGCTTGCAACGCAGCGACCTCAAGCGGATGTTGTGACGGGTTTGATTAAGAGCAACATGCCTTGCCGCGTGAGTTTCAAAGTGGCCAGCGGTATGGACAGCCGAATTGTTCTGGATCAAAAGGGCGCGGAACTTTTACTTGGTCAAGGCGACATGTTAGTGCTTACGCCAAGCAGCAGCGAACTTCGCCGCTCGCAAGGCACGCTTGTCACCGACAGTGAAACCCGCAAGGTTGCGCGCTTCTTGGAAGATGTGGCCAAGCCTTCATTCGAGCGCTCACTTGTTGCTATTCGCGGAACCAAAGCCGTTGTCGGCAACAACGACGCCCGCGACGGTGGATCAGCCGCAACCGATGGCTTTGAGCGCGATCCATTCTTTGAAAAAGCCGTGGAAATCATTATTGAATCGGGCCGCGGCAGCGTGAGTTTGTTGCAACGACGGCTTGCCATTGGCTACGGTCGCGCGAGTCGCTTGGTGGATCAAATGGGTCTAGCTGGAATTTTGAGCGACCACAAGGGAAGCGTTGCGCGCGAAGTGTTGATTAGTTTGGATGATTGGCATCGCATGCGCGAGATGGAAGAAACGCCACGCACCACCACCATGGACCCAGACAATTTGGGTGAGACCGCCTCGGACGCAGTTGATGAAAGCGTGCCGAATGAATTTGAAGGCGAGTACAGAAACTAATTCGATCTCAGAAGGGTTTGAAAGGGACGTAGTGATTTGTAATTTGTAATCTGTAAGCAAGACGCCGAGAAATCGGCGTCTTGTCTTTTTACGGGCGTGTATTGGCGACGCCCCGCGCGCACGGTTGCGTAAGCGTTCTTGCGCGCCAGCGTTTACTTCGCAGCCGCCGCCTTCACTTCCACTTCCAACGTGATGGTCTCCTTCGCCGAACTGTTCTTATCGGTGGTGCTTACAAGCCCGAACTCAATCTTTGCGTCGCCCGCGGCGTTCGCGTGCAGGTGATAAATAGTATGAATCTCTGTTCCAGCCGAAACCGCGCCCGCGGGATCAGTCTCGAAAGCTGGATCAACAAGCATGTACGGATCGTTGGCCGTGCGACATTGCCACTCTTGTCCATCACCCGACTTTGACGTGAGTGAGACTTTGAAATCCTCGCCAACTGTGGCGGTTCCATTGGAGGATTTTTCCAGCTTCAACACTGCACCCTGCGAAATTGCGCCTAGGTCTTGATCCTTATTTTTAAAAAGGCGCCGCGCCAACATGACTGGCGGCGGACCGTTCTTGCAGCCTTCCATTGGAATAAAGGCGCCAGCGGATAGAAGAATGACAACGGTAAGTTTGGAGAGAGTGGACATGTTGCAATACCCTTTCAGTGGTTTGTTGGCTTAGGGCCGATTGATACAAATTTAATTTTCCAGTTCCAAGTGTAACGGCGAATAAATCAGAACTACGTTTGGTCGATCAGCGCCGCGAAGAAGTCATATGCGTGAATCCCAACTTGAGATGCGCGCTTGAGTACACGGCGCGGATCTCAAAGCCCCCACAACTTGGCGTAGTCGGCTTTGAATGTGTCGCCATACCCCTTGCCGTATGTCGCAGGCATGCCAGCTTCTGCCGCGTTGCTCTTGTCGAAAATACGAAACGGAATATGCAGATTCTTCACCGCGCCCATGCCGCCAATCAGGCGCATTTCCGCGTCGGTGATTGCGTAACTGGTCCACTCCTGACATTCACCAACGGTCATTTCGACTTTGCCCGTGCGGACCATGTCAAGCACGAACGGTGTTCCGTTGAAACCAATCACCTTCACCTTGCCTTCCTTCTTGGCGGACGCAATGGCGGGCACCACGAACTCCGCCATGCTGTCGTAAATACAAATGATGTATGACAACTTTGGATCCGCGGCAATGGCTTTCTCCACCGCGGGCTTGAGGCCCGTACCCCACTGTGCAATAGACACATTCACGAAACTATATTGAATACCAGCGCCGCCGAATTGTTTGAACTCGGAGGTGATTCCGGCGCGCATATCGGCGGTTGAAGGCAACTCATCCGACACAAGCACCAACACGTGCGCTGTTTCGTCCTTGGAAATAACCCAGTCGGCAAGCAACCGCGCCGCAAGAGCAAAGTCCACCGAGAAATTGGCGCTGACATTTGGAACGGTTTCATCCATGCCAAAATTATGGCTCACTGCAACCAACGTTCCTGCGGCTTTCGCGGCGCTGATTTCGCGCGCGAGCTCATTTGGATTGGGACCCGCAAACAGATCTATCAATGTTGCCTTTTGATTTATGCCTTGGGCCATGCACAGTTGATATTGGGGAAGTTGACCTTCATTGCTGCACGCGGTAAATGGAAAGCCCACTTTTTCAGCTGCGCTTTTCATGCCGTTGAACCCCTGCTGATACCACGGATTACTGTTTGGGCCAGCGATTCGGTAAATGCTTTTCCCCGCCATGACTTTCTTGGCGTTAAAGGCTGGACCAGGCGCGATGAACTTTGGCTGCGCGTAAAGCGGAGCCAACTCTTCCAAAGCGTGTGTTTGATCGGCGTCATCTTTATGACCAAGAAGTTTTGCCGCCGTACGCGCTGCGCATGAAGTTGCGGCCATGCCAGTGACCAGCAATAAACTAGTTGCGCACGCAAGAGTCCAGCGATGTGATGTTGTGTTCATGAGCGGATGGTATATGAGGTCGAATTGACGTGTCTTTAGGGCACTGGCGCGAACATAATTCTTGTCAAAGACAATCATGCGCAGAACTATGACGAAGCACGACGCTTCGAATTTCACCGACGCGTCATAAATCCAATTTTTCCAACGGCACTTGTTCGGGCTGCCAGAATTGTGTGTCTGCGCCGTCGTATTTCAGCAGGGTCATCATGCCCGAATCAGCGTGATAGCCAATGTGGCAATGGAGTGGCCACAAACCAATATTGTCGGCGTCAAACGCAATTTTAATTGTCGAGTTCGGCGGAACTTCAATCGTGTCGCGTTGCGCCCCGGAAATTGGCTTGCCATTTATTTCAACAACCTGAAACGCGCCGTCATGCAAATGTATGGGGTGGCCCATTGGCGTTTGGTTGGTGAACACAATCTCCACGCGCTCACCAAGTTTCACATCCAACGTGTTGCGATTGGGATATTTATTTCCATTGATGAACCATTGGTACCCCTGCATGGTTCCAGTAAGAACGGCGGGCAGCGAGCGGTCGATCTTTTTCGCGGACAGCGGCGCACTGGCATGCAAAAGTGATTCCTGTGTGTTATCAAGAGGCGTGGTCAACATGTCGGCGTTGGTTGACAGCGAAACAAAGTTGGCACCGCTGGTTGCAAGCACAACGCCGCATTGCAAAGTGGTGCCCTCGCCTTGCGCGATAATCGGAAATACGCCGCCGCTTTGTGGAATAGTCACGCGCAAATCAAGTCGCTGCGCAATGGCCAACTGAAAATAATTTCCGCGCACGGGCTGCACGAGTTGGCCATCCACCGCCAGCAACTCCGCGTCCAGCACGCCCGTGTTGATGAAAAAATCGCTGGCAACTGATGCGGCAATGATGCGCAGCAGCACGGTCTCGCCCGGCTTTACCGTCATTACTTCTGGATTGTCAATGGTGCGCTTGTTGGCCAACAGCGCGTCGTACTTCACATCGATATTGGCGGGAGCGGCGTTCACCATGGCGCGAACAAGCCGAGAATTTGTTTCGTCCCAGTGTTGCGTGAACACTGGCGGCAATGTTGCGGCGGGTTCTGCAGACGCGCCATTCATGTTCATGCCGCCCATTCCATCCGCGGGTTTCGCCGCGCCGCCCATGTTCATGCCACCCATGTCCATCGCCGGCGCATTACGAAGTTGTTTCAAAATTTCCGCCGGTGGCGTGAATGTGAAATCCGTCAGCGTGACTATAAATTGTTGGTCAGCCTTGGCGCGCTCTTGATCATTCCAAATCACCAGTGGCGCGGAAACCAAATATTGCTCCTGTAAACCGTAGTGTGAGTGCATCCAATAAGTGCCGGATTCCTTCAGCGGAAAGTCGTACATGGCACTTGCGCCAGGCTGAATGGGCGCCTGCGTGACAAACGGAACGCCATCCATGGAATTTGGAACGGTCAGTCCATGCCAGTGCAAAACAGTTGGCGCCTTCAGTTGATTGACCACCTCCACATGAAAGCCGCCAGATTGTTCCGGCGAATATCCAGGCGTGCCGTCAGCTTGCACGATACTGCACATGTTGATGGTGCGGCCGTTGACCGTGATTGGAGTTTCACGCACAAATAATTTCACGCGCTGCGCATCGTCGGCGCGCGCGTTAGCCAAAACAGCTGCGAAAACATTCGCTGCAATTACGGCTACAACTTTGGTCAGACTCTTGTTTGACTTGTTCATGGGGACAAACAGTAGTTCTGGCTTTAAAATTAGTCAAAGACTCTGAACCCCCACATGTACGGGGCAAACTAGCCAACTTTCAGCAGATCTTGCCAACGTGTGGTGTAACACGGCGTGCGCATGGTGGCCTTCATAGACCATGCGGGAACGTCCTTATTTGCCGCGCCCCTCGCATTCACATTCGTGCTCGCATTGGCATTACCGCACGCGCCAACCTTCAGCGTGTCGCGACCCATGCGCGCATTAATGGCGTCCATTACGTTCATAGCCTTGGTGTCTTGCGCATATTTTTTCTGATCATCAAAGAGTGAAAATTCAACGGCGCTCGCGGCGCGCAGGTCCGAAAGAATGACCCCGGCTTTTTTATATTCAATACCGTCGCGGAAAATAGTCTCAAGCGCGCCGTTGGCTGCCGCAATTAAACGACTTGTACTTGCTGTGCCTGTTCCCATATTCACAGTGGCGCTGTTGTAATACTGCGCGATGTCTTTAAAGCGATTGGTCTGCACAAAGACGCTCAATACGTGGCACGAACTTTTCTGGCGACGCAACTTTTCACACGCGCGCGTGGCGTAATTGGCCACGGCTTCTTTCAACTCATCAAGTTTGTATACGGGCCGGCCGAATGATTTTGAACTAACAATTTGCTTGCGATCTTCCTGCACCATTTCAAGCGAAAGGCACGACTGACCCCGCAACTCCAACACAATGCGCTTGCCCACAATGGTGAGCAACT
>SYAD01000142.1 GCA_005789005.1 Planctomycetia bacterium | reverse complement strand
GCGAAGCCCGCATGCGAAGTTGCGCCAAAGTTGCGCGGCGAACTGGAGGAGTTGGCGGAGTTGACCGACCGCGTGGCGCACGTGTCCGGCAGTGGCAGCACATTGTTTGTGCTTGTGGCCAGCGCGCTAGAGGCGGAAATTCTTGCCAACGCAATCGAGAAGCGCATGGATTTGCCGGTGATCGCGGTGGAGTGTGTTCACACGCCCGCGATTCAATCCTTGAAATGACCCGCGCTCATTTAAAACATTTGTTGCACATTTAAATCGTAAGCCTCGCTTGCAAGTTCGTTCTAGAATGTGGACATGCTGTGGCAGCCAGAAATTCCAGCGCACTATCGAACGCGTTCCGATGAGGAACTTGCGCGCGCCATTTCCGCGCGCCGCAAGCAACTGGGAAACAAGCTGCTCATTCTTGGCCATCATTATCAACAAGATCAAGTGATTGCCCACGCCGACTTGATCGGTGATTCGTTGCAACTCAGCCGCATGGCGGCCAAAGAAGCCAAGGCGCGAGGCTCGCAATTTATTTTATTTTGTGGCGTGCACTTCATGGCGGAAACCGCGGACATTCTCACCGATGAATCTGTGCAAGTGATTCTTCCAGATTTGTCCGCCGGTTGTTCCATGGCAGACATGGCCGCCTACGAAGACGCGTTGACCGCGTGGGAAGAAATTGAAAAAGCGCACGCGCAAGGTAAAGGCAAAGTGCGCGTGATTCCGATCACCTATGTCAATTCAAGCGCGGCGGTGAAGGCGTTTGTGGGTGAACACCAAGGCGCGTGTTGCACTTCAAGCAACGCGCGGCACGTGTTGAAGTGGGCGTTTGATGGCGGCGACACCAAGTTGGCCAAGGGCGAGCGCGTGCAAGTGATCTTCATGCCCGATCAACATTTGGGGCGCAACACTTCGCGCGATCTTGGTTTAAAAAGTGAAATAGATGCGCAGCGCGATGGCGGCGCCAGCGACATGGCGTTGTGGAATCCCAAGAAACCAATGGGCGGCCTTGATGCAAGCGTGATTCAAAAAAGCAAAGTGCTTTTGTGGGCGGGTCACTGCAGCGTGCATAAATTATTTCGCCCCGAGCATGTGGAAGACGCGCGCGCTGAAAATAGCGCGGTGAAAGTATTGGTGCATCCAGAGTGTTGCCAAGAAGTGGTCGAGCTCGCTGATTTAGTCGGCAGCACGGAGTTCATCATTCAACAAATTGCGAACGCGCCCAAGGGTTCCGATTGGGTTGTTGGCACGGAGGTGCACTTGGTGAATCGCCTTGCGCAAGCCGCCGCCGCGCGCGATGTGCAAGTGCGCATGCTCAGCGATTGCCAATGTCTGTGCACCACCATGTACAGAATTGATCAGTCGCACATGTTGTGGTGCTTGGATCAACTCACGGAGGGCCGCGTGGTGAATCAAATTTCTGTTCACCCGAAAGCGGCGGAGTTAGCGCGCAAGGCCCTTGAAAAAATGCTGCAACTTGCGCCCGCGATAGGTCCCGCGCCTATCACCGTTGATTGAGGTAATTTGTACGGTCCACCATGACCGATACAAATAACACAACTCAATCTGCAACTTCCAATGTAAAGCCACGTAAAAAGTTCCGCAAGATTTTGGCCGTGATCATTCTTGGCGGTCTTGCATGCGTGATCGGCGTGGTTGTGTTTCTTCCAGCCATCGCGTCGCTTCCAATATTTCGTGGGTTCATCACCAACGCCGTCGCGGAGCAAGTGAACGGCAAAGTTTCCATTGGCGACATTTCGTTGACATGGTTTGGTCCGCAGGCCGTGGACAACTTCAGCATTGTCGGCAATGACGCAAAAAGTTCCGTCACGGTTTCAGCGGCGCTGCGTAACGGCTTGGTGGATCTTGTCTCTGGCAGCGTTGATCAAATCGATGTCACCGTGAGCGCAAAAATCAACGGCGCGCTAGACGCCAATGGCAAATTGAATTTGCTTGATCTTGCAAAAACCACTACGCCGGCCGCCCCTAAAACTAATACAAGCACGCCAGCCGCAAGCGCCGCGTTTCAATTTCCGTCGCGACCAATTCAAGTCACCATCAGTAGTTTCGACGTCACTATTGCCAACGCCGCGGGGCCAGCATTCGCCGTTGAAGGACTCAAAGCCAAACTTACAGTCAGCCAAAAAGGTCCGCTAGAAATTCAACTTGCCGCCAATACAAAAATTGGCGACAAGCCCGGCGCCATTTCCGCCAATGGAAATTTCACCAACATCTTCAACGCGGCCGGCGCCTTTGATCCCGTTGCGATCACGGGATCACTGAACGCGCAAGTGGACGGCGTGTTGTTGCCCTTGCTTGACGCGTCCGCCGAAATTACCCAGGCCAAAATCTCCATCGACGCGGCTTCCGCAAAACCGATCGATTTGCAGGCAAATATCGCTATTTCCGTGAATGGACAGCCAGCCACAATCGCCGCCAAATTGCAGGCTGTTCGTCCAAACTCCAAGGATCCAATTGCAACCTGGGCCAAGGATCCGCGCACATGGGCCGGTTCCGCGCAGGCGCAAAATATTCCAACATCGTTGTTTGCAAAATTCACGCAAGGCACGCCCATCAACATGGCGCGTGATATTGGTCCAACTATTTCATTACAGGCCGCCACCAATAGCGCCACAGGTTTTGATCTCACGCTCACGTGCGCGCAGATTCAACTGCAAAGTGCCGCAAGCATTGATGTGAACACCGGCGCGGTTCAAGGAAAGACCACACAGCTTTCGGCAAAATTGTCACCGCAACTTCTGAAACAATTCAATATTGACACGCTGCAGCCGCTGCCGCTTTCAATCGCGCTGCAAAGTTTTTATATTCCGCCAGTTGGCGACAATGGCCAATTGAATTTGGCGGATCTCACAGCGCAGGGCTCTGTAAATGTTGGCGCCACGCAATTTATTCAAGAGGGAATTGCTCCTGTTGCCATGGGGCCACTCAGTATCACGTTGTCCGCCGCGCCCCTGGCCGACAAGGTTGACTTCGCATTTGGCACCACGCTCAATGGCGCGCCTGTAAGTGTCACCGCCAATATCACTGCTTTGATGCGCGACAAGCAGTTCGCCTTCAAGCAAATGAAAGTCGCGGGCAACACGCAATTGGGTCCGTTTGACCCCACGTATTTGCCCGGCATTCCAGCCAAATTCATGGACATTTTGCGCAAGGTTCAGCCCGGTGCCTCAACCATCAAGTCCACTCTTGCGGGTTCATTTGAAAGTGGCACGCTGAACATCAACGCGCAAACCGTGCCTGGCGTGATGAACATCAACGCCGCTTGGGATTCAAACATTGCTTCAATCACGCTCGACAACACCACCATCACGCTTTCGCCCGCGTTGGCTGACTGGGCGAGCGAAGGCGCGGTGAAACTTTCCGCGCCCGCAAAGTGCGTGCTTGCCGCTGGTCCAATCAAGATGGATCGCCCAGCGCTAGAAAAAGGCTTGACTGATTTCAAGCCAAGTCAAGTTTCACTTGCCGTGGAACAACTCTCCATTTCCAAGGCGCCAGAACTTGCGGGAGCCGCCACGCTGAAGGGCGCTGTGGTTCAGGGAGATCTTGATATTGATGGACCGCAAACTTTCAAGGGCAGCGTTACGGCGGCCGCGCTAAGCGCCAACGGACTTCCCGGCGGCGCGGGCAACGCCGTCATCAACGATCTCAATGTTCAAGCGACAGTGGAGCGTGATTTAAATTCGCCCGCGTCAAATGTCGCCGTCACCATTGCGTCGCTGTCAATGTCAAACATCAGCGGCGTGAGTGAAACAATTCTCGCTAAAAACACGCGCGTAAATTTCTCCGGTCCACTTTCCGTGAACGGCGCCGTAGCCGCCACGCTCAGCACGGATCTTTTTGATTCCACCGGTGTTGCCGCAAAACTTGCGGGCGAATTTAAAATGCAATCCGCCGATAAATGGAACGCGTCCGTGACCGCCAATGAAGTGGCTGTGCAGCGCATCGCCCATCTCGCCGGCATGGGCGATGTGCCCGAGTGGACCACCGCCGGCGCGTCGAATTCAGGCAAATTCAAGGCGAATATTGGTTCGCAGGCCAGCGCCATCACCTTCGCGCTTGACGCGGATTTAGGCCGCGTGAAAGCCAACATCAACGGCGATCGCGCCGCCAATGGTTCCATCACTTTGGCAAAAAGTTCCGCCAATGCAAGCATGCCTGGCGACGCCGTGCGAAATATTTTGGATCGCGGTCCACAAAAATCCCCTGTTCGTAAATTAAGCGACATCAATGTGTCGCTTGATATTGCGGCTATAAAAATTCCATCAGTCAATGGCGAATTGAACCCGTTCGCGGTTGGTGCGGCTCTTGCAACCAACGCGCGCATCGAGCCATTTCAAGTGACGTTTGCCACGGCTCTGTTGTCATCGTCAACGAAAGATCAAAAAGCCACGCCGAGCAAACAGCAGGCGCAGCCAGAAAATGTTGCCACGTTAAATTTTTCCGCCACGGATATTTCCGTGCAAACCAACGGCGCGGAAAGCGCGCAAGTAAATCTGACCGGCGCGCTTGCCGCAAGCGGGCAACCAACCAAGCCCATGAGCGTGAAGTTGAAGGCGCAAAATCTCACTGGACCAAATGGCAAGTTGAATGTGTCCACCATGAAATTGGTGGCGGGCATCAACATCAGCGAGTTTCCATCCTCGCTGATCGACGCCATTACCGAGGGCGACGGCTTCATTCAAAATCTCGCAGGACCCGTGTTCAGCATTCAGCTCGCCGGTCAAACTGGTTTCGAAGCCTCCGACCGCTTCAAGGGCCATATTGAAAGTCCCACGCTCACGCTGGATATTCCCGCGGTTCGCATCGTGGATTCACAAATCATTGTCGTGCCAACCGAAGCCATCACTTTTCAATTGCGCCCCGATTTAAATATGCGCGAAAATATTTTGCGCCCCATCAATCCAATTCTTGGCGACATCGAATTTAAAAACAAAGCCATCAACACCACGGTCACAATAGTGCGCGCGCCACTTCCATTTGACATGGCCAAGACCGATGCGCGCTTCACCATAGATGTTGGCGAAGTGGAACTGGAAAAAAGTGGGCAGTTGATCAGTCTTATGAATCTTGCCAACGTGAAGGACAACAAGTCCACCATTCCGGGTTTGGTCTCGCCGCTCAACGGCGAAATCAACAAGGGCATTCTCACCTACAAGGATTTCACAATTCAAGTGGTCAAAGTTGGCAACAGTTGGCAGCAAACTATTTTTTCCGAAGCCGAGATCAATCTTGCGTCGCATCCACCGTTCGCCAATTTCATCAGGGTGCGCTATCCGCTTGCAGGTGTCACCAACGCCATGGCTGGCACCGGCTTGCTTGGAAAATCATTTGGCGACATCAATTCTATTTTGGGCAGCATTCCGGCGCAAACGCTCCAAACCGTGCAGGTGAAAGTGACATTCTTTGGGCCGCTTCAGGGCAAGCAATTACAAATGAAAGTGGAGCCTAATTTGGATTTTCCCAAGGGAGAGGATTTCATCAAGGGTCTTGGCAGCATCGCCGAGGGAATTCTTGGCGGTAAATCTGGCTCGGGCACAACCACCACAACACCACCAGCGGGTTCGCCGCCGCCGCAACAAAAAGATGTTGTCGGCGGATTGCTTGACAAGCTTTTGAAGAAACCAAAAAACTAATTCGAGCCACGCTCACATTGGCTTTTCGCCAATAGTCTGGTCGTACACCTGCAGCAACTTTGACTTGTCAAAGATCAGCTCTTGGCGCGACAAACCCGTGATCTCGTAATGCGGCGTGAGTTCAATGGCGTCCACCGGGCACGCTTCCTCGCACATGCCGCAGTAAATGCAGCGCAACTCGTCAATGTCGAATTGCTTGGGATATTTCTCGCGGTCATCCCACGGACTTTCATCCGCCACAATGTGAATGCAATTCGCGGGGCACGCCGTGGCGCACATGAAACACGCAACGCAACGCACGCGCCCATCCTCATCTTTATTCAATCGATGCACGCCACGGAAATTGGGACGGAACTGTCCGCCTTCCTCAACAGGGCGATCATCGCGCTTCTGCTCTGGATATTGCACCACCCAAACATTTTTCTTGGTGGAACCGTTGCGGCCAAAGTTTTCAAACGCGTGGCGCCTGGTGGTGCCAAGCCCCTTGAACACCGACACAACAAAAAGATTCTCGGAGCGGTTGAGTTTGCTCTCGGTCACATCAATAATTTGGTCGTCTGGAATTGCCATGGGGGTGTCTC
>SYAD01000141.1 GCA_005789005.1 Planctomycetia bacterium | reverse complement strand
CGGCCATGAATAAACCAATTAAAGCCCGCGGTATATGCGCTGGTTCTGCCGGCGTTAAATACATTGGCCACGGTTGGCGTTGTTGCATTGCCAACATTGCCAATGTCATTCACGCCCTTGTTCTGCGTGCTCAACCATTCCCATCTGCCAAACAATTCAACGGTGTTGGTGATGAAGTAGCCGCCCTGCACCACCGCGCCGTAACTATTAATGCTGGAGATATTGTTGGTGGTGGTTGCCGGAATGTCATACGCGGTGTTCATGACAAAGTAGCTGAATAAATTCGCGCCGCCAAAGTGCCACGATGCGTCCACGCTCCACGTAAGAAACTCTGCGTCGGAATTTCCGTTCAATGGAATATTGTTGGTGCCTTGGATTGCGGCAGTTGCGCCCTCACCGCCGCGCTGCATGTTCAGCCATGCGTTGAACATCAAGCCTTCACCTTCGCCCGGATAACTGCTTAAGTCGTTGAAGTCATTCCAATGTCCGTACGCCAACCAACCCGCATGCGCGGTAATGGCCCACTGGGTAAATCCGGCGCCGTTATTTAAATTTTGCGGACTGCCTACAGACTCACTGTTAAACGCGGCGGTGGCGCCGGTGTTGGCGTTGCTGCCGCCATCGTTGTACATGGCTTCAAACATCAGGTGATCGCCCGTCCAAGTTCCCATGACGCCAGTAGTGAATTTGGTGGAAAACATTTGGTCCACAAGCGATCGCTCAACAGCGAGTTGTCTGCGACTACTCACAATTTCCTCGCGCAGAAACGGACTTTTAAATTGGCCGACACTTATTTTAAATCCGTCACCCATGTCTTTAATGACCATGGCCTCTTCCATGCCGGCGTTACTGCTTCCACCGTTGCCAGCCGCGTTATTGCCACCTGGAACCGCTGACGCATTTTGATTCTGGTTATAAATCAGAATCAAGCGGTACTGCCAAGATGGATCAATCACATGGCCAAAGAAATCCAACTTCATGCGGCGAATTTCAAAGCCATATGTGTTCTTGTTGTAACTGTTGGGCGATGGCGCGGCGGCGGTATTGCGATTCACTCCGGCGCCGGGGTTGGCGTTCAAGATGCTGTAGTCGCGGCTACTTAGAAAATTTGCGGCGTATCGAATTTGTAATTGCCCGCTTAGATTCAATCTAAAGTTGCCGTCGGGGCTGGCGATAAAAAATCCGCGATCACCAAAGCCGGCCGTTGGAACCGCGTATGTTAAAGAGGTGCGCGAGTCGGCGTCCTTGAGAACATCCTCCACAACATTACGAACCTCTTTGGCGCGTTCTTCAGAAAGCCATTTTCCATTTTGTTGAACTTGCAAATCCGCAACGCTGCCTTCAAGCGACTTGTTCTGCTTGCGCATGGCTTCCATATCCTGCGCAAGCGCGGCGTTCTGTTTTCGCAACGCCTCCATCTCGCGCAGAATTTGGCTGTTTGCCGCTGCATTCGAGCCATCTGAACCCGTTGATTGCGCGGGCGTTGTGCCGGTAGTCACGCCACCACTGCTCTGGGCGTTGGTGGGCGCGGTGGTTGTACTCGTTCCCCCCGTTGCCTGTGACAGCAAGCCAGCCATCAACAAAGATGCTATTTGCGCCAGTGCCATGATGCCATCGTAACTGACTTATTTAACGGCTGGAGCAACGACCCATTTGATCTTATTGTTCGCAAGATTGATCACGCCGCATCCAATCGCAATCTTGCCTTCGCCCACAAGCGTGCGAATTTTCTCGCTCTTGCTCATGAGTTCATTCATGCCAAGGCGGACGTTCTCTTCAATGCACTTTTCCAACAACTGATCTGGTGTGCAGCCAGCGCAATTTTTTGTGCCCATTTGAACGGCTGGTCGAATCTTTCCAAGCAACTGTGGAAGCGCGCCGCCAACTCCATAGTCACCCATGGTCGCGCTTACGGCGCCGCATTGTTCATGTCCAAGCACAAGCAGCAACGGTGTGTTGAGATATTTCACCGCGTACTCAAGTGATGCGATGGCGTCATCACCAACCACATTGCCCGCAACGCGCACTGAGAAAATATCACTAGCCATCGAGCCGGAGTCAGATTCAACCACCGCCTCCATTGGAACGCGCGAGTCCGCGCAACTCAGAATGGCAACATACGGAGCCTGGCCCGCCAACTTGGTGTCACGCGCCGCTGGATTTTTTGCAAAGTACGCCTCTTTGGTGGCAACGCCGGCACTATTTTTTAAATTCAAATACGCAATCGCGGCGGCTGGCGAAGTGTTGGCGCTGGCGCGAGTGGGTTGCGCTTGATCAGATTTCTGCGCGGCAATTCCAACTGCGACGTTTAAACCAAGCAAGCCCGCGATGACGAAAGCAATTTGACTCTTGTGGATATTTTTCATGAATGCACCCTTGAGAAGTTGATGTGGTTGTATTTAAGACGCTCGTTCCAAAATAGCAAAGTTTTGGATTTTTTGGGTGGGAGAGTTTTGCGGAAAGGGTGGCGCCAGTCTGGGCTTTGTAAATAGAAGAGGTCTTGGGAAAGTAATGCTTGCTGGCGAGTGAACGCTTTGCAGAAAGGGTGGCACCAGTCGCTCAGACAACGCACCCATCGCAAGCAGGGCTTGCGATGGTGCTAAACTCGCTTGTGGTGCCACCCTTTCTGCGACGCGGGACTTGGCGGGCGGTACTTAAAGTGCGTCTGGGGGGGTTTGCATTTACTTTGCGTAATAATTCATAAGATACATTTGATGCAATTGCTGACTGATCTTTTTGCGCACAATGTTGCGCTTCATCCAGACGTGGTTGCGATTGATGTTCCACCTGGCAGGGAGCGCGCGCACAGGCAACTCACCACGTATACGCAACTGGACCGCGCGGCCAGCGACGTTGCGCGCGCGGTTGGTGAGGGGATTGCAAAATATTCTGGGCATGCGGGTGCAAATTATGCGCACACAAATCACGCGCGCGAAATAAATAATGGCGACCAACTTCACGTGCAGCAAGACAGCGCTGGTGCGCAACAGCACGCGCAAGAAAATGAATCTATTGTCGCCGTGCTGCTTCCGCGCGAGACCGCTAGTTTGTATGCGTCGCAACTTGGCGTGTTGCGCGCGGGCGCGGCGTTCACGTGCTTGGACCCGCTCTTTCCAAATGACCACATTCGCGCGGTGCTTGTGGACGCGGACGCGCGCGTGATCTTGACCGACGCAGCGGGCGTGGCTCGGCTGGCCGCGGAGGATCTTGCGGGTGATCGACTTGTGATCGATGTTGTTGCGCTTACGCATGCGGCGCGCTCACACGCCAACACGCCTACGTCTTCCACAACACGGCAAACAATTTCCACAATTACGCCGCTCAAAGAATTGACAACCGCCGCGCAACCAAAATCCGCATCTCCTTTGCAAACAACGTTTGCGTTTATGTCGCCACCAGTTTCCGAAATTACGCCGCCAACATCTTCCGCATCAACGCTGCAAACATCTTCAGCAATTACTCCCCCACCAACTTCAACATTCACGCCGCCAACAATTCATCCGCGCTCATTGGCGTATGTCATTTACACATCTGGAACAACAGGCAAGCCCAAGGGCGTGATGATTGAACATCACAGCGTTGCCAACTTGGTCAACGCCGATAAGGCGCGCTACGGACTTGACCACACTGATCGCGTGGCGCAATTTTCTTCGCCCGCCTACGACTCGTCAATTGAAGAAACGTGGCTTGCCTTCGCGGTGGGCGCCACGCTTGTGTTGCTTGATGATGAAACCGTTCGACTTGGCCCCGATTTAATTCCGTGGCTGAACAACGAACGCATTAGCGTGTTCTGTCCGCCGCCAACATTGTTGCGCACAACTGGTTGTGAAAATCCGCGCCAATCTTTGCCCAATGTGAAGTTGGTCTATGTGGGCGGCGAAGCTTTGCCCCAGGATTTGGCTGATTTATGGAGCGACGGTCGCTGGTTGGAAAATGGCTACGGCCCAACTGAATGCACGGTGACCGTAGTTCGAACGCGCATGTACAGCGGCGTTGCGGTCACCATTGGCAAGCCCATCATTGGACATACCGCGCATATTTTGGATGAGTCAATGCAACAAGTTCCAGTTGGCGTGGAGGGCGAACTCTGCATCAGCGGCGTTGGCGTGGCGCGTGGATATCGCAATCGTCCAGAGGTGACGGCGGAAAAATTTGTCGATCATCCAGAGCTTGGCCGCATATATCGCACGGGAGATTTGGCGCGCCTTGCCACGTGCGGCAACTTTGAATTTCTTGGTCGCATTGATGGCCAAGTGAAATTGCGCGGCTACCGCGTGGAACTTGCGGCCATTGATTCGCTGCTTGGTCAATGCAACGGCGTGCTTGAAGCCGCGTGCCGCGTGCAGGGTAATGAAGGCGCGCACATTATTGTTGCGCACATTGTCGCCAGCGACACGAACGCGCCGCCGCACTTTGACGCGTTGCGCGACGCGCTCACCAAGGCGCTTCCTTTGTACATGGTGCCCAGCAAGTTTGTTTTAATTGACCGCGTGCCGCGCACCATTGGCGGAAAGATTGCGCGCGCCAAACTTCCAGAAGTGGACGCCGGCGTTGCGCTTCAAGCGCGCGACACGCCCGCGATTGCGCCAAGCAACGAGCATGAGCGGATTATTCTCAGCGCCTTCGCGCGCGCGCTCAAACGCACGGATGAACTTTCTATTGACGACGATTTCTTTATCACGCTCGGCGGCGATTCGCTGAGCGCGGTTGGCGCGTTGTGCACCTTGCGCACGCATCCACTCACCGCGCGACTGACCGTGCGCGATCTGTATATGTTTCGCACAACGCAGCGGCTTGCGCAGCGCGCGCAAGAATTGCAATTGAAATTTGCCGCCAGCAAAGGTCGCGCTGCAACACACGCTGAACCTGAAAGCGCGGGCTCAACTGAAAGCGCAAGCGCAAACACACGCACAACTCACAGTAACGGCGCAAACACACAAACAAACGCACACCAAAAATCCGCTGCAACAACCACCACCGAACACTCCCCCGCGCCGCGCGTGCGCGCCGGCGAACGAGCAGCAAACCCACTGCTTGCCGCACTCGCGCAATCACTTGGACTCATCGCAAGCCTTATCACCACCGGCGCCGCCGCATACGCGCTGGTGTTCCTAGCCCTGCCCGCCCTAGCCAACACACTGAGCATAAAATTACTCATCGCACTTTCGCCAGTACTCATTGCCATCGCGCTGGCCATCTACAGCGCATTCACTATTACGCTTGCCGTGCTTGCAAAGCGCGTATTACTTGGCCGCGTACGCGCAACAACCATGCCGGTTTTCAGCGCGCGCTACTTACGCTTCTGGAGCGTGCAACAAATCGCGCGCACAATTCCGTGGGGCATGCTTGAAGGAACTATTTTCTTCAACTCGGTTCTGCGGCTGCTTGGCGCGCGCATTGGCAAGAACGTTCACATTCACCGCAGCGTTGACATTCGCGGCGGCGCGTGGGACTTGTTGACCATCGGCAACAACGTCACGCTTGCGCAAGAATCTTCCGTTGGCATGGTTGAACTGTGCGATGGACAACTTGTGCTTGCGCCCGTGACCATTGGCAACGGTTGCACCATTGATGTGCGCGCCGGCGTTTCGCACAACACCAACATGGAACCAGGTTCCTCACTTGGCGCGCTCTCGTGGCTACATGAAGGTGAATACATTCCAACTGGTGAACGATGGGACGGCGTTCCCGCGGAAAAAGTTGGCATGACGGAACCTGCCACCGCCAATGCGCGCGGTCAATCAATTGATCCAGTGAAGCACGCGCTGCTCACGCTGCTTTCACTCTGGCTGCAAACAACCATTTCCGCGCTGCCCTGGATGGCGCTGACGTATCTATATATAGACGCGCCCGTGAACCCGCGGACCAACCCGTTTACGTTCTTGTTGTTTGTACTTGTCGGCGCGCCCGCATGCGTAATCACCGGCCTTCTTGCGCAAGCACTTTCCCTGCGTTTGCTAGCGCGCACTCGTCCCGGCGCCGTGAATCGTTGGAGCGCGGAATATATTTGCATTTGGGCCAAGTCGCATGCGCTAGAGCGCGCGTGTCTGTGGCTTAGCGGAACTTTGTTCTGGCCAACATGGTTGCGTCTTGCCGGCATGCGCATTGGTCGCGGTTGTGAAATCTCCACCATTATTGATGTGGTGCCCGACACCGTCACCATTGGCGACACGTGTTTCTTTGCCGACGGAATTTATTTTGCCGCGCCGCGCGTGCATCGCAACGTGGTCACCATTGGCGCGACAACGCTGGGCAACAACACCTTCATTGGAAATCACGCGGTCATTCCCGCGGGCCACGTGTATCCACACGATTTCTTTGTGGGCGTAAGCACCGTGGCCAACGCATCCATTGCAAGCGCGGACTCCGCGTGGTTTGGTCATCCACCCATGCAACTTCCGCGGCGCGAAGTTGTGCAAGTGGATCGCAGCCTTACGCACAATCCAAGCGCCATTCGATATATCAATCGCCTCTTGTGGGAAGCGTTGCGATTTCTATTGCCGGTATATCCCATCGCGGTCGCGGCGGCGTGGATTGTTGCACTAGCCGCCGCAAGAGCCAACACCAATTTCAACACACCAACGATTGCATTTGTGATTGCGCCGCTGGCAACACTTGCGGCCGCAATCGCCATGATCGGCTGCATTATTTTTCTAAAGTGGACGCTCATTGGGCGCGTGAAACCGGGCCAACACGTGCTGTGGAGTTGCTGGTGCAGCCGCTGGGATTTTCTGTTTGTGGCCTGGAGCATGTACGCGCGCGGTTTCTTGGAGCGCCTTGAAGGAACGGTTTTCCTCACCGTGTTCCTGCGCATGATTGGCGTGCGCATTGGCAAGCGCGTGGTGCTTGGCGGCGGATTCACGCAGGTGGTTGATCCCGACATGCTTTCCATTGGCGACAACGCCACGGTGGACTGCAACTTTCAAGCGCACAGTTTCGAGGACCGCATTCTGAAAATTGACCACGTGCACATTGGCCGCGACGCGTCGCTGGGCCATCACGCGGTTCTGTTTTACGGCGCCAACATTGGCGATGGCGCGCTGGTGACGCCGCACAGTGTGATTATGAAAAACGAGCGCCTTGACGCCAACGCCACATACGCCGGCTGTCCCGCCGAGCGCGTGGCTGATTGATGTGATGGCTTGAAAGAGCGCGCGCACTGCGCAAACAGTCGCGCGATTGAATCACTCATTTCAACTCCGCAAAATCCTTCGGCATCATCTGAAAGATAAAGTCCCTGCGTCGCGCACGCATAGTTTCGCCGCCGCTGCCGCACAAATACAAGTACACGTTCTTGATCGCGCGGTAGAAGTCAATATCCGCCTCGATCGCCTTCAACGCGTCCGGGTCTGGATTGTCGAAGTAGCCAACAACAAACATCTGCCACACGCGCATCGCGTTGGCATCACCGAGTCCGATGAACTTGTGGCACAGACCAAGGCTTGCGTAGTAGTGCAGCACTTGTTTAATTTGCCCAAGATCAAAGTATGGCGTGCCCACGGCCATGTCGCCCATGTCGATCAAGCACAGACTGTCGCCCTGCATCATGATGTTTCCTGGATGCATATCCCAGTGGATCAGCGTCCCGCACCGCTCGGTGCGCATCAGTCGCTCCTTCATGAACGCGCGCTGACCATCGTTGAAGAATTCGCAGGCATCAACATATCCGCACGCCAGCGTGACGGCATCGGGGAAGGAACTTGTATCACCCGCAATCGCATGGATCTGCTTGCAAAAGCGCACGTACATCGCCACCACTTCATCCAAGCGCTCAATATTTTTTTCCATATACAGCGCCAACGTGTCCGCCTTCAGCATCTCATACATCACGCCATTGCGTGTGCCGCACTGCACCACCTCGAAAGAGAGAGCTGTTGGAACGCCGGCCACGAACGCCTTCGTCGCCAATTCCTTCTCACGTTCGGCGCATCCATCGTCGACAAAGTCAAAGTACAACTTCACCACGGTATCTTCATTCACCTTGTAGCACTCGCCGTTGGCCCCCTTGGCGATCATCTGCAAGCCCGCCACTGACAGTTGCCTGTGCTTGCGCTGAAAATGTAGAACGCGATCAAGGCCGGACATCTCCAGAATGTCCGCGATTGGCTGGCTCACATTCTTCACCAACAGATTTCCGTGAGCCGCCTTCATTTTTTGTTGCGCGTGCAAGATCACGCGCAGCCCCACCGACGAGACATATTCCAAGCCGTCCACATCGAGTACGAGCTCGGTGATGTTCTGAAGTTGCTGATCGAGCACCGCCTCAAGAGCTGGCGCCGCATTCACATCAAGTTGGCCAGCGAGCGTGATGGTCATGCGCTGTGCATGCACGAGTATTTCCAGCTTCATGTCATCCCTTTCTTAGGCGGTGAACTTGGCCCTGGCTTGCGCAGTTGAAGTGTAATAGCGCGGATGTTGGCTTGCTGTTGCTCAACTACGGACCGTGCCCGCAGTGAGTGGCGCATGACAAGCGGTGATTGAAAGTTAAAAAAAACCACCGCACGGCCCTAAGAAGCCGTGCGGTTTTTTTGCTTGGCAAAGCACGTGTGTGGCACTGCGCACGAATACTTGCTGCCCCGCCGAACGCGTAACCGATTGATGTGATCGCCCCAAAAAGCGCGCGCCGCACAAAGGCAGCCATTTCAAAACTCCCGATAACTTGGGTGAAAAATCGCCTCAATAAAAATTTTATATTGCGTGATCGCCGTCACCCATTTTTTACGTTTACGTGCATGTAAGAGTTGTTTGCTCTTATGTTTTGCCAAACACCCGCACCAACCTGCGGATGTTTAATGAAACCGAAGTTGTTCAAGTTTCTGCCCTCGGGGGGGCTTAGCCCTGGAGCCGTTATGAAGATTTCGAATTACGTTGTTGGTTCTATTGTTTTAACCACCACTGTTGCAGGCGCCAACGCCGCGTTCCTTGGAATAACAGGCACCAATTACCAAGTAGTCGATGGCAGCCGTCAATACTCCGTGATGGATATTTACGCCGACTTTAGCGGCGCCTTTGACAAGCTTGTCAACTATTACGGCACCACAACACACACCGGCCTTGTGCGAACTTCGCTCAACGGCGTCTGGAACACTGGCAGTGCATTGACGCCAACCAACGGCGCCGCATTTGTTCAAGCCAGCGGCACAGGTTGGATGCCTTCCGCTAGCGCCGCAAGCAACGGCTGGGATTCATTTGTAACTATTGGTGCGCGCACGCAGGATTACATCAACGCTGACATTGCCAAGGATCCAAACTTCTTAAACGCAAACACTGTTGGCGCCGAAACCATTGTTGGTGGAAGCAATAGCGCAAGTGCTTATCAAGGTGCGGGCTGGTTCACCACTAATCCAACAGACATATCCGCCCTGGCCGGCACATACGCCGACAAGCGCATCATGCTTGGTCGCTTCTCTGTTGAGACCACCAACATGCTGACAACCGATGTGCTGGCTATTCAGTTCAAGGGCAATGTCACCATGAAAGTGAATGGCACAAGCGCGGGCGGTGGAACTACATCGCAGCCGTTCTTCGATGAGACATTTACCTACGGGTTCGTGCCGGCTCCAGGCGCAATTGCGCTGCTGGGTCTTGCGGGCTTGATAGCTCGACGTCGACGCTGAATGGTGAACACTCTTTTACAAATTTCTTTCATTCCATTTTTTAGAAAGCCCTTACATGCAACTTAAACTCACATCCTTACCGTTCGTAACCCCATCGCATTCCGTTCGTGCTAGCGCGATGGCGGCGTTCATCGCTGCCGCGGGGGCGATGGCAGTGGTTGGCACCGCACACGCGCAAAGCATGGCCCGCGTGTGGGGAGCCAATCTCTTGGGTCAGGCGAGCCCACCACAAATTGTTGAGGGGGTAACGGCTGTGGCACTGAGCACCGAACACGGTCTCGCGCTGCTCCCGAATGGCAGCATTAGTGGTTGGGGAGCGAATACCTACAGTGGCATCAACTTCAACTATGGCCAGACGGTTGCGCCATCGGACCTTGGAGCCTGCAAGGCCATTGCGGCGGGTACCTCTATCAGTGTCGCGCTCCGCACGGATGGCATCGTGCGCGTGTGGGGCAAAACGGATTCTTACGGCACGAAAACAATTCCGACAGATCTCGGAGCTTGCAAAGCCATCGCGTGCATGAGCAACCACATCGTTGCCCTGCAGGAAAGTGGCATCGTGCGCGCATGGGGCAGGAACGACAAGAATCAATGCGCGGTGCCTGCGGACCTTGGGGCCTGCAAGGCCATCGCTGCCGGGGACGACAACTCCGGAGCGATTCAAGCCAACGGAACGGTGATCATGTGGGGATCTAACGCTAGTGGCGTCTGCACCGTGCCCTCGGATGTTGGCGCGTCCACCGCAATCGCGATCGGCGATCGTCACGGGATTGCGCTCCGCGAAAACCGCACTGTCCGTACGTGGGGAGACAACTACCAAGGCCAGCTCAACGTTCCCGTTGGTATCGGGGCATGCATCGCTGTCGCGGCTGGCAATTACAACAGCGTGGCGCTGCAGGTGGACGGCTTGGTTCGCGTGTGGGGCAACAACACCCAAGGCGAGTGCAATGTGCCGCCGGACCTTGTTGGCGTCACATCAATTGTCGCATCTGGTTACAACGTTGCTGCAGTGCAGGCAAAGAGCTTTATTGAACTGTTGTCCGACGCCACCACCGCTAACGCCGCTCTCACCACCGCCAACGCCGCCCTCACCGCGCAACTGAACTGCGGCGACCTGAACGGCGACAATGAAGTGAACGGCGCGGATGTTGGTTTGCAGTTGGTGAACTACGGACCGTGCGCGCCGCCAGAAGTGTCGCCAGAAGTGGCGCCAGTAGCGGCGCCAGTAGTGGCCCCAAAAATTAAAGGCACGCGCAAAGAGTCGCCACGCTAGAACGTGATTGTAAATAATTGAACACAACCGAGTTCTTACTTATTCAATCCAGGCTTGCCTCTTCACGCATCCGTAAGTGACTGCAAGATTCGCTTGTAGAACTCGGCCGGAACTTGCGCGCCTTTGTGCCAACGCCAGACCACAACAAGATCGTGTTCGCGATCAATCCAAATGGAGTTGTCGCCCGCACCCTGCGCGGAAAAACATGTCTTGGGCGCGGCGGGCCAACGACCCGTTGTGTTCAGCCACCACAAATATCCGTACTCGGGGTTCATGCCCTGCGGGCGAGTCGCTTGTTCAATCCACTCGCTTGAAATAATTTGTTTGCCATTCCAATTTCCATTGCGAGAAATTAAAAGTCCAAAGCGCGCGTGATCCAGCGAGTCCATCCACAGTCCGCCGCCCCAGCGCGTGCCGCCGCTGACCGATCCCATCATCGTTCCATTCACATCAACAAACGCGTTGTCGTATGGGATATAGCGCCAAGTATTCGACGCGCCAATGGGATCCATGATTTCTGTTTTCAACACGTCGGGCAGTGGTCGTTTCCACAAGCGAAGCAGCGACAACGCAAGGCGATTCATGCGCACGTCGTTGTATTCATAAAAAGTCCCGGGCTCGTGAATGTCGCGCGGCTTCGCTGCGGCGTGGCCATATTCTTCCTTGCCAACAAAGGTGGTGGACTTTCCAAACAATTCGCCCTGCCACTCGCTGCTTTGTGTTGCGTGATGTTTCCACGTCACTTTGGAATTGTGCGGCGATTCGTAGCCGCCATCTTTCACAAGCAATCCAACTTCATCGTGAATGTCGCCAATCATGCCGCGATCAATGGTTAAACCAAGAATGGTTGACAAGTAACTTTTGGCCATGCTGTATGAAGGGTCCACCGCTTCTACGTCGCCAAATTCCGCAACGATGTAACCGTGGCGAAGAATAATTCCGTTCATGGCGGCGCGACTCTTGGGCACTGGACCAAGCTGCTTGCCAAATATTTCCGTCTGTGTGGAAAAATCCGTAGGCCAATCCGTTGGTTGCGTTTGCGCCCACGCGATGGCTTGGGCAAGTTGATTGGCGTCAAAGCCAACTTCTGCGGGCGACTTTCTTTCCCACGCAACCTTGGGTGGGCAATACGCGGCGCGTGATGAAGCGGTGGCGCAACCGGACAACAGCGACAATGCCGCCAAAATAAATGGCGCGGCAATGCGCGCGGCGGAATTTTTAAATACTGAAATAAAATGTGATGCGCAATTCATGATTGGAATACTTGCCCTTGAATAAACAGTGATCGATGAAGTGGCGTGCAAAGAATACAGCCGCTCACATCAAGTTGATCGCGATTTACTTTGCAAGCGACGGCAACAAATCCGTGTGATGCCCAATCATTTTCCACTTGCCGCCTTCGCTGCGGAATGTGGTGGTGGCGCGGATTGATACTGGAACTTTTTTACCCGCCGCGTCAACGTTCTCGCCCTTCTCGTAATTACTTACAATGGCCAACGCGCCACCCATGACGATCACGTGAATGTCGGATGGCTCAATCTTTCCGCCCAACTTCATTGCGGCTTGACGACCAAGCTCCTCACCTACGTTTTTCCAACCAATCTGAAAACCGCCGGCTGGACCCATGTAGGTGACATCGTCGGCATGAGACCACACATCGTTCATGGGCTTCACGTCGCCCGTGAACAACACATTCAGCGCCTTATAAAATTGCGCCACGGCTTCGCGGGTTTCCTTCTCTGGAGCCGCCGTTGGTGCGGAAGCTTGATTCGCTGCGCCAAGAATCGCCACCACGCATACTGAAGCCGCGATCACCATTGCAGACATCCACATTGTTTTTTTGTTGCTCATTTGATTTGAATCTTTCTTGGTTTATGCTGAGCTGAAACGCCTGATAAATAAGTCTAACTCAATCCTACGCGCACGATGTGTAGAGCAGTACCCTGACACGCATGAACACAATTTTCTGCTCCCCGCTTCGATACACGCAAGGCGCCCACGCGACGCAAAGTCTTGGCGCCGAAATGAAAGTGCTTGGTCTACGCGGCCACGTGTTGATTGTGGCTAGCGCCTCGCCGCGCAAGTTGCTTGAAAATATTTGGCGTGACTCGCTCACGCAAACCGGCTACGCGTTTTCCATTCATGACTTTGCGCGCGAATGCACCGCCGCGGAAATCGCCAGCATTGCTGCAACAGCGCGCGCCGCCAAGAGCGCCATTATTGTTGGCGCCGGCGGCGGCAAGGTATTGGACGCCTCGCGCGCGGCGGCGGCGGAACTTGAGCTTCCATTTATATGTTGCCCCACCATTGCCTCCACCGATTCGCCAACCTGCGCCATTTCTGTTGTGTACAACGAGCAAGGCGTGGTTGAAACAGCTCTCATTCACCCGCGCAATCCAATGTTGATTCTTGTGGACACGCACGTGATCGCCAACGCGCCGGTGCGTACGTTTGTTGCCGGCATGGGCGATGCGCTCTCCACATATTTCGAGGCGCGCGCTTGCATGCGCTCCAATAAACCAAACATGTGCGGCGGTGCGCGCTCGCTTACTTCAATGGCCATTGCGGAGTTGTGCTACAAAACATTGTTGGCCGATGGCGTGGCCGCCTTGCGCGCCGCCAAAGAAAAAACAATCACGCCCGCGCTGGAGCGCGTTATTGAAGCCAACATATTGCTGTCTGGTTTGGGCTTTGAGTCCGCCGGTCTTGCGGGCGCCCACTCCGTTCACAACGGACTCACCGTGGTGCCCGGCGCAAAGGCGTACATGCACGGCGAAAAAGTTGCCTTTGGCGTGATCGCTCAATTGATGTTGGAAAAATCGGACCCCGCGCAAATCAACCAAGTGATTGCGTTCTGCAAGTCAGTTGGATTGCCCACAACGTTGGCCGATATTGGTTGCGCCAACTTAAGCCAGGACATGCTTGCCAAAGTTGCCGCGCGCGCCACCATTGCCAGCGAGTTTGTTCACAACGAGCCGTTCCCCGTAACGGCGAATATGGTGGCGGAAGCGATCATGGCTGCCGACGCCGCAGGGCGTTAAAACGCGATTTTTACGCCGCAAACCCATCTTTATATAAAATTTACAAATCTTTCGTATTGCGTGATCAAGGTCACCAATTTTTTACGTTTACATAGTTGTAGGAGCCGTTGTGCTCTTGTGTTTTGCCTAATCCCCCTGCAACCGCTTGTGGGTGCCTGGCAAAACTGAACTTGTTTATGTTTCTGCCAGTGGCTGTGCTTTCAATCTTGGAGTAGCTATGAAGATCTCAAATTGCTTTGTTTGTTCTATTACTTTGGCCACCACCGTTGCCGGCGCCAACGCCGCATTTCTTGGAATAACAAGCACCAATTACCAAGTAGTTGATGGCAGCCGTCAATACTCAGTGATGGATATTTACGCCGACTTCAATGGCGCTTTTGACAAGCTTGTCAGCTACTACGGCACGTCAACAAACACCGGACTTGTGCGAACTTCGCTCAACGGCGTCTGGAACACTGGCAATGCAGTGACGCCAACCAACGGCGCCGGGTTTGCGCAAGCCAGTGGCACAACTTGGCTGCCTTCCGGTAGCGCCGCAACAAAAGACTGGGATTCATTTGTAACTATTGGCGCGCGTACGCAGGATCACACCGACGCCGCCATTGCCAAGGATCCAAACTTCTTAAACGCAAACACTGTTGGCGCCGGCACCATTGTTGGTGCAAGCAACAGCGCGGGCAGGTATCAAGGCGCGGGTTGGTTCACCGGGAATCCAACAGACATAATCGCCCTGGCTGGCACATACGCCGACAAACGCATCATGCTTGGTCGCTTCTCTGTTGAGACCACTAATATGTTGACAACCGATGTTCTGACCCTTCAGTTCAGGGGCAATGTCACCATGAAAGTGAATGGCACAACAGCAGGCAGCGGAGCTACATCGCAGCCCTCCTTTGATCAGACATTTACCTACGGGTTCGTGCCGGCTCCAGGCGCATTTGCGCTGCTGGGTCTTGCGGGCTTGATGGTTCGACGTCGACGCTGAAATTCTAAAAGCAGTAGTTGAAACACGCACTTATTGAAACGCGCGGTACAACAAGCGCACATTAATTCACCCCGCTTACGGCGTGGCGCGCGCAATAGCCACGTTGGAAGCGGCCGCAAGCAATTGCTTTGGTAATTTTTTGTTTGGCTCGCGCTTGTTGGCTTCGCTTAACAAACGAACCGCCTCCGCGCGATCACCATTTTGCATGGCGGCCACGCCAAGAAGCACCCAACCATCGGCGCTCTCTGGTCGAGCCTGAGTGAGAATGTGTCCCGCATCAATCATGCGCGCCGTGTCGCCAATACGCATGGCGGCAAGACCAAGCACGCTGGCATTTCTTCCGTCGCCATCTGTTTGTGTGCGCAACGTCAACATTAAATCACGCGCGTCGCGGGCGCGGTCCATCATGAGCAAACAGCGCGCGCGCAATCGAACCAGTTCGGTGGATTTTACGCAATCTTTCAGCGCCTCATCTTCAAGCGCATCAATGCAGCCCACCCAATTGCCCTGCTCAAATCGTGTTACGGCTATTTCTTCCATAAGTTGCTGCGCCTTGGCTGGCTCGGTGCGCAAACGCGCCGCGCTTAACCATCTTTCGCGTTCCGTTAAATCACCGCGCTGTCCCGCAAGATCCGCATGTATGCGATCAAGCACGGGACTAAACTCGAATGTTTTTTGCACGGCAAGCAATCTATTTTCAGCGTCATCCAATCGGCCGACCGCGATCAATGTTTCACACTCTGCGGCAACATATTGCAACTGCGACGGCGCCAACTCAAATGCCTTGGCGTATTCCGCGGCGGCTTTATCCAGCTCGTTCCACCGCTGCAAAACTATTCCCATGTAGTAATGAGGATCAGCGGATGTTGGTGAAAGTGTGGCCGCCTTCACAAAGGCGTCGCGCGCCATATCGGTGCGTTTCATTTCCAACAGAATTCGTCCGCGCATGACTTCGTAATTTCCATCTTTTGGATAGCGCGCAATGGCCTTGTCAATATGTCCCAGGGCGGCTTCAAATTGGCCGGCGTGAAAACTTTGATTGGCCTGATCAAACACCACCTGCGCGTTGGCGCGGTCGTATCGATCGTGCGCATCTTCACGCACTTGTTTGGAGTGCGGCGTTGCGCAAGCGCCCAATGCGAACACAAGCAGAAGTGATGTGGATGAAAGAAGTGACTTCATGGCAAGATCTCCGTGGTTGGTTGAATTGGATCAGGCGGTATTGCCGCCGTGTTTTTTGTGGTGTCAGAAACATCCTTGGGCACGCCCATTGGGAATCCAAGCACGGTTCCCTTTTCACGGATGTAATCAGGAAGTAAATCAAGCGAGTCCAACTTTGTTTTCCACGGCGCGGAATTGTTGGCGCGAATGTCCTCACGCATCTGAATCATGCTTGGTGACATTGGCGAAACGCGAATGGCTTGATCCGCATACAGCGAGGCCTTCTTGGTGTCGCCCGCGCGCCACGCCTCCAACGCTTGTGTTTGATAGTTGCCGGCAATTTGCGCGTGTGAGAAAGGCAACAAGCCAGCGCGCGCGCCAGTTTGCACGGCGTCAATCACCTTCAATGCCATGTCGCCATCCATGGAACTCTTGGGGTCTTCCACAATGGTTGGCGTAACAAGAAAGATAACTTCTTGACGAAGCGTGGCGTCTTTCTGACCGCTCAGCGCGCCAGGAACCAAGTCGCCAAACAACGGAATCTGGCGATTGGTGGTTGAACTGACCTCGCGGAAAAGTCCACCTAGCACAATGGTTTGCCCGCTTTTTACCCGCACATTGGTACGCAAATCCTGATTGTTTTGATTTGGAATTTGCGAATCAACTCCTTGCGACTTCACATTTTCATACGTGGCCGCGGTGATGGATGGCGCAAGCTCCATGCGCACCATTCCGTCTGGACTAATAAACGCGCGGAAGGTGAGCTTGATGCCCGTGTCAATGTATTGCACTTCTTGCGTGGTGCTGGTTTGCGTTTGAGTGGTGGACAAGTAACCCAACTTCTGGCCAATGTTCACTTGCGCTTTCTGGCGGTTCAGCACTGTCACGGATGGACGCGCGAGCACGGTGGTGTTCTTCACTTGATCAAGCATCTGCAAAAAGATGGCGACATCATTTGAAATCACACCAAGCTTCAGCGTTGGATCAACTGTTCCCGCGGGATATAGGGAGGCCGCGTTGGCGGTGGCGTTGGCCGGTGTAATTTCTCCGCTTTTCAAATCATTGAAGGCGTTCATGGGTCCGCCAGTCACGGTGGCAAAATCAATATTGCCAACCGCCGTAATGTCCAAACCAAATGCGTCGTCCTCTGTCACATCAGCCACAAGAATGGTGGCTTCCACGCGAACTTGTTGCGGTTGAACATCCGCTTCCTTCAAAATTCTGGCGGATTTTTCAATCACCTCTGGGTAGTCGTTCACAAGCACGCGTGTTGCAAACGCGTACGTGTCGCTGCCGCCGTCGGTGATGGTTGGCTCGTAGCCTTCCTTCACTTTTCCAAGCGACACCGCGGTGCCGCCTTCGCTCAGAAGTGGCTTTACCAACGCAAGCGCGTCATCTGGCGAAAGAAATTGCAGCGTGAACACATGCGCGTCACGCTTCAATTTGGATTTATCCATGGCTTCCTTTTCCGCGCGCGCATACACCATAATGAATGGTCCCTGTCGCTCCCACACAAATCCGTTCACGGTCAGCAACGCGTCAAGCGCTTGATCAACAGGCACGTCGTACAAACTCACGCTCACCAGCGCCTTCACTTTTTCGCTAGCCACAATGTTCAACTTGCTTTTAATGCTGAGCAATTCAAGCAACTTGGTTATTTCAATTCCTTGCGCTGCAAGAGTGACAGTTCCGTGCTCGGTCACGTCAACTATGGGGGGCGCTCCGTTGGCGACGGCTTCTAATTTTTCTTCCATGCCCTGCTGATTGGCTGGAGCTTCGTTTGTAATTTCAGTTGCCGTGGTGGCGGGCGCTGAGGAACCGCTCCACTGTGGAAGCATGCCGTTTGGTGTGGAAAGTTTTTTAGCTGCTTCGGCTTGCGCTGGAGTAATTGTTGTTGCAGTTGACTGCGCTCCAGATTGCGTTGCGGCGTCAGTGATTGGCGCAGTTGATTGCCTTGGTGCCCGCGTTGCTGGTGTTAATTCCTGAAATGGCACCTGGGCTGAAGCGTGGGTTTGTGTTTGCACACACACAAACGTGGCACACACACACAGCACCGCGCTTAGAAGAATGGATGTAAACCGTGATGTGTTGGTGTGATTCATAATCATTGCCCTCCCTTGTTCGACCCAATTTGCCAGTGACTTGCGCCCAAGTTTTATTGATTTGACCAATTCAACTTCATAGCGCCCGTGACAGAGTCGAATGTAATTGTGCATTTGCTAGTGGAATCTGGCAAAAACATGGCAATTGATGCCGGCGAGGTCTTTACGCCACCAAATGGATCAAATTCAACTTGGGTCTGAGAAGTATTTGACGACACAAGCCGCACCCCCTCAGCGGCTTGCGACATTCCTTGCCCAAGAACGCGACGCATGGAAGAGCCGTCGCTGCAAATCATGGCCACAGTTGGAGTGGAGTTACGGGCCACTATCCAGCCCGTTTGGTCTTGCATCAGGCGAATGCTTGCGGGGTCGTCTGGATTGGTCAGCGTTGCTCCGCGCGCCCATTCCGCATCTTGGGCAAACATGCGCACCGCCCCTTCTATTTTCTCCTCGTCACGCGGGCTCAACAAACTCACACTGAGCGCGCCAAGCACGGCAATAATTGCGGCCACAATCAATATTTCAACAAGTGTTTGACCGCGTCGACACACCAATACTTTGTTGATGGACTTGATGGGGTTGGTGCTCATGATCTCATTCATGGCTTCATTCATGGACCCGTCCCTTTGTCAGCACCCCAACGAATTGGACGAATCGGAAATATTTCTTGAGGATCACCGCCGCGATTTGGCGCGCGGCCTTCGGTCAAACCAACAATGTCATCAAGCGCGTGGTCATATCTAAAGCGACTCGTGCCATCAATAAAAACGCTGTCGGCGGCAATGCGTCCATACATTTCAGAGCGGCCATTAAAGCGCACGGTGTTGTTGGGTAAAAACAAACTTCCAACCAAGCATGTGTCCGTCAAGTTCCAAACAAATAACGCGCTCAGCGTGCTTTTAATTGGATAGATGCGCACATGCCATGGCTGAAAGTAACGGGGTTCATCTGGAGTAATTGTGTCGCACGCGGTTTGTTGGAATGCCAAACCCTTCCAGGCTTTCATGTGCGGATCGCCAACTGCTTTCTCCGGATCAGGCTCGTTCACACATTGGTAATAGCCACCAATCCAACATCTATTCATGGTCAACTTATAGCCATTGTTCACTTCTAAATCCGCGCCGGCCGTCAGTTCAACGGTGGTGTTGGTCCAATCAATTCCGCTTGGAAACCAGTTAAAAATTGACCATTTTGGCGCCACCACAATTTTCACCGCGCCTTGAATGCGGATGGTGGCGTTGAGCGCGTTCCAGCTTCCATAAATTTCGTATGTGCCCGCAGTCAATAGCAACGTGCAATTGTTTGTGGTGAGATTGGTGCCAAATGATCCCGATGGCGAGCCCACACGAAATGGTCCTAGCGTGCGCGTGCCACTTGTAATGTTGTTGCCACCAGAAATTCCCGCCTGCGCTGGCACGGCTGCAACTGGCACTGGCGCCGCCGCCATGCGAATGGATTCATCGGCGCTCATGCGAACGGCGGCAACTTTGTCGCGACCAGGTCCGTTGATTGGAAACGAACTGCTCCACAAATTTGTTCCACCGTTGTATGGGTAGTACACCCATGTGCTTTTGAGCGTGCGTGGATCCGCGGCATCAATTGGCAATACTTCAGATTCAAATTGAATGTCACTGTCAATCCACACGCCGCTGAAATTTGCAGATGCAAAGTCAGCCTGTGTTCCAATATTCACTCGACGCTTCTCGCTTGCCAATGGCGAACGATCCCATCGGCCAATTTGATTGTTTGTGCCGTAAATCCATAATAATTTGTTGGCGAATATGGCGTACTGCCCCTTCACCACCTCTGGAATGCTCATGTTGGAAACAGAAGTCCACGTGGCGCCATCCAGATTTGCGGTGACAGAAATTTCAACATCGGTGGTTGTGGAAATTGGAACACACAAGGCGGCGGACGCGCCAGATTCGCGTTTGAGAATGTCGATCAGCGAAACAGTGACGGTGCCGCCATCAAGCGCGTAGTTGTTCAATAATTTTCCACCCGAGTGATTCGTGCGCCAAGAAGTTGTGTCGCTGCGCAAAATAGCCTTGGCTAAATCCAAGCCACTGTCCGCCAACTCGCGCACGCGAATGGAATTCACCGCGTTGCGGCTAGAAAGAAATGTAGTTTGGCGACTGGCCGTAAACGCAAGAGTTGTTGTGCCAACCACAAGCAATGCGAAGATGGCCAACAACATGGCGGCGCCCTTGCGTTGATATTTGCGTTGATATTTGCGTTGATGTATGCGTTGACAGCACAGAGAATGCCTAAGCGCGATGCGAGGCGCCAACCAAATTGCGCTATTGTGCTTTAAGTTGTTTTTCATGGACAATCCGGATGATTTTGACCGTTCAACGCACGACCGCTCAGCTGCACATTCAAGCCTCCAAGGTCATCGCTTAAAAATCCATCAAAAGAAAATCTACGCACGCTGCATGGGTCGCTGTCTTGCACACGAAATCCACCAGAAGCCAGCCCTTCCAAAACGGCAATGGTTGTCAACGCGCCCTGCGAAGTTAAAGCGGTTCGTAAATTTGCCCAATTTGTGCTGAGCGAATACTTCGTGCGATCATTTCGATTGGTGGTGTAGACAAGCGAAAGTGTTCCCGCGGATGTGTTCATGATATACCACGCCAATTCATTGCCCTGAATAGAGTCGTAGTCACTCGTGTTGGTCGCGCTAGAAGTGAATGGTTCAGTTGGAAGCCACAGAAGAATTTCCAATGTGCTTTGATCCAAGATCATGCGCGCGCGATTTGCGTGATCGGCAAAGCGTGCGTCGGCGCGGGCCACGCGGGCCATTGCTTGCGCTGCAGTATCCAAGGCGTATGTGCTTTCTGTGATCGCACGAATGGTTCCAATCACAGCGCCGGCGACCACGGTTGTGATCAACGAGGCGATCGCAACTTCAATTAGAGTGAAACCGCGGCGCTTCATAATGACGCCTCGTTGGTTCGGTGTCGTCGAATGGTTGCGTAGATAGTTCCGTCTGGTCCAAACACTTGCACGTCTATGCGCATTCCATCAACCACAAATCCGTTGTACTGCGTGAACGTGATTGGCTCGTTGGTGAATGTGGTGGTGCGACCAAGTTTGGCCCACTGACCCGTTAACACCTTGCTGCGATCAGTGGCGCCGGCGTCTAGTGGTGCCTTCATTTGCCCAAGCGCTTCCGTGCCCGCATGGTCCACCATGCTTGCGAACGGCTTCTCCATTAGAAATGAAACCTGCTGCTGTGCCGCTTGTGTGGCGAGTTGCGCTAGTCGCGCTTCTTCTTGGGTTGCGGCTGATAATCCAATGCCTACCGCCCCAGCGCTGGCCACCGTTGCCACAATCACAATCGCAATCAGGGCTTCAATCAAAGTGAAGCCGCGCGCGGATGGTCGCGATTGCTTGAATGTGCGTGAATAAACCATTGTATTCATGCTTCGACCATCCAATACATCATCTATAGATCAACCTGAAGTTTTAAATAAGTGATTTTTCCAAATATCCAACTGAAGTCGCCATAGTTACTGGTCGATGGTTTCAAAATCAGAGAAAAAATTCTCTGAATGATTTGCAGAACATCAAATTGGATTTGATGTTCAAGCGTCGGAGAAATTTGGATTGAAACACCTCTTTGAAAGGACACTAACAATGATGACTGAGAACACAAATACAATTAAGAACAGTACGAAACGAATTATGCGTCGTGGATTCACCCTGATTGAAATTCTGATTGTGGTTGTGATTCTTGGCGTGTTGGCCGCCTTGGTAATTCCCGGCGTTGTCGGTGCCTTGGGTGACGCAAACACAAGCGCGGCTTCCGCTCGCGCCTCACAAATCACAACCATGGTGACCCGTCTGAATCAGTTCAAGCCAGGTGGAGCAACAATTACGCTCACCGATGCCCAGGCGTATTCATCCACCGACTTGGCCCCGCTTGTCACGGCGAAGTATTGCACCACCGATGATCTGGCGAATCAAATCGACGCAACCAAGGGCTGGACTTGGAACGCGGCCACAAGCAAATTCATCCCCACTCCATAATCATGGGGTGATGGAAGGTGGTCGGAAACGACCATCGTGTTGAGATAAAAAGAACAGAGGAACTCCGAAATGGGGTTCCTCTGTTTTCTTGACTGCGGAGTGAATGCGGGTTCGGATTATGACGATTTAGGAGCATGTTCATGCGACACTTTCAAAACATCCTGACGAAACAAACCATGGCAGTTGCGGTTGATTTTGCGGCGGATGCCTTGCGTTGCATCGCGATTGAGCGCGCTGCGGACGGAGCATGGACACGACGAGTTGCGTTTGAACTTCCGCCAGTGTCGCTTGATCGATCGATGGAAGACGCCGCGCTGCAAGAATTTAGCGCCAAGGTTTCCGCCGCTGGTTTAAATGGCTGCCGTTGCCGCGTCACGATTGCGTCAAATCTATTCCGCATGGATACGGCGCAGCTTCCGATCATGAATGAACAAGAACTGGCTGCCAGCGCGCGCTTTGAAGCCATCGACCATTTTGGTGTGAGTGAGGCGGACTTCATGATTCAACATGCGCTGCTTCCTTGCGCTACGGCTGGTCGTTGCGGCTTGTTGTTGTTGGCGGCTCCCGTGTCAGTGATCCGAAACGCGACACAAGCTGTCATGAACGCCGGGCTTTCTCCTTGCAGTATTGAAAACGCGGCGTGCGCGGCTCTTCGCGCGGCGGAGCAAAAGTATGAGGGCTTGAACAGTGGCTTGGTTGCGTTCATGCACGTCGAAGCGAAACAAGCTGTTCTGCTGTTGATGAAAGATGGTCATATTCAATTTGTCCGCGCCATGCAAGGTGATTGGACTTCCGTTGCGCAGGAGCAAGAAACCGCGAGCAATGACAACGGTCAAACAGACACAATTGCGCTGGATCCAATTGATTTTGGCGGTGCATGGCGTTGGAGTTCGTTGGCTGAGGAGACATTGCGATGCATGCGTCAAGCATGTGGTGAATCAAGTTGGCCCTCGCGTCTTGTGGTTTCTGGCGCAGTATCAACCGACATTGAATTGCTGAGCACGCTCAAGGGTGTGTGTGGCTTGGAGAGCGCATCTGTTGGCAGCACAAGTTGGAGCACCGGCAATGAAGAACTTAAAAGTGACACATGGGCTGCTGCCCTGGGCGCTGCGAGTTTGGATGTTCAAACCACTTCCACCAAGAGGGCAGCATGATTCTTCCAGTTCTAGACTTTCTACCAAACGAAACTCGCCGCGTGGTGCACGCGCAGCGCTCAAAGCGACGTATTGCGCTGTTAGGAATTTTATTATTGCTCTTTAGCGTTGGTGTGAGCGCGCATAGTTGGAATAGCGCGCGCATTGCCGATTCCGAGCGAACGGTTGGAGCCATGCTGGTTGCCAATGCGCCTGGCGTGGATGAGGTGATGAACACCTTGGCCCACGAGCAATCGAATTTATCGCGCGCCTTGCGCGTAAGCGATGGACTTTTGCCAACCATTTCCGCAACATCGGTGCTCGCCACGGTGACCAACATGTTGCCTGAGCGCGTTTCGCTCATTGGCATGCGCCTTGAAATATCCGATTCCCCCCGCCAAATGCTTGTGGTTATGAATGGCGTCGCCCAAACCAACACCGATCTGGCGAACTTTGAAAACAAACTCGCTAGTGCTTCGGCCTTTCGAGCAGTCACAATTTCCGAAAGTAAAGCTGGCGAATTCATGGGCAAGCGCGTGGAAGAATTCACTGTGTCATTTCAAGTTCCCCTGTGCGTGCAAGTATGCAAACCAGGGACCCTGCGCATGGCACAAGGAGGTGTGAATTGAATAATCAACGAAACGGTGTTGATGTTTTGACCGCGTGGATTCCACTTGCTATCGCGCTTGGCTTGTTGGGCTTGTTTATTGTTCCAAACTATTTGCGCGCTGGCGCTTGGAAAAAAGAAGCCACCTCATTGCGCGCCGTGGCTTACGAATCGGCGGCTCGTCAAGATGGACTTGTGGAAATGCAACGTGATGTGGAGCGATTGCGAATTGAGCTGAATCGGCGCGGCCGAGTGCTTCCAAACACTCCAGACAAGGGCGCGTTGTTGAATAGTTTGGCGCGCACTGCGGACAACAAGGGCGTGTACAAGCACCAATCCAAGTCGGGCAAGTTGACGAGTGTGGATATCCCTGGTGTTCAAGGCGCCAAGGCAATGCGCCGCACGGTTGATGTGCAAATGACGGGCACATTTGAATCGCTCTTTGGCACAGTTCAAGCCTCCGAAAGTTTGCCATCCCTTGTCGCTGTGAGGTCCATTGAATTTGCATGTAACCCAAGGGCTCCGCAAGATATTTCAGTGATCGACGCCTCGTTCTCATTTGATGAATATTTCAGCGAGCGCGCAAGCGACGCGGCGACCGCTGGGAACCAATCAAAAAATGCGAAGGGTGGCTCTAAATGAACGCGTTTGTAAAACAATGGAATTTGCTCAGCGCACGCCTTGGCGTGAAGCCACGACAGTTTGCGATTCTGTCTGGCGTGTTGTCCGTTGCGGTATTTGCATTGGGATTGAGATTCGCGCCGCGCCCCGCGCAAAAAATTCCGCAGGCCGTGGCCGTAAATTTGTCAACGCAAATGTCCACGAACCAAATTCCTTCAAGCGATATTCGCTCAACAACCGTTTCGTTCGCTGGCGTCGATTCCCAGCCAACACCACAAATGATTGAAATGACTTTTGATCGCTCCCCCACCCGAGATCCATTTAAGGCCTTTGGAGCTCCAGAAGTTGAGCAAGCTAAAACTTCATTCACGCCGACTACCCCCCAAATTAAAACGCCTGGAATGTTACCTGGTCTCATGCTGAAAGCCGTAATTCGCGGCGAGTTGGCGGTGTTTGGTGATCAAACCGTTCGCATTGGCGACGCTCTTGCGTTGCCTGATGGAACATTCGCCAGTGTGCGCGCCATCGCGGATCGTTCCGTGACGGTGGATTACGACAACCGCGTGATTGAAGTGTGCTTCGGCGCGAGTGCGCAATCTAAGCCGGCTGCCAGTGGAATACAGAAATGAACCAATCTCCGCAAGGGCACCCTTCGTCAACACCATCGAACAGCGAACTGCGGTCGCTTCCGCGCGTTGGTCAGGCGCTCATTGAAACTGGCGCCATCACAATGGCGCAACTACTTGAGGCTCTTCGCCGTCAATCCGCCAGCAGTCAAAGATTATTGTTAGGCGAAGTGTTGTTGCAAATGGAATTGGTCGACAGCGCAACCATGCTCAAGGCGGTGGCGAAAAGTTTAGAAATTGAATTTGTAGCTGACCCAAATTTGGTCGCCGACGCCGCCACCATGAAATTGTTACCCGATGCCATGCGCCGCGAGCATCGCATTGTTCCACTGCGCCGCGAACAAGACACGCTTGTTGTGGCCACGGCCGATCCACAGAACGACCACGTGCGCGAAATCGCCCAGCGCGAATGTGGATTGCGGGTTCGATTTGTCGCAAGCCCGGAGGATCGCTTGGACGCCATGCTTTCCGATGTGGGAAACGAAGGTGCCGTGCAGGAAAAGGCGCAGGAAATTGTGAATGAAATGTTGGATGACACGCAGGGTGGCGCATATACGTTGCAAGAAAAACAAATCGATGAAATGGTTGGCGGTTCTGACAGCGATGACATGGGTCCAGTGGTGAAGTTGGTCAACTTTGCAATCTGCTCCGCGGTTGAAGAAGGCGCCAGCGATATTCACATTGAACCTGATGATGGAAAAATGCGCGTGCGCTTTCGCATTGACGGCGTGCTGAGCAACCGCATGTCGCCACCTTGGCGCATGAACGCCGCTATTTCAAGCCGAATTAAGATCATGGCGCATATGGACATCAGCGAGCGCCGCGTTCCGCAAGACGGAGAAATTAGCGTGCGCGTGAATGGCAGGCCAATTGATTTGCGCGTGAGCACGCTGCCAGGAAAGTTTGGCGAGAAGATAGTGATGCGCGTTGTGGACAGCAGTGGCACGCAATTGGGTCTTGAAAAGCTTGGCTTCCGCCCCACCATGTTGGATAAGTTTCAGAAGGTCATTGAACAACCTTATGGAATTATCTTGGTCACTGGTCCCACGGGTTCTGGTAAAAGCACAACGCTTTACAGCGTTTTGAATAATTTCGATCGCACCGGCATCAATGTGAGCACGGTTGAGGATCCTGTTGAATCAAATATTGAGGGCGTGCACCAAGCGCAAATTAATCCCAAGGCGGGATTCACTTTCGCCAGCGCGCTGCGATCTTTGCTTCGACAAGATCCCGACGTGATCATGGTTGGTGAAATTCGCGATAGTGAAACCGCGCAAATCGCCGTGCAGGCCGCGCTCACTGGACACGTTGTGCTAAGCACGTTGCACACCAACGACGCGCCTAGCGCCATCACCCGCTTGGGCAATCTTGGTGTGGAAAACTTTCTTATTGCCGCAAGTTTGCGCGGCGTGTTGGCGCAGCGACTTGTGCGCCGCATTTGCTCCAGCTGCTCTGCGCCATGTGAGTTGGATGAGTCGCAAAAAACCTCCATGGGTATTTACGCCTATCAAACAGGCACGCCCAAAAGGGGCGCGGGTTGCCGCAAGTGCCGCGAAACTGGCTTGAAAGGTCGACTTGGTTTGTATGAGCTGATGGTGCCAGATGAAAAAATGAACGACTTGTTGTGCGGCACTTGTGATCCGGCGCTTATCCGCAATCTTTTGCGCGAGCAAGGTTTTGAATCGCTTTGGGACGACGGCATGCAAAAAGTGTTGGCCGGCATGACCACGCCAGAAGAGGTGCACGATGCCTGCCGTCATTGATCCACCCGAAAATATTTTGCACAAATGGAATTACAAGGCGCGCAAATCAGGCGGCGAAATGTCGCGCGGGGTTTTGGAGGCCCTCACACACGCCGATGCCGTGCGCGAGCTTCGCCGACAAGGCCTTGCTATTTTGGAGGTTCAGCTTGGCGACGCCGGCGCGTCTGTTGGTGAAACCATCAGCATAAAGAGCCGTAAGAACCGACTTGAAAATGCGTTTCGTAAAGATGACACGGTTTCTTTTTGCGCGCAAATTGCCGTCATGCTTCGCACCGGAGTCACGTTGAAAGAATCACTGGACACATTCGCGGAGCAAGCGTCGCGCCCAATTGTTGGAGAGTTGGCGCGCGCAATTCGAGATGATGTCTGCGAGGGTGAAGATTTTTCGGCCGCTCTTGCCAAGTGGCCAAAAATATTTCCCTCGCTCATGATTAGTTTGGTTCGCGCGGCCGAGGCCAGCGGAATGCTTGATGAAATGATGGCACGCGTTGCCAAAGATCTTGCAACACAGCGTAAAACAAGCCGCCAAGTCAAGGGCGCGATGGCGTACCCAGCCATCATGCTTATCGTTGCGGTGCTTGCGGTGACAATAATTCTGACCACCGTCATGCCGCGCTTTGCCCCGCTGTTCGCCATGCAGGGTGACAAACTTCCGCTGCCAACCAAAATGTTGTTGGCGCTTTCGGATTTTATCCGCTTCGATTGGATGTATTGGCTGCCAGGATTTGCCGTGCTTGGATTTGGAATTTGGTATTGGATGAAGAGCGCGATGGGTCGACAAGCGATAGACAAAGCAAAATTAACTTTCCCTGTGATTGGACCGATGTTTCGTCACCTCTATGTGTCTCGATTTACCAGCACCATGGCCACCCTGCTCAGCGCGGGCGTACCTCTTCTAGATGTGGTGCGCATTTTGAAAGATGTCACAAACAATCTTTGCTACAACGCCATGTGGAAATTGGTCGAGGAGCGCGTGAGCCACGGCGGCGAGTTGGCCCCCACTTTTCGTGAGTTCAAATTTGTTCCACGCAATGTCGCCGCCATTATCGCGGCCGGTGAAAAATCTGGTCGCCTACCCGAAGTGCTTGAAAGCGCGGCGCAGGTTGCAGAGGAAGATCTTGACGTGTCGCTAAAAAGCGCCACCAGCATGGTGGAGCCAATCCTGATTGTTGTCATGGGTGCGGTGGTCGGTGGCATTGCCAGCGCGATGCTTATGCCCATCTTCAACATGTCCAAGATGATTGGCCCCCACTAAAGCCAACTGGCCGTTGTGAACCACGCATAATCGCGGTGTGAAGGCGTGGTCCTGTTCACTTTGCAAATCATCTTGGCATGATGCGCCGCAATCACATATCACTGGTTCGGATTCGTACTAGGCGCGTAACCGCTCTGGCCGGTCGCAACGCTTTTCCAATCTGACCAAACATTGTTTTGGCCAAGCACCATCACCTCAATGTCGCCGTTGCTCCACAATCGGAACAAACTCATTCCGTAGGGCGTGCTTTCACTGGTAATACTCACTGGCTTGCCACGTGACTCTTGCGTGATGGCGTTTGGGCGCGCGGCCAGCAACAATGCCGCGCAACCAACAAGCGCAAGTAATGCGGGCGCGGCCATTGTGCGAATTCGCGAACGGACAGAAGCGGTTGCCGTGAAATGAGTGGTTGACTGTGCGTGGTTGGGTTGCGTCATTGTGGTTTTGGATTGCATTTTGTTTTCTCCGCTGAAATAAATTGCGCTTGTGTTTACATTTAAGCTGGCATTTACATTCGAAATTGCGCGTGTCGCGGGCGGCGCCCGACAATTCCACCGCAAAATAATTAATGTCGTGCAAAATCAATCTTAACGGCGCTCATCAATACATGCCTACAATCGCGGGCGTGATATACCCCGACCACCAACTTTGTGAGCGGTGCCCATGACAAAACCAAACATTGACTCACCCATAGTGGTTGTCATTGGCGGCGGATTTGGCGGAGTTTCAGCCGTGCAGGCGTTGGCCAAAGCGCCCGTGAATGTGGTGTTGATTGACAAGGAAAATCACCACTTATTTCAACCCCTGCTGTATCAGGTGGCCACGTCTGTGCTTCCCACCTCCAACATTGCGTTTCCCATTCGTCGTATTTTTCGCAAGCAGGCAAACGCCTATGTGTTCAACGACGAGGTGGTGTCCATTGATTGCGCGGCGTGCCGCATTACATTTTCCAACAAGCGAAGCGCGCGCTTTGATTATCTCATTTTGGCCGCGGGCGCGAGTTCAAGTTATTTTGGAAACGATCAGTGGGCGCCATTTGCGCCTGGAATGAAGACGCTTGATGACGCCATGATTATTCGCAATAAAATCCTCCGCGCCTTTGAGGACGCCGAGGCCGAGACCAATCCCGCCGCCCTGCGCGAACACTTAACTTTTATTGTGGTGGGTGGTGGCGCAACGGGCGTTGAACTTGCTGGCGCTATTAAGGAACTTGGTGTTGATTCTATTTCCAAGGACTATCGCCGCTTCAATGCAAAAAACGCACGTGTGATTTTAATCGAGGCTGGCAATCGACTTCTACCAAGCATGAGCGAAAGTTCTTCACACGCCGCGTTCAAGGCGCTGGAAAAAATTGGCGTGGAGATTCGGCTCAATCAATCCGTCACACATGTCGATGAAACTGGCGTGGTGGTGAACGGCGAAACTATTCGCGCCAACACCATCGTGTGGTCAGCGGGCGTGAAAGCAAGTTCACTTGGCGCATCGCTTGGCGCAAAGTTGGATCGCAATGGGCGCGTTTTGGTGGAACCAGATTGCTCGGTCATGGGCGCTCTAAATGTTTTTGTGATTGGCGACATGGCGTCCATGAAGTGCGCCAAAACCGGGCACGCGGTTCCAGGAGTTGCGCCGGCGGCAACGCAAATGGGTCAATTTGTGGCAAAAATAATTGCGCGCGAAGTGCGGGCTGGGGTGCGCAAAACAATTCCAACAAGCAATGCGCCGAAATCAACGCCACATGCCATTGCCACAAACGGCGCGCAAATACCACAGCGCGGAAAGTTTGAATATTTTGACAAGGGTTCAATGGCAACTATTGGTCGAGCCAAGGCTGTGGCGGAAGTTGCGGGCCTGAAGTTTCACGGACTCATTGCGTGGTTGGCTTGGTTGTTTGTGCATTTAATTTTGCTGGTGGGTTTCAACAATCGAATTCTAGTTTTTATGTCGTGGGCAATTTCGTATATCACTTTCAGCAAGGGCTCGCGCATTATCAGCGGCAATCCGCCATCGCGCGTGAAGACGCCTGTTGGAAGTGATACTGGTGATTCACTAGCCGATCGACGCAAGGCTGTTGAAGAATTGCTGATGCGAATGTAAATACGCCGCGTGGTAGGGTTGCGTTATGAACGCACCGCTTTGGCGAACCACATTTATCTCCGCGCTTGGCGGAGTGTTTGAGTTCTACGACTTCGTTATTTTCGCCGTGTTCGCCCCGCAAATTGGAGCGGCCTTTTTCCCCGCGGACTCCGACGCGTCCGCAACGCTTAAAGCCTTCGCCATTTTCGCGGTGGGATATTTCGCGCGGCCATTAGGTGGCATTCTTTGGGCGCACGTTGCCGACCGTCGCGGCCGCGCGTATGTGTTTTCTCACACGGTGTTGGGAATGGCCGCCACCACATTTATCATCGGGCTTCTTCCTGGTTACGCCACGCTTGGAATTGCCGCCCCAATATTGCTGGTGGTGCTGCGACTTGTGCAAGGCATGGCGCTTGGCGGAGAAATTCCGTCGTCACTGTGCTGGCTCAGCGAGCATGCCGGCCCGCGGCGCGCGGGTTTAGTCACGTCCATTTTGCTTGCGGGCGTGAACTCTGGATTGCTGCTTGGACAAATCGTGGCGCTAATTATTTCCTTCATATTTGGGCATGAACAAGCCATGAGCTGGGCATGGCGCCTGGCATTTTTCTTTGGTAGTTGCATTGGCGTGTTCGCATATTTCGTGCGTCGACATGTTGGCGAAACCGCCGAGTTTGAAAACCTAAAATCAAGCGGACAAGTTGACGCGTTTCCGCTGCGCACACTGCTGCGCGATTCACCGCGCGCGATGATCGCTGGATTTTTAATGTGCAGCGTGCACGCGTGGGTTGTGGCGGCGCTGTACTTGGCGTTGCCGTCATTTTTAATTCTCACTTGCCACACCACGCAGTCAGCGGCCGACTTTATCGCGTTGGTGTCGGCGGGTTGTGGATCCATTATTTACGTTTTCAGCGGATGGATCGCCGACAAAGTTGGCGCGAAGAAATTCTGCGCATGGTCTCTGCTCGCTGTCTTTGTGTGCGCCCTCCCAGCGTACGCATCGGTGCCATCAAGCGGCGCGACATGGTTGGTGGCATTGGGCGCGCTGGGTGGGGCATTTATTGGCGCGTATTTGGGTCTTTTGCCGCGGTTGTTCGCGTCGCCCGTGCGCGTGTCGGGCATCGCGGTTTCATATGACGGCGCATCGGCGGTGGTTGGTGGCAGCGGCCCCTTCGTTATGTTGTTGGTCGCTGAAAAATTCGGCACGCTTGGCGTGGGGGCGCTATTTATGGTGTTCACTGCCGCTGGTTTAATTGGCATTGCGCTTATGCCCAAAAACTCACAGAGCAACCTGTCTTTCTTCCATCCACGACCAACCGCCGATAGGATGAGGGCGTGACATCCACCACGGAACCTTCGGCCACAAAAACTCTTGTGCTTTTGATTGACGATCAATTGATTGTCGCCGCAGCACTGCACAAAAAACTTGCATCGTTTAGCGATATTGAATTGATCGCCACGCAAGATGCGGAAACTGGATTCGCGCTGGCATTAAGCAAGCGTCCCGACGTGATCCTTCAAGACCTCATCATGCCGGGTGTTGATGGCATGCAGCAGATCCTGCGCATCCGCGCCAATCCAGATCTTGCGGTCACGCCGCTTGTGGTGCTTTCATCCAATGCGGACGCTGTAACCAAAGAGAAGTGCTTCGGAGCTGGCGCAAATGATTACCTGGTTAAATTTCCTGATGATCTAGAACTGGTTGCGCGAATTCGCTACCACGCAAGCATGGGTCGAGCCCAGCGCGACCGTGATAACGCCATGCGTTCGCTGGCGCAGAGCCAATCGGAACTTGTTCGTCGCAACGCGGAGGTGGATGCCGCAAATCGAAAACTCTTTGCCATGAACAAGTTGCTGGGCGAAGAAAGCCAAGAGCAGCGCGAACGTATCGCCGAGGTCGCGGCGTTTGGAAACAAGCTTGGTCGCGCTCAAGATCTTGATGAAGTGTTGGACCAAACGCTTCGACTTGCGCGCGCAATTACAAACGCCGACGCTGGATCGATCTGGATGATTGAAAAAGGCGTCGTTCGTCTGAAGAACAGACAGAACGACACGATCGAAGCGACACTGGCAAAGGGCGAGCGTTTGCCACTGGCTGACATTGTGCTTCCACCCGACAGCACTTCCATCGCGGGATATGTGGCGACAACTGGTCGCTTGCTTCGTATCGATGATGTTCAAAAGCTTGATGCCTCGATTGCTTGTCAATTTCGTCCCGAGTTTGAAATACAGGCTGGCTACAACACTCAAAGCATGTTGATTGCTCCGTTGCGCGACGGGCGCGATGAGGTGTTGGTCGTGCTGCAACTCATCAACGCTCGTGGTCGTGGAAAATCCATGTCGGATAGATCTGTTTTCACCGCGGCTGACGAGGCCGCGCTGGAATTCTTTATTGGAATGGCGTCGCTTGCGGTGGAACGCGCGCGTTTGGTGCGCGGCATGATCATGCGCATCATCGCCGCCGCCGAAATGCGCGATCCAATGGAAACCGGCGCGCATGTGCAGCGCGTTGCCGAATGCTCGGTTGCCATGTATGAGCGATGGGCCACGCTTCACAACATTGATGATTCAGAACGCCATCGACGCCGCGACGAATTGCGTATTGCGGCCATGCTGCATGATGTTGGCAAGATTGGGATTCCTGATCTCATTCTGAAAAAGCCGGGCAAGCTTGACGATGCGGAGTACAAATACATGCAAACGCACTCGGTGAGGGGTGGTCGATTGTTTGCCCACTCCACCACTCCATATGACGATGCCGCGCGCGAAGTGATAACTCATCACCACGAAAAGTGGGACAGCACCGGATATCCAGGCTTCTTTGATGCGGCCATGCTTGAAGCCATGCCCACAGAATTTCAAGCGAACCCAGACGCGAAGCCCTTGCGCGGACTTGAAATTCCACTCTTTGCGCGCATTGTCGCCGTGGCGGATGTCTATGACGCGCTCACAAGCAAGCGCGTTTATAAAGATGCGTGGACGGCGGAGCAGGTTACGGAATTCCTACGCAAGGAATCTGGTCGCGCCTTTGATCCAGAGTTGGTGGACATTGCCCTGGAACTTGAGGGTTACTTCCGCTCAGTGCGCGCGCGATTTGCAAGTGAAAACGCCTAATCAACAGCAAGTAATCGCCACGCTGCGAGCCAGATAGTTGTTGACCATCGATTCAATGCTTCTATTCAGCGAGCAAGTAGTCATGTCCATCGGTCACGCAAGGCGACTATGCCAATCTTCGCCTGAAACTAAACCCAAAGAATGAGAGTATTCCGGAAATAAGACAATGAATAATGGTTGGACCTGGAACAACAACATACGCTGAATAGATCTCATAGTCGTTATTCGCATAACGAATCATTGAATATTGATTCACCCCATTATATTCAGCCCAGACATGCGCGTCAGCAAAGCCCGCTCCAAAAACACCAGAGCTTGTGTCTAAACCATGCCAAGGATCTTGCGGATCAAGAAACGAGAGCCTGGCGTTGTCCGACTGGCTTGGTGGATTCGCGGGATCATTTGTGTTTATCCAATTGAACCCACTCAAAGAAACAGCGTGACCGATGGTGGCATTGCTTCCCGACGCGGGCAACAGCAACAACTGCACAGTGGCATTCGTCCTGCTGGCCTCATAGAGTTGGTCCCACCGGGGATACATAATTTCAGCTACAGAAAAAGCAGAGAAGCCTTTGGACTGAAAGTAGCTTCCCATGCCCGAGACAATCTTTCCTGAAACTGTTCCATTGGTAGGAGTAGTGTTCAAATATGATGACCCAGATAAGGTAATGGCAGACTGAGTCCAGTCCGCATACGTCGCCCCTACAAGATCTGTATGAAAAATATCAGAGTATTGGTTTTGCAATTTGACCATCAAGTTCACCCAAGATGTCGGGTTGCAGCCATTTCGCCCAGTGGCTTCGACAATCTGAGAATCCCTTTGGTTCAGCCACCCAAAGTTGTCGACGTTTTGCAGTGCTGAATACGTCGTCTCGGCATTGGCTTTCAGAATGCAAATGGCGAAACAAACAACAACCATAATTTTTTTCATAGGTCTTAAAGAATATATTTTGGGGAGGGCTAAGTCAAGGAAAATGTCAACATAATGCAATGTGCGATCCATGATCTGCGCCTCGTTAATCAGTGACACGATACGCGGATCGTGATGAAATACTTTTCTGTTTATTTACAAAAACTAAATAATGCGGTGCATTCAAGCACTCTCGGGTTTATGTTCCGATCAGCGAACGGCCAGTCATGTCCACGGGTTGCACAACGCCGAGTAATTGAAGCAGTGTGGGCGCAATGTCGGCTAGGCGTCCGTCGCCACGGAGTTTGGCTGACTGAAGGGCGAGCGAAACTATATATAGAGGCACCGTGAAATTGGTGTGCGCAGTTTGGGGCTCGCCGGTTACGGGGTTTTTCATTTGTTCAGCGTTTCCGTGATCGGCGGTAATAACAAGGTGACCACCGCGCGCGAGAGTGGCGTTGATTATTTTCTGCACGCATGCGTCGGTCACTTCGCACGCCTTGATGGCAGCGGGCAGCGAACCCGTGTGTCCAACCATGTCGGGGTTTGCAAAGTTCACCACGATCAGTGATTCACAATCGGGCGCGGCGATGCGCCGCAAAACCGCGTCACACACGCCGGCCGCGCTCATTTCTGGCTTCATGTCATAGGTTGGAACGTCGCGTGGACTTGGAATAATTTCACGGCGCTCGCCTGTGAACGGCTCTTCGCGGTAATCGTTGAAGAAGAACGTGACGTGCGGAAATTTTTCTGTTTCGGCGCAGCGAAATTGCGTCAGGCCCGCGCTGGAAACGCACTCGCCCAAAATGTTTTTCATTTTGGCGGGGCGGGTGAACATGACTTGCGTTGGCAAGCCGCGTTCATACTGCGACATGGTGAGAAAGTGAAGTTGAGTAGGATGAGGGGCGCGGTCAAAACCACCGCCCTGAATGTTTTTCCACTCGGCGTCATCAAGCACAAACGCCTTGCATAATTCACGCGGGCGGTCGCCGCGAAAGTTGAAAAATATGACTGTGTCGCCACTTTCAATCACGCCATCGCTGAGCAAGCGCGTGGGTGGCATGAACTCGTCGCCGCGTTCGGTGTCGCTTATAGGGTGCGCAAAGTGTTGGTGAATAGCGGCCATCACGTCAACGTTGGCGTGACTTGTACCGGTGGCGGAATGAACTGAAACTGCCACAGTATTTGTATTGGTGGTGGAATTCTCTTTCGTGTCAGAGTTGGGTCCATCATTAGATTTTTTAGTCAACAAGTCATAGGCCTTCTTCACGCGTTCCCAGCGGTGGTCGCGGTCCATGGCAAAGAAGCGTCCGCACACGGTGGCGAGTCGTCCGCCAGTTTCACGCAAAACATTTTGCAGCCACGGAACATATTTCAGCGATCCTTGGGACGGCGTGTCACGGCCATCTAAAAATGCGTGCACAAAAAGTTTGTCGGCGTTCACGCCATTGGCTTTGGCCGCTTTCAAAATGGCCTCAAGGTGCGACAAGTCGCTGTGCACTTGGCCGTCGCTGAGCAAGCCCATGACATGAACAGCGGCGCCGGATTTTTTGGCGTGCTCAAACGCCGCGATCATGGGCGCGTTGCGCGCAAATTCACCGCCACGAATGGCGCGGGTAATGCGCATCAATTCTTGATCCACAATTCGACCGGCGCCAATATTTTGGTGCCCCACTTCACTGTTGCCCATCACGGGTCCATCGGGGCCGATTGGCAAACCAACATCCTCGCCACTGGTCTTGATCAGCGTGTGCGGCCAGTTTGTTTCTAGGTCGTCGGCGCATGGCGTGCGCGCAAGCGTTACGGCGTTGTATGAATCCTGCTCGGGGTGCGGATTTTTTCCCCACCCATCGCGAATGATGAGAACCACGAGACCTGTTGCGTGTTGTGATTGCGATGCGCTCACTTTGTCAGGATACAGCCACGAAAGCGCCACAATGTTGCCGGCGTGAATGGTTTTACCGATGGCGCGCCGTGAAATCTGCGAATAAAAAACCAAAAGATAAACGTGCTGTTTTTACGGCAAATTTTGGTTGTATTTTATGTTGCCGATTTTTGCGCCGTGCTGTTACGCTTGAAGCGCATGTCAGAAACAACAGCATCCGTTCCGTTTGACGCTGATCAAGCCACCGCGCTTCGTGACCGTTTCAATTCTGTTCGCCAACGCGTGACCGACTCTGAAAAAAAATCTGGTCAACGCGCCGGAAGCGTTGTGTTGATCGTGGTAAGCAAGTCTGGCAGCATTGAACAAATCCGCGAAATGGTGAACATGGGCCAAGTTGATTTTGGCGAGAACCGCGTGCAACAACTTTCCCAGCGCGCCGCAAACATTGGCGAATGGATTTCTCGTCGCAAGGAAATGGATCCCATGGCCGCGCTTCCAAAAGTGCGTTGGCATATGGTTGGGTCGCTGCAGCGCAACAAGGTTAAAAAATGCTTGGAGACGGCACGCCTTATCCACTCCATTGACTCCATGCGAATCGCGGAGGAGGTGCAAGACGCTTCAACACGCCGACCAACTCCAACCGAAGTGCTGCTGGAGGTGAATGTGTCCGGCGACAGCAACAAGCACGGCATTGCGCCGCCAGCCGTGAAGCATTTGGTTGAACAACTGATGGGCATGCCCAACATGAAGGCGCGCGGGTTGATGTGCATGGGTCCGCTTGAGGGTGGACTCGATGCGGCGCGGCGCACATTTGAGCGCTGCCATGAATTGTTCCAAGAAATTCGAGGCAGTGAAATCGGTGGAGACGTGTTCAATATTCTTTCCATGGGCATGAGCCACGATTTTGAAGTGGCCATTGAGTGCGGCGCCAACATGGTGCGCGTGGGTTCAGCCGTGATTGGTGATCCACAAGTGACCGAGACCACTGAAGAGTGATCATGGCCGACAGTTGGTGGAACAATCTGCGCGGAAAATTCATGGCCTTTGAGGGTCCTGATGGCAGCGGAAAGTCCACACAGATTGCGCGCCTGGAAAAATTTTGCAAAGACAAAAATTTAAAAATGCTCACCGTGCGCGAGCCTGGCGGAACAGCGATTGGCGAACGCGTGCGAAACATTCTGCTTGATCCAAGTCACGGCGAAATGGATGTGCGCTGCGAAATGCTTTTGTACATGGCCAGCCGAGCGCAACTTGTGAAGGAGCGCATTGAGCCGGCGTTGCGCGATGGAACATTTGTTCTAAGCGATCGATTTGTCGCAAGCACGTTGGCGTACCAAGGCACCGCGGGTGGCTTGCCGCCGCACGAAATCCGCGCCGTTGCCGAGGTTGCCATTGGTGGTCGTTGGCCTAATCTAAATGTGTTGTTTGATGTGGACACCGCCATTGCCATGAGTCGGCTGAATCCGCTTATGGACCGAATGGAGGGCAAAGGCGTTGAATTCCACGCGCGTGTTCGCCAAGGATATTTGCGCCAAGCGCAGCAGAACCCCAAGGAATTTTTTGTGGTGGACGCTGGTCGATCGCCCGACGAGGTGTTCTTGCAATTAACTGGTGGCTTGCAAGAGTGGTGCACCAACAACGTAACTTGCGCGCCGCGTAAATAATTTTATTTCATACGCGCGCTAAAGCCCCAAGCCTACTTTTGCATGCAAAAATAAATTTAAGAACGCCGTCTGCGCGCCGCGGCAACTTGTGGCGCGGGCGCTCCGCGCATCCGCGCGTTTGCGTTGGCGGCACGTAAACGCATTTGCACAATTTGATCGACATCCATTCCTTGCAAGTAGGCAAGGGCGCAGGCGTTGGCTTCGTTAAAGCCCTCTATGCTGAAGGTTTTATTTTCAACACTGTAAGAAAATGCGGCCACGGAAAGATCCGCCAGAACCTGAAGCGCGCCACGAACCTGCGTGGAATCCATGGCGTGTCCCTCCTCGATCATCTTCATGTAATAGCGCGCCGCGGTGACTTGAATTTCCTCGCCTGTCAGGCGTGATTTCATAACCGCTTCATTGATTGGCTTCATCACTTCGATGGTTTGGGGCACCACCGGTTGCATCACATTGTTTATGCGCACGGATCGATTGGTGAACAACAACATGGCGGCAACCATGGCGCGACCCGTTGCAATATTGCCAAGTGTGAAATGCGACTCGAACGATTGATTATCGAACTCCGTGGACTTTTCTGTTTTTAAATCGGCCGCATTGGTTTCTTGATTCAATCGAACGCCGCGCACGCCAATTTGATACATGGCCCACAGCGCCGCTTGATATGTGGGATTTGTGGTCTCAATTCCACGCTTGCCTCCCTCGGCAATGACGCTGCACAGCAATTCAATAATTTTTTTACCACCCACCATCGCGGGCAACATTGAATTCAGCAACTGCGCGAACACTTGCCTTTCTTGCGGCTTCAACTCTACGGGAACGTTGTTCACTTCCATCTGGGTCATTTTATTTCTCTGCAAGCACAACCACGGCGTCGGGTTGCGCGCGCAACGACAACTGCTGTCCAACGCGCGTGGTCTCGCGTGGATCAAGTTCAAACACTTTCAAAACGCCAACCGGCGTATCAATTTGGTGTTGCGACATCTCGCCCAAATATAGGCTGCTCTTGCAAACTCCGCGAATGCAATTGGGACCGTCGTCAATTCGAAACGACTCTGGACGAATGCTCAGCGTGACTTTTGATCCGATGCCGGCGGCGCCACAATTGCTATGCAATATTCCTGCCGCGGTTTCTATTTCACAACTTGTGGCGTCGCTGCTTTTCACGGTGCCGGCTATAAAATTGGTCTCACCCATGAACTCCGCCACAAATGAATTGCGTGGTTGTTGATAGACGCTCTTTGGCGTTCCCGCCTGCTCAATGTGTCCGTCACGAAGCACCAACAAACCATCGGCAAGGCTGAGCGCCTCTTTCTGATCGTGGGTGACATACACGGTGGTCATGTGAATTTCAGAGCAAATTCGCTTAATTTCTCCGCGCATTTCCAGGCGCAACTTGGCGTCCAGATTTGAAAGTGGCTCATCCAACAACAACACTTCCGGATTGAACACAATGGCGCGCGCCAAAGCAACGCGTTGCTGTTGACCACCGGAAAGTTGGTTTGGTTTTCGCTGCGCCAAATTTCCCATGCGCACCATTTCAAGCGCGGCGCCAACGCGTTTTTTCTGCTCGGCCGCGGAAACACCGCGCACCTGAAGTCCAAAGGCGACATTGTCAAACACGCTTAGGTGTGGCCACAGCGCGTAGCTTTGAAAAACCATTCCGGTATTTCGCTTTTCAGCCGGCGTGTTGGTGACATCGCGATCGCCAAAGAAAATCTTTCCGCCGGTGGGTTCTTGAAAGCCGGCGATCATGCGCAACAATGTGGTCTTGCCGCAACCAGATGGTCCCAACATGAAATACAGCGCGCCCGCGGGTATCTGCAGGTCGACAGAATCCACCGCAACGGTTGATCCAAACTCGCAACGCAATTTTTCCAGACGAATTGGAAGCACGGTGTCCACAGGATACTCACGTGGGTTGACGCGTATTTCAATCTATCAAGCGTGGGCGCTACCATAAGTTTATGGATCCCCTTGAACATCGACTTCAGAAACTAAGCGGCTGGCGCGCTTGGCGGGAGCCTGATCGATCCATCAATAAAGATGTTTCAATATTTGCCAAGCAATTTGTGCGAACGGAAAAATCCATCGGCGCCGCAAGCGACGCGTGGATGCAGCTTGCGCCGTTGGCGTTGCAAAAAGTGGCATCGGTTGAATCCATGCGCGCTGGAACGTTGACGTTGTTGGTGGAAAGCTCCGCGGCGGCGTTTGAAGTGGATCGCGCATTGCGCGGCGGCCTGGAGAACGATTTAAAAAATGTGGTGCAGGGATTATTGCGCATTCGCACGCGGCTTGGAAAGTTTCAAGACGACTCTCAATCGCGCGGTTAGTGTTACGGCGCCCTAAATAAATTCGCGGGAATCTGCCGCGCCTTGCCCTCTCGGTCAATGCAAGCAAGCGTGGTGGACGCGCTGCACAACAATTCATCGCCACGAAACAATTCATAGGTGTGTTCAATCTTCACTTGACCAACATCGGTCATGGTGGTTTCCAAGCGCACCTCATCGTCATATTTGGCGGGCTTTTTATAACTCACCTGCAAGCGAACAATGGCCAAGAACGCGCCGGCCTCTTCCATTTCACGGTAGGTCTTTCCAGTTGAGCGCAATAATTCCGTGCGACCCATTTCAAACCAAACTGGATACACAGTGTGATGCACCACGCCCATCGGGTCGCATTCGCAATATCGCACACGCACAGTCAGGGAGCCTTTCATGTGGGCAAGGTAGCGATTGTGCGCGATATTTGATTAGCAATTTGAATTGCACCCAGCAATGTGTGGGTCACGAGGCTGAAGGTTTGTTTTTACTTGCCCACGCAAAATCTGGAAAAGATACGCCCAAGAATGTCGTCGGGAGTCATGCGGCCCGCGATGCCGCCAAGATTTTCAACTGCGCTGTGCATGGCGCTGGCCACAAGTTCCGGAGTTGAAAGATGCCTGCGACCACTGTCGCAAACAGCGGCGGATAAAGCTTGCCTTACATCATTTTCGCACGCCGCCAATAACGCTCGATGCCTTAGCGCAAGCGCCACGCCTTCTCCAGCCCTTGAAATTCCAATGGTGGTAAGGGCCGCGCCAACCGCGTAGGCAAGTTCATCCAAGCCAACTTTATTTTGGGCGCTGGTGCGAACCGTATGTACACCGCCAGTGAAGTTCATGGTGTTGGATTGATTTGCCGTGTTTAAACCAACGCTCTTGTCCAACAAGATTTCTTTGCCACCAGCCTGATCCGCCTTGAACAAATCCCATTTGGTCAACACAAGAATTTCATTCGCAGCCACGGTTGGTGGTAAACCTGCGTCCGCCGCGTGGCAATGAAGTATCAACGTGGCGTATTTGATGGCTTTCAGGCGCGCCTCTTGACCGAGTTGTTGCAGCAAAGAAATTTCATCTGCGCCAAATCTGGCGCCACGTAATTCTTCGGATGGTGGAGAAGCCGTGTCGTTTATTTCACTATTCGTTTCCGCCCCTGGCGAATCAACCAGTAAAACCTCAAGGTTTCCGCCGGCCACCGGAACGATCCATGGCTCCACCAACGCGTCACGCGTTGTGCCAGCTTGATTGGTCACAACGGCGCGGTCCTGCTTTAACAACGCGTTCATCAGCGCGCTCTTTCCAGCGTTTGGATTTCCCGCAAGCACCACCCATGGCGCAGCTTCAAGTTGCTCCATTGGAACGCTGTGATTTAAAATACTGTCAATCTCTTTCAGAGCCGCGCTTAAACCAGCGCACAAAATATCTGGTGAGATTGCCACAACATCCTCTTGATCGGTGAAATCAATTCCGGCCTCCACCAACGCCAACATGTCGACCAGGGCCTCCAACATTCGTGTGGCAATTTGTCCAAGCGTGCCTTTGCGTAAATATTCCGCGGCGCGAAGTTCGGCGTCGGTGCGCGCGGAAATAGTCGCGGCCACGCCCTCCACTTGTTCAAGCGTTAATCGCCCACTTAAAAACGCGCGCAATGAATATTCACCGGGACCGGCGCGACGAACACGCTTGTCGACCAACTCGATCGCGGCCACGATCATTTCTACAAGGTCTTGATTTCCTGGAACAAGAAGTTCAAACGAATCCTCGCCCGTGTAGGAATTGGGTCCAGGCATAACCACAACAAACGCCGGCAATTCACCAAATGTAAAAAACAAGCGGGTTGTAAATATTCCACGGTCGCGCACCGTCAAAAGCCGCTCAATCTTGCTTAAAATTTTCAGCGCACCGATTCCAGAAACACGAATCACCGCGCGCGTGGATCTTCCTGGTGGCGACGAGGCGGCCACAATGACATCATCAAGCTGCCATTGTTCTGTGTGCGTGCCTTGCGGTGATATTTCATTTTTCATGAAAGCCAACTCTCTGGGTCAACTTGCATCAACTCGACACAGGATTTACCCGCGCGCATTCTTGGCGCATGCCACCAATTTAGTTGCGATCCTTGAATTTATTTTGCGGAGCACGCTTGCTGCGCGCGCGCTCCATGGCCTTCTCATAGAAGCGTCCAATGCGATCCTGCTTGGCGGGGTCGCGTGGCTTGGGCGTGAAATCCATCTTGTCCATTTGCGCGCGAATGCGCTTGCCCTCAAAAATTCCAATTGTGGTGCTGGTCATGATGTACAGCGTGAGTCCGCTTGGCGCGTTGTAAAGCATCACCGGAAACAACACCACCGTCATCCACTTCATTATCTTCTGTTGCTGCAATTGCTCAGGCGTCATGGACGCGTTTGGCGGCGGCGTCATGTATTTCTGTTGCAGGAAGAAAAGTCCGCCCATAAGAATTGGAATGAGATTGATGGACGCAAACTCAAACGGCCATTTAATCAGCGGCGCGGGGAAGCGAATGAAATGATCCGCCGCGCTGAGATCGCCCAAAAATTCCCAGCCGCCGAATTGTTGAAACACCCCAAAGAACGCCGGCTGTTGACGCAATGCGAACGCGAAATACAACACCGCATACAACGCGATCCAAATTGGTGTCTGCAAGAATGTTGGCAACATTCCGCCCACGCAACCCACTGGGTTAATGCCCTTCTCGCGGTACAAACGCATTTGCTCGGCCTGTAATTTCTTGGTGTCCCCTGGGTAGCGCTTCTGCAACGCCTCAAGTTCTGGCTTGATGGAAGACATTCCGCGCGTGACCTTGGTCATTGAAATCTGACTGCGCTTGGTGACGGGGTGCAAGAAAAATCGCACCACCATGACCAACACCATGATGGCAATGGCCCAATCAAACACAACATAATCATGCAGGAAAGTGAGCATGATCACGATGAAATCCGCCAACCAACTAAAGGTGCAGAAACTGCAGCAACCACCCATGAGATATTCAATCAGACCATCCATGCGCAAGGCTTGATATGGCTCAACAACCGCAAGCACTTTGGGATTCAGTGGACCGGCATACACGCCCATGTCAAAATTGGTGGTCGCTCCAGCGGCGATTTGTGTTTGCGCGCTGCGAAGTTCACATACGATTGTTTGCGTGGTCGCATCACCAGCATCCGCTTTTACAAAAACCCCCTCCACCGCGCTCATGATTTTTGAGGAATCTTTAGGTGGAGAAAATGGCGCGTGCACCGCCAAGGCGAAATAGCGATTTGTTGTGCCGTACCAACTCAACTCAAATCCCTGCGACTTTTGATCTGGTTGCGGCCAAAGTTGCGGCGTACCCGAGGTGATTTTTTTCAACGCATCGGAGCGTTCAAACATGGCTCCATGCACCACAACATTGGAGCGGCTTGGATCGCGTTGCACGTTGTACAGATAGCCAAACTGGAAGCGGCGAATATCCATCATGCCGCTTTGATCAATTGAAAGATCGCCCGGACCATATTGAATCCAACGCACGGTGTGCGCGTCAGGCGATACATTTTGCACGATTTGCCGCAGGCTTAAGTCGTATGAATTTTCCGCCAAGGTGAATTGACGAGTCACGCGCAACACGGTGGCGCCGTTATCGCCCACCACTTCAGTTTCAAACACGCCGGGAGATCGTTCCGCCCACACCGCGCCATACAAACTCGCGGGGCTTCCATCTATTTCGATCGCGCGCGCGCTGAGCAAGGGAACTTCATAGCCCTCGAGTGTTTGCACGGTCTGCAATTCATAGCGCTGTGAATCATCCGGCATTGTTGCCGAGCTGGTTTCTTTACGAGCCTGCGCTTTTTGAATTTGACGCGACTCCTGCGCCGCAGCGGCGTTGTTCCAAAAATCGCTGAAGATGATGCGCGAAAATCCCGCGCTGATTGTTGAAAATTGAATTTGAAATTTGAACTTGCTTGGATCAAGCGATCCCAGCGCGGCTGGCGCCTTGGGCGGGCTTGTTCCCGCGGGCAATTGCGCGGTGAATTTTTGGGTTGTGATTTGAGTTGGTGCTTGCGTGTTTGGCGTGGCGCTTGTTGTGTTCGCCGCAGCCACGGGCGCCGCCGTGTTGGCTGTCGCTGGCATCGCCGCGGTTGTCGTCGCTGTTGCCGCCGCATTCGACGTCGGCGCAACCGCGCTGGCTGCCGTTTGTGGAAGCGCCGGATCAACTCCGCCATTTTTCTTTGCTCCCGGACCCCAAATTGCCGCTGCAATCACGCCCGCCGTGGCAAGAAAGGCTGCAAGTGTGAGTGGCCAACGCGCTTTTTTCTTCTGCTCGCTCAAAGTTTTATCTTCCCTCAAGCAATCGATCGCCCAGCCAATCGGACAGTTCTTTAATTGCGTGAATTTTGTCAACCACTGGTTGAATTGGATAGTCAAGTCTGTAGAAGTGCGCCCGCTCAGCGGTAATTATTTCCTTCTTTACATTTTCGTCGGTCACAACATTTTCCACCTTCATATCTAAAATCACATACGAAGCGCGGTTGTCTGAATCACGCGGCTGTCCAACCGATCCTGGATTGATAATGGCTTTTTCCTGATCGTTGAATTCATAAACAAAGTTCATCTCATGTGGTTTATAAAATTCATTGTCGCCAGTGAACACGCCGGGAACATGGGTATGCCCCACCATGCAAAACTTATCTACGCGCTCAAAAATTTGGGCCATTTTACTTTTTTCCGCGTCTTCTGGAAAAATGTATTCATTGATCGGCCTCCGCGGCGAACCGTGCACGCAAAGAAACGGGCCCATGGCCACGCGCACCCTCAGCTTGCCAAGAAATTCCCACCGCTTGATGGCTCCATCTCGATCGCGCTTCGCCTCGGCCTCAAATTGTTCGCGCGTCCAAAATGCCGCTTCCTCGGCGGCCTTGTTGAAATTCGTTGGCTCATACATCACAGCGTAGTCATGGTTGCCCATCAAACTCCACTTGCAACGCTTGGCCACCAGATCCACGCAGGCCACCGGATCGGGTCCGTAGCCAATAATGTCGCCCAACGAAATAATTCCATCAACGCCTTTGGTGTCGATATCCGCCAGCACTGTTTGCAGTGCCTCCAGATTTCCATGTACGTCGCTGATGATGCCTATTCGCATGCTTTTTCCAAGGGCACGAATGTTACGGCTTCACCGCCCATGCGTCAAAAACACATTTGATTAATTGCGTATTTGTGGGCAATCCAAGCAAACCACCGACTCACCTCTTGATTTGGGCCAGATTTTGCACGGCTTGAATCAGCGCGTCTTTATCGATGGGCTTTGTCAGGTACTCATCGCAACCAGACTTCATGCAGCGATCTCGGTCGCTACTCATTGCGTGGGCGGTGATCGCAATAATCACGCCCTTCCATCCCAACGACCTTAATTTTTCGGTCGCCGCGTAGCCATCCATGATTGGCATTTGCATGTCCATTAAAATCACATCGTGCGCTCGTCCTTGTTTTTGCGCGGCGATAGCAAGATCGACCGCTTCGCCCCCATTGTTGGCCACAGTGACCTTCATCCCGGCGCGCGTAATGTGGTGAACAATCAACCGCTGATTGTCCTCGCCATCCTCCGCCACAAGCACGGAGATTTTCGCGTTGAGCTCTATTTGCCGCGGATCCACAACTTGTATCTTGGATTTTGATTTCAGTTGCGCGGGCGTTTGTGGCGGGATGACTTTAATCATCCGATCCAGGCTTGCGTTGCCGATTCCAATTTCAACCGTGAATACGCTTCCAAGACCAACTTGGCTGCTGCTGGAAATATCTCCCCCCAACATGCGCGAAAGTCGCCGACTAATTGTTAGACCAAGACCGGTCCCACCAAAGCGCCGCGTGGTTGATGCATCGGCCTGTGTAAATCGGTGGAATAATTTTGGTCGCTGCGCATCCTCAATTCCAATTCCCGTGTCCATCACTTGAATTTGAATTCGAGTCGCCGCCGGCGTCACGTCGCTTTGATCGGGTTCAACCCTTGTTTCCAATGGTTGCCTTGATAAATCAACCAACACCTTCACCCCGCCATGCTCGGTGAATTTAATCGCATTTCCAATCAAATTCAACAAGATTTGGCGTAGGCACTTTGGATCCGTCTCGATGATTTCTGGAATAGGTGATTTCAACTCCACAAATAATTCCAAACCACGATCAAGCGCCTGGGGTTGCATGAGCGAAACAACATCTTGAATAATATTCAGCGGCGCGCAAGAAATAATTTCCACACCCATGCCACCCGCTTCAATTTTGGACAGATCAAGAATGTCATTGATGAGGTCATGAAGAAGTCTGCCATTTTGTTGGATCGTATTCACAATAGAATTCCGCTCCGCCAAATCTTTTTGTTCCTCTGTAAGAAGATCCACAAACCCAAGTATCACGTTCATGGGATTGCGAATTTCGTGGCTCATGTTTGCCAAAAATTGGCTCATGCTCACGGTTGCCGCCTCGGCGATTGCGCGCGCGCGCTGCAACTCCTGATTGGCTTTTTCAAGCGCGCGGGAACTTTGACTTTGATCGTGCAGCGCCGCGGCCAGTTTGTCGCTGGCCGAAGCCGCGAGTTGATCGCGGGCGCTAGAAAGCGGCCACTCGGTCAGTGTGCCGAGCATCTTGGTTGCATTTCCATCCTCAATAACGGAGCGCCCGCGCGCGCGAAACCAAGACCAGGCTCCATCCTTGGTGCGCATTCTAAATTCCAAATCAAATTTTTCATTGCCATCCAAGTGTGTCGCAACGGCGTGATGCACGCGGCCAATATCATCCGGATGCACTCGGCTGGCGAATGCTTCAAAGCGATCCGGAAATTCCGCGCTATCCGTAAATCCCAACATTTTTCTAAATCCCGCCGAATACCAGGCTGATCCATCCAGCAAATTCCAATGCCAAACACCGTGGCCCGCGGCTAGCAACGCGTCGGCTAGAAGGTCTCGTTCATCCTGTGGGTTGTCTTGATTTGTAGTTTCACTCATCAAAGCTATTTTCCTTGGAAAAGAAACTTCCCCGCCCAACACCTGAAGCATCGCTACGATAACTTCTCATACGAAACTTGTATATTTTCTTGGATGTCCCAAGAAATCACATTGTTCACATTGAATCGATATGGAGATTGCAGTTATGGCCCTAAAGCGCTTTGATCTTGTGGTGATTGGTGGCGGTCCGGGTGGTTATGTCGGCGCCATTCGTGCCGCGCAGATGGGTTTAAAGGTGGCGTGCATTGAGCGCGACAAACTTGGTGGTGTGTGTTTGAACTGGGGTTGTATTCCAACCAAGGCGTTGTTGCACAATGCCGAGTTGTATCGCGAGGCGATCACGCACGGCGCCGAATGGGGATTTCAATTTAAGCCCACGGATGTCTCCGTGGATTGGAGCAAGGTTGTTGGTCGAAGCCGCAACATCACGGGCACGTTGAATTCTGGTATCGCCTACTTGTTCAAGAAAAATAAAATTGAGCACATTGTGGGTCACGCAAAAATTCTCGCGGGCAAAGTTGGCAATGAACCGTGCAAAATTCTGGTGGGCAAGGCAACCGGCGCGTACTACGGTGGTTCAGGTGATGGCGCTGGTGAAACCATAGAAGCGGACCGTATTCTTATTTCAACTGGCGCTCAGCCTGTGCAACTTCCGTTCGCTCCCAACGACGGCAAGGTTGTGATCTCCAGTTATGAAGCCATGAATTTGGCCAAGAAACCAGCGAGCATGGTGATCATTGGCTCCGGCGCGATCGGCATGGAGTTTGCATATTTCTACAACTCGTTCGGCACCAAGGTCACCGTGATTGAAATGCAAGATCGCATTCTTCCCGTGGAAGATGACGACATTTGCGCCGCCGCTCAAAAATCATTTGAGAAGCAAGGCATTCAGTTTCTTACCGGGCACAAAGCGGCTTCCGTGGACAAGGGCGCAAGTGGCGCCAAGGTCACCGTTGAAAGCGTGAAGGATGGCAGCAAAAAAGTTTTGGAGTGCGAAGTGGTTCTTGTCGCCGCTGGCGTGCGCGCGCGCGTGGAAGGATTGTGCGACGCGTCGCTTGGTTTGAAAATGTGGAACGCGGGTCCGGCGCGTGGACATATATGGACGGACTACACGGAAAAATCCGAGCCCACGTATCAAACAAGCTTGCCCGGCGTGTACGCGATTGGTGACGTGATTGGTCCACCGTGGCTTGCGCACGTTGCAAGCGAAGAGGCCGTGGCTTGTGTTGAGCGATTCATGGGCCACCACACTTTGGGCGTGGATTACGCCAGTATTCCTGGCGCGACGTATTGCAATCCGCAAGTCGCAAGCGTGGGCATGACCGAGCGCGACGTGAAAGCTAAGGGTTTGTCATACACGGTTGGAAAATATCCACTTAAGGCGCACGGTAAGGCGATCGCGGTTGGCGCCACGGAAGGTCTTGTGAAACTGATCGCAAGCAAGCCGTACGGCGAAATTTTGGGCGCGCATATTTTTGGCGAGGACGCCAGCGAATTGATCCATGAAATTTGTATCGCCAAGCGGCTTGAAGCCACTATCGAGGACATTATTTCCACGGTGCATGCGCATCCCACCATGGCTGAAAGTATCCATGAGGCCGCTCTTGCCTCCGAGGGCCGCGTGATTCACGGATAAATCGCGCGGGTCACGGCTGTGTTTTTGATCGACGGGATTTGTTTGTTCGGCCAATACATTTTTGCCTGATGGACAAACCACTCATGTCCATCTTGCCAACGGGTTGTCCACTTTATGAACCTCTGTTTAGGGTTTATTTATCCGTATTGTTTATAAGTGGTTAATGGTTTTAGATTGCCGGCCGATTTTTTCGTGTTCTAAATTTAAGTTAGTAATAACGATGAATTTGAACCATTCATTTTGAAACCACCAAAACATGTGTCAACATCCTGTTGTGTAGATGCGGTGTGTCGGTCACGTGGGGCTGACAAAAGGATTGGACATAATGCGAACAGCCGAAGATCGGCGCGAGCGTTTGGCGAAATTTATCGATTTAGCCAAGGTGTATCGGGGTTGGTCGCGTGGAGAAGTTGCGCGCGCGTTGGGTCGTGATCCAGGAAAATTATTGCCGCCGAGTGGCAATCCAAAATTGGATTTATTGGTGGGCATCGCCGAAGCTTTGGATTGGACGGTGGGCGATGTGATTGATGGTGTGTGGACCAGCGAAGATGTGCCGCTTTGCGATGGTGATTTTTCATCCCTTGATGCGCAGGCCCTCGCGGCGCATCGATCAGGTGACTATCGAAAAATGGCGGACATATCCAAGCAAATGATCCTGGTTTCAAAAACTCCAAGCGAGCGCGCGTTGGCTTGCAATCGTTGCGCGGGCGCATATGACGGCATGGGTCAATACAACAAAAGTTTGCCGTGTTTGCAGGCGGCTCTTTCGGAGCGTGGAATTCCTTCGGGTTTGCGCCTCATGCTCACCGTGAATTTGGCCAATGCCCATTACGCTGTTTGGAATCTCACGGAAAGCCGCTCGGCCGCGCGTGAAGTGCTTGAGTTGCTTGAATCAACCACCATGACGGAGCGGCGCGAGCGTGTGTGCCACGCTTTTGCGCACTATGTGCGCGGAAATAGTTTTCGTAGATTGATTTGTGTTGAAAGTGATTTGGCGCAAACACACGCGCGTCGCGCCCACGCGGATTTGTCGCAAGCACTCAGGGAATACGAGGATCTTGCCGACACATTCGCTGATGATCGATATGCGGCGGTGGCCAACACGTGTCGTGGTGGTCTGTTGGAAATAGAGGCGGTGCTTGGCGATCTTTCGCCCAAGGATGTTTTGCAACGCCTCACCGTGGCGCTTGATCGTGTGGTTGATGTTGCCGCCCACGCGCCCGGCGAGTGGCTTGAAAGCTGGGGGTGGTGGTGCATCTTTGGTTGCAATGTGGCTCTACGCCATTTAGGTGAAGAGGATATTTCGTTGTCCATGGCCATCTTCACCAACAAGGCCATGGAAATCGCGGATCGTTTGGAAAATTGGAGTTTGCGCGAGCGCGCGTTTCAAATGGATTTGGAAAGACACGAGCGATTGGACAACGAGCCGTGGGTGCTTGATAACGAGGAGGTTCGCATTCTTACGGGAACCATGGGGCGATTTCCAAACTTCCGCGCCGCAGGTTGGCGCATTCTTCGGGAAGCAAAATTTTTAGATCCGCAAGGAGGCGCGCAATGTCTCGGTGCTTAAATATCCAACGCAAAACACGAATTATTTTTCTGGTGTTGATTTGCGCGGCCGGCACGGTGGCCGCAGGCATGGTGTCGCGCCCCTCTGGCGTGGCGTCCAGCGCTGGCAGTGCTGATTCGCATGTGGGTGTTGGTTTGCCGTGGTGGAAAAAACCGTTGTCGCACACCGTGCAAGAAGAGTGGGCGTTCGCGCAAAATATGAATGATCAATATGGACCTCGTTGGCGCACGGCCCTTCCAGACAAGACGGTGTTGAAGCTGTATCAACAATTTCAAGGCCAAAGAAGAAGAAAGGCCGTGCCGTAGATTGAGCGCGCGTAGAAATTCATTTGCCAACACACCGTTGATTTTTGTTTGGTGCGATTCGCGCCTGTGTGATATCAACTTGAGTGTGTTGTGGTGTTTTAGTTTGTCATTTCCGCAGTGGCTTCATTTAAATCGCTTAAGAATTGCCTAAAATAATCGCTGTTTCCAAATTTCCCGCGCGCTCCGTAGCATCGCTCTATGGCAGCAGGATTACTTTTGGTTCTTAGTGGCCCTTCGGGCGTTGGCAAGACCACGATCGCGCATGAAATGCTTCGGCGCTTTGGCGGACACTTCAGCGTGAGCGCCACCACGCGCGCGCCAACAAACGATGAAAAAAATGGCGTGGACTATTCATTTGTCACGCCTGAAGTTTTTCAACAAATGATCGATCAAAAATTGTTCATTGAATTTGCGCAAGTGTTTGGCCGCAGTTGGTATGGAACACCGCGGCAACCCGTTGATGCGGCGTTGGCGCGGGGCGAGTTGGCTGTGCTTGATATCGATGTCCAAGGCGCCGAACTGGTGCGCGACAAATATTCCGACATGCTTGGAATTTTTATTCTGCCGCCCAGCGAGGAATCGCTGTTGGCGCGCCTGCGTTTACGCGGCCGCGAGGACGAAGCCTCCATACAGCGGCGCTTTTGTGAATCAACCATTGAAATGCAACGCGCCCGAGAGAATGGTGTTTACAACGCGTTTGTGATCAATGATGATCTTGCCGCCGCCATTGAAGAGGTGGCGTGTCTTGTGGGCGCAAAGCTGAAAGCGCATGTGGGCGAGCGCGCAAATTTATAAACCAAACAGGCTTGTGTTCGGGGCGTGTCAACAAAATAAAAGTGGTCATAATGGTTTCAATGATGACGCTCGCGGCATTCACCAGTTTTGGGATTGTGTTTGGATGTGGCGTTGTGGCGTTTATCGCTCTGATCACTTTGATTGTTTTGTACAACGGGCTTGCGGTTCGGCGCGTGCGAGTGGCCAACGCGTTTAGTCAAATCGATGTGCAATTGCGACGACGCTCTGATTTAATTCCCAACCTGATCGAAGTTGTGAAGGGCTACATGCAGCACGAGCGCGCGACATTGGAGGCGGTTATTCGCGCGCGCGGCGATGTGAACGCGGCGGCAGGCGAGGCTTCGGCTGGAAATTTTGGCGCTATACGCGCGCTATCCACCGCGTCCATGGCTTTGGGTGGCGCATTGCGCGGATTGTTCGCGCGCGTGGAGGCGTATCCAGATTTAAAAGCCAGCGCTCAATTTAATTCGCTTCAGGAAGAATTAGTCACTACGGAAAATCGAGTTGCGTTCGCTCGCCAAGCGTTCAACGACGCGGTGATGCGCTACAACGAGGGCGTGGTCACGTTTCCAGGAAATTTGGTCGCGGGTGTTTTTAGATTTCAGCGCGCCGAGCTTTGGACAACCTCGGAGGATTCGCGCGCGGTTCCTTCCGCACGAATGTCATGATGCAATGGATATTCAAATCTCTGTTTCACGTTTCCGGCGCTGCGCAATTGTTCCAAGGCGTAAATAAATTCTCACGGCAATTTAAATCGCGCGAGTTGCGTTTGTCGGTGTCCTTTGCCCAGGTCCGCGAATGAATTTTTTTGAACAACAAGACCAAGCCAGGCGGCGCACAACTTGGCTTGTGGTTCTTTTTCTATTGTCAATTGCGTGCGTGGCGCTCAGTTTTTACGGGCTCGCCCTGTTTGTGATTGTTCCACAAGCGCAAGATCGCGGCGCAAAGGGCGCGGAAATTTGGTGGAACCCACAAATTTTTATGGAGATCACCGGCGCGGTCTGCCTGATTATATTTCTTGGCGCGGGTGTGCAGCGCCTTCGCCTTGGTGGCACCGGAAAATCCGTGGCCGAGGCTCTTGGTGGTCAGCCGCTGCAAGGCGCCACCGAAAACGCGGACGAACAAAAGCTGCGCGATGTTGTGGACGAAATGGCGATCGCCAGCGGCATGCCTGTTCCGCCAATTTATATTTTGCAAGAGGATTCGATCAACGCATTTGCGGCGGGGAAAAATCCACAAGACGCGGTTCTCGGTTTTACCCGAGGGGCCATCACCCAACTGAATCGCGATGAATTGCAGGGCGTAACGGGACACGAGTTCAGCCATGTCGCGCATAAAGACACGCGTCTGAATTTGCGTATTGCGTGCGTGGTGGCTGGTGTGATGTTGATCGCCCTTATTGGACGCGTCATGCTTCAGGTTGCGGGCCGAATAGCCACCGCCCCGCGCATGTCCAGCAAAAAAGATGATCGTGGCGGCGCGGCGCTTGCGTTTGTTGCGGTTGGCCTTGGCCTGCTTATTGTCGGTGGAATTGGTGCATTCTTTGGGCGACTTCTACAAGCCGCCGTAAGCCGCCAACGTGAGTTTCTTGCGGACGCATCGGCCGTTCAATACTCCAGAAATCCCACAGGCATCGCGTCGGCGCTTCGCAAAATTGGTGGCCTGCCTTTCACGCCAATTCAATCTCCCGCGGCGTCGGGTTTAAATCATTTCTTTTTTTCTAAGTCAATCAACTCTTGGCTTTCCACCCACCCTCCGCTTCCTGAGCGCATTCACCGCATTGAGCACGGTGGATTTATCAACGATGTTGTTGGCCAATCTTCGGGCGCAACGCCGATGGATTCAATCGGTGCAATTTCTAATTCTGGCAATTTGGCGGCTGGATTTGTGGGTGATGTAGGCACGCGTGTGTCGGTGGATTCGGTAAAAAATCTCCAAGAACCCCGTCCAGATTTTCACGTGGCAAGACACGCGGATGGCCGACCACTAACGCGCGACGATGTTTTTCAGGCGACCCTGTCCAAGGTTGTTCCACAAGAATCACTTGATGGAGCGCGCATGTTATTGAAAAAAATTCCCGAGGCCGTGCAGGTCGCGGCTCGTGAACCACTGGATGTCCAGGCGGTTTTGTTGCTGCTTGTGACTGATCCTAAAAATAAAAATCGAGATCAGGTTCGCGCGCTCGCGCTGAAACAGCTTGGTGAATCTGTGGTCGCATGTTGGGATCGACTCGCTTCAAGCACGTTGGAGTTGCCTGATGAAATTCGCTTGGTTGTGCTTGATCTTTGTGTTCCAACATTAACCCAGTTGACCAAGCAACAATATGTCGCGTTTCGCACCACGCTCACCGCCGCCATGCGCTCCGATAGTCAAATTGATTTATTCGAGTGGATGACGCGAATTGTTCTGACCCGAAGAATTGAAACTCGATTTGGCGCGATGTCGCAAAAAAAACCAACTCGTTCCATGCAAGAATGCTCCCAAGAAATGCGGATTGTGCTGGGAACGTTGGCTCGTGCTGGTGGTTCGGATCATTCCGCCCGCGCATTTGATCTTGGGGCCGCCGCGTGTGAATTGAATGCGCTCGCATTTCCATCCGCGGCAGAATGCGCGCTTGACGCTCTGCATATTTCGCTTGAAGGCCTAGATGCTCTTGCTCCAAGCGACCGACAGCTTCTTGCCAAGGCGCTTGTGTGTGTCGCCGCAGCCGACAACGTTTACAACACCCAAGAGTTGTTGTTGCTTCGGGCTTTCGCGTACCGCTTGGATATTCACCTTCCCTTGCTTTAAGACTGCGCATATGTGTGGCGTCTTAGATCTCCATCACAAACTATTCATACAGAAAATATGGTGTGTAGTTTTTAAATAGTCGCAACTCATGCCGCTTGCTCGTAAGATGCCTGCGTGAATCACCGCACAGTCTTTGCAACACTTATTTTATTCGCCTCGGCGTGCGCCACCACGCCAAACGCAAAAATAATCAGCAACATTGATGCGCCAACTCCCCAGCTTGTGGGCCGCTGGATTTTTTCTCCGGGCGATAGCACGTTGGCGCAAGACCCAAAGGCCGCGAAATCCGATGATGCAATTGAAAGCCCCGCTGGCGCCACGCTTTCTTTAGGCGAGGGCGGCGTGGTGACCGCCCGCGCGGGTGATTTTGTGCGACGCGGCACATGGAAGGTTTCAGCCGGTACTTTAAAAATGATTATTGATCCGCCGCCAGAACGCAGGGAATTATCCTTTGTTCCGCGCGTCGAAATAGATCAACTGACATTGCAGGGCACCGACGGAAGCGTTCTTGTGTATCTGCGCGATCCATTTGTGGCGCTTCCAAGCCCAAGCCAAATTCCAATTCCAACTCCCAAAAAATTAACGCCCGCGCCAACCAAGCCCGTTGTTGTTCCATCCATAAAATAATAAAAATGAAACCCGATACCCGTCCTCAAATCTGGGTCATTCGACACGCCGAAACTGAGTGGAGTTTAAATGGACGCCACACTGGCAGCACGGATATTCCACTCACCGCGCGTGGGAATCAGGCCGCTGTTGAATTAAAGCCATGGATAAGCGCCATGCAATTTGCAACGGTTCTTTCAAGCCCACGCACCCGCGCGATCCACACCGCGCAGTTGTGCGGTCTGGAAAAACAAGTTCAAATTGAACCACTGTTGGCCGAGTGGGATTACGGCGACTACGAGGGTTGGACATCGCTTGAAATCGCAACAAAAAATCCAGGTTGGGATTTGTGGCATCACGGTTGTCCGGGTGGCGAGCATCTCTCGGATGTGCATAAACGCGCTGTCAAACTTCTTGATCGCTGCGAAACACTCGATGGAAATATCGCCATGTTCACGCATGGACATTTTTCGCGCGTGTTGATCGCAACGTGGCTTGAGTTGCCAGTTACGCGCGGTAGGAGTTTTTCAATTCGCGCTGGCAGCGTGAATGTGCTTGGTTGGGAGCACGTCAACAAAGTAATTTGGAGCATGGGGGCGGTGCCTTCGGGTCCTGGAGTTGGGCGGTGACTTTGCCTGCGCACAAGCCTCTTCTTCTACTGGAATATTCAAGTGGTTTAAACGACAACAAATCGTCGCGATCTGTGGCCACAATCACGCTCAATGATCCAGATCGTCGCAACCCGCTTGGTGACGAAATGTTCACCGCGCTTGAGAACGCGCTGAACGACATTCAAAAAAACTGCGCTGCAAATCCATTCAGCAAGGAAAATAATTCCGCGGTCTTTGGTGAAAAAATCACAAATCAATTCACCCACACACACAAAGCGTTGGATAATTCCACCACGCGTATTGTTGTTCTTTGCGCCAACGGCCCGTCTTTCTGCGCGGGATTTGATCTTCGCTCCGTGGCCAATGACGCGGACAAAGCGCAGCCCGTGCTGGCTCGCTATTTACAGCGGCTTCATCAATGTGTTGAAATTATTTCCCAATTGCCAGCCATCACTATTGCGGCGGTGTCGGGCGCGGCGCTCGCCGGTGGTTGCGCACTGGTCTCGTCCTGTGACTTTGTCGTTGCAACGCCCGATGCCAAGTTTGGATATCCAACCCACGCCATCGGCTTATCTCCGGCAATAAGCGCTCCAACACTTTCCTCACGTATGGGTTTGGGTGCGGCGCGTGAGTTATTGTTGGGCGGTCAATTTATAAATGGCGCGCGCGCGTTTGAACTAGGTTTCGCATCTCATTTAGCTGGTGCTCGCTCTGTCAACACAAACATTGTGGGGCAAGTGGATTCCAGCAATCACCAAAAATCATTGGCTCAAGAAACCTCCAATCTCATACACACACTGCTAGCAAAGGGTCCACACGCTCTGTTGACAACCAAGTGTTGGCTACAAAAACTTGATCCAATTTCACACCACACAAATCGCACGTCGGCTCTTTCGGCCAGTAGTTCAGGTGTTGGCGGCACAGAGAGCGTTGATCGTGTTGCGGCTGTTTGGAAGCAACGCTTTTAGTTCGCTACCCTTCAAAGTATGAACGAGTTGGTTCACATCAATTCTTCCACGCACACCGCCGGTGTTGTTGAAATTTCACTCAATCGCCCCGATGCCCGCAACGCTCTTCATTTTGAATTGATTGAGCAACTTGAACACGCCGTGGCTACGGTTGCGTCCAATTCCGCCGCCCGTGTTCTTGTTCTTTCGGGTAATGGAAAATCATTTTGCGCCGGCATGGATCTTCGTGGCGTTTTAAACGACGCAAAAAAAATGGGACTCATGCTGCATGGTCTCGCGCGTGTTGGTTTGGGTTTGCGCAAACTTTCGATTCCTGTCATTGCAAAAGTTCAAGGCGCTG
>SYAD01000140.1 GCA_005789005.1 Planctomycetia bacterium | reverse complement strand
CCAGCGATGTGTACGCCAGCATTCAACGAACCATACATGATGGCCGCTCACTTGATCCCGCCGTTGCCAACACCGTGGCCGTGGCCATGAAAGACTGGGCCGTAGAAAATGGCGCAACCCATTATTGCCATTGGTTTCAACCACTCACCGGCATGACTGCCGAAAAGCATGACGCGTTCCTTTCCATTCTTGGAGATGGCACGGCGATTGAAAAACTTTCCGGTGAGCAACTGATCCAAGGTGAACCAGACGCCAGTAGTTTTCCATCCGGTGGAATTCGCGACACCTATGAGGCCCGCGGCTACACCGCGTGGGACGCCACAAGTCCAGCCTTTTTGCTGCGTAATCCAAGCGGCGTCACCACGCTGTGCATTCCTACCGCGTTCGTGAGTTGGACCGGGGAAGCGCTCGACAAAAAAACTCCGCTGCTGCGCTCCATCCGCGCGGTGAATAACCAGGCTCTTCGCATACTGAAATTCTTTGGCACCGACACTGGAGTGACGCAAGTCATCACCACACTTGGTTGCGAACAGGAATATTTCCTGGTCGACCGCGATCTGTTCAACGAACGTCTGGACTTGGTCATCACCGGCCGCACGCTGATTGGCGCGCCCGCGCCAAAGGGTCATCAACTCGATGACCACTATTTTGGAGCCATCCCCGATCGTGTGATTAGTTTCATGACCGATGCGGAAACACGCCTATTTGAACTTGGCATTCCAGTGAAGACGCGCCACAACGAAGTGGCGCCTGGCCAATATGAAATCGCGCCCACATACGAGAACGCCAACATTGCCGCCGACCATCAAATGTTGTGCATGCACATTCTGCGCATGACCGCGCGCGAGCACGGCTTTGAATGTTTGATCCACGAAAAACCTTTCGCTGGCGTAAACGGCAGCGGCAAGCACAACAACTGGAGCTTGTCCACCAACACTGGCGTAAATTTGCTTGATCCACGCGAGGAAACTCATAATAATTTGCAATTCCTCACCTTCCTATGCGCCGTGATTCGCGCCATCGACACGCACGCCGATCTGCTGCGCGCCAGCATTGCAACGGCCGCCAATGACCACCGCTTGGGCGCAAATGAAGCGCCGCCGGCGATCATGAGTATTTATTTGGGATCCATGCTCACGGACATTTTGGACCAACTTGATTCCGGCGCGCCCAAGAAAACAATTCGCGGCGGCAATCTAGATCTTGGCGAGAAAACTTTGCCGCTGCTTCCGCGCGCGGCCAGCGATCGCAATCGAACTAGTCCATTTGCATTCACCGGAAACAAGTTTGAGTTCCGCGCCGTGGGCAGTAGTCAAAGCGTGGCGTGGCCCAACACAGTTCTCAACACCATGATCGCCGAGAGTTTGGATTTTGTCGCCACTGAACTGGAAAAGAAAGCCGGCAAAAATCCATCCGAAGCCAAAATGGAAAGCGCCGTGCGTACAGTGCTGAAAGAAATTGTGAAGAAGCACCGCCGCGTGTGCTTTGACGGCGACGGCTATTCAGAGGCTTGGCACAAGGAGGCCGCCAAGCGCGGCTTGCCCAACATGCAAAGCACCGCGGAATCGCTTCCGTGTTTCGACACCAAACAGTCGCGTGATTTGTTCGCCAAGTACCACGTGCTTTCCGCGGTTGAATTGCACGCCCGCTTTGAAGTGTTGATGGAAACCTATGTCAAGGTTGTGCGCATCGAAGCGCGCACGCTGATCACCATGGTGAAGAAGAGCGTGCTTCCAATCTCAAGCCAATGGCAAGCAACGTTGGCCGACATTGTTGGCGCATGCCATGCCGCCGGCGTGGAATGCCCCGAAGATGAGACGGCCCTGAAGTCATGGATGAAAAATGTTTCCAATTTGCGCGCCGCGCTGGCCTCGTTGGAGCAAGCCGAAAGCAAACACATTGCCGACTATGCCAAGCACATGCGACAAGTGCGCGACGAAGTTGTTCCTGCGATGGCGCAAACCCGCTTGGCATGCGACGCCATTGAACCTTGGGTTCCAAATGAACTTTGGACCCTTCCAACCTACGCCGAGATGTTGCTGAATCGTTAAACCCGATTTATTTTGCGCTGATTTGAAGTTTTTCAGCACATTCCGTGAATTCTTACACGAACCCGCCCCTCAAGACGGGTTCGTTTTCATATACTTCCCAACCCTCAAGCCTTCGCTTGAATTCATCAAAGAGAGAAATCATGAGCACATCAACCGCAACCGTCGAATCCAACCAAGTCAAAATTGAAGACGTGGGTCCAGCCCGTAAGAAAATCACAGTGACGGTTCCTGCCGCCGCCGTGAAGGCCCGCCTTGAAACAGGTTTCGGCTCGCTGAAAACTGAAACCGTGATTCCCGGTTTCCGCAAGGGTCGTGCCCCGCGTGAACTTTTGCAGCGCCGCTTTGGCGACGCGCTCTTAAAGGAAACGCGCGATCAAATTCTCTCCGAGGCGTATGGACAAGCTCTTGAGGCCAACAAGTTGCAACCCGTGAGCAATCCAGAAATCTCTCCTGAGAGCCGCGACGTGTCCCTTGAAGTTGGCAAGCCATTCACCTTCAGCATTGAAGTTGAAGTCGCCCCCGAGTTCACGCTTCCAAACACCGACGGCATCGAAGTCAAGCGACCGATCTTTGAAATTAAAGATGAACATGTCGATCTAGAAATTCGCCGCCAAGGCTATCGCTTTGGAAACGCGACCCGCATCACTGGTCCTTTCCAACCGCTTGACCGCATGTTGTGCGACGTGAAGGCGTTCAAAAACGATGAAGCCGAACCGTTCTTCAACAATGATCGCGCCATGGTTGTTGTTCCCGATTCCGCCGACGAAGGCAAGGGACAACTGCTTGGCCTTTTGGTTGAGAATCTCAGTTCCCTGGTGGAAGGCAAAAAAGTCGGCGATGAGATCACCGTGAAGACCATCGGTCCAGATCAACACGAGCGCGAGGATTTGCGTGGAGCAAAGATTCGCATGGAGCTTGTGGTGAAGGACGCGGATCGAATTGAACCGCTCAACGAGCAAGCCTTGGCTGAAAAACTTTCGCTCGACACCGTGGACAATCTAAAGGGCCAAGTCCGTTTGGCGTTGGAGCGCCAACGTGATTCAGAGCAAAAAGCCGCCGAACGCGAGCAGGTTTACAACTTCTTATCCGAAGCCGTCGACTTCCCGCTTCCGGAAAAAATGAGCCAGGCGCAAAGCACCCGCAATGTGGAGATGGCGCGCATGGATATGTTGCAACGCGGCGTGGATCCAAACGAAGTTGAGACCAAACTCGCGGAGATCCGCGGCGAGAGCGAAGCCAACACACGCAAGCGCTTGAAGTTGTTCTTCATTCTCGCGCGCTTGGCCGACGAGATGAAGATTGACGTGACCGAGGCGGAAATGAACGGCCGCATCGCTGGCATCGCCATGCAACGCGGCACGCGTCCAGAACAACTTCGCAATGAAATCGAAAAGGCCGGCAAGCTTGTGGAGCTCGCCCATTCCATCCGCGAGCACAAGACCGCGGATCGAATTCTTGAGAAGGCGAAGTTTGTTGATGTTCCCGCCGAGCAGTGGAACGAGCAACAGAACAAGCAAGTGTCCGCAAAGCGCTCTGGAGCAAAGAGTGATTCCAAGGGCGCGGCCGCCAAGACCGATGCTTCCGATGACAAGCCAGCGAAATCAGCCAAAGCCAAGAAATAATTCGAAGCAAACATAGCGTGCGCATCACACTCGCCACTAGCGATTTGTTCATTCAACTTGCGCCTTGGCTTGGGGGCTTGGTGGTGGTGGCTGTGATCGGTGGCGTGATCATGCTTGCGGCGCGCAACTATCTCACCAACAATTCCTCCGACAAAACTTCATTGGGATTCACGTTGGCGGATCTTCGTGAACTGAAGAAGAGCGGCGAAATTGATCAGGCTGAATATGAACGCCTTAAATCCGCGCTGATGAATTCACCGGAAATGACGAGACCGATTTCCGGCAATTCGGCGGCTCAATCCAATAACAACAAGGCCAAACCGCCCGGTTGATAATGATCCATCTTTCACTGCTCCAATCGGGGCGCTCTGTTGCGGTCATTCCGATCATTCCGTCTTTGAATTTTATTCAGGAACAAGTTTCATTGACCAATTAGAATCCCGTGGCATAATGCAATCACGCCTTCGACACAAATACAAATTATGAAATCCAAATCACAACCGCAATCTTCTCACTCGCAACCCGCACCCCAGAACGCCGGCGGTTCGGGCCGCAACAAACGAGAAGGCATGGACTTGACATCAGGATCGGGCCCTGGCGGCAACTCCGGTGGCGGTACTGGAGGCAACTCTGGCGGTGGTTCTGGCAGTGGTTCGGGCGGTCCAACTAGCGGAGATGGAACCGGCTTCAAAGGCCGCAAAGTCACCACGTGCAGTTTTTGCGGAAAGACCAGCCGTGAAGTGGGTCCCATGGTTGAAGGACCAAGCGATGTTTACATTTGCTCCAACTGCACGGACCTGTGCCAGAATATTTTCAAACAAGAAACTCGCCGCGTGCGTGGATCGCGTCCGCAGTTTGGACAAATTCCAACGCCGCGCACCATCAAAGAATTTCTGGATCAATATGTCATCGGACAAGATCTCGCCAAGCGATCGCTGGCCGTTGCCGTGCACAATCATTACAAGCGCCTCACGCAAATTGACGCCGAGAATGCCACGGTGGAATTGGACAAGAGCAACGTGATGTTGGTTGGTCCAACCGGCACCGGAAAAACGCTTCTCGCCCGCACGCTGGCGCGTATTTTGAATGTTCCATTCGCCATTGGCGACGCCACAACATTGACCGAAGCTGGCTACGTTGGCGAGGATGTGGAAAATCTTCTGCTGAAATTGCTGCAAGCCGCCGACTTTGATTTGGAGAGCGCGCAACGCGGAATTATTTACATTGATGAGATCGACAAAATTGGAAAGACCAATCAAAATGTCTCCATCACGCGCGACGTCAGTGGCGAGGGCGTGCAACAAAGTTTGTTGAAGATGCTCGAAGGCACCGTGGCCAATGTTCCTCCGCAAGGCGGGCGCAAGCATCCAGAGCAACAATATATTCAGATGGACACCACGCACATTCTGTTTATTTGCGGTGGCAGTTTCAATGGCATTGAAAACATCGTGAAGAAACGAATCGGCCAGCGTCGAATTGGTTTCTCCAATGATGTCGCCAGCACCAACCACGAAGCCGAGGTTGCCGCGCTGTTAACGCAACTCACGCCCGACGACATTTTGGAATATGGAATGATTCCCGAACTTGTTGGACGCCTGCCAATTCTTTGCCCGCTTATGCCACTGGATCGCAAGGCCATGATCAACATTCTGACCGAGCCAAAGAACGCGCTGATCAAGCAATTTCAGCACTTCTTCAGGCTCGAGGGTGCTGATCTTTTGTTCACGCAAGACGCGCTCGAACTGATTTCCGATCGCGCGTTGCAGAGAAAAACCGGAGCGCGCGCTCTTCGCGCCGTGCTGGATGAAATCCTGCTTGAACTGATGTACCACCTGCCAGAGATGGACAATGTGAACGCCGTCTACACCGTCACCGCCAAGGCGATTTTGGATAAGTCGCCGCTGAAAGCGATCCGACATTTGTCAAAAGAAACCGCCTGAGCATGTTGGCGCCAACACGTCCGTGGAAAGAAATCCAAGCGCACATTCAAGAGCAGATTCAAGACGAAATTCAAGCGCAGATTCCAAAGCAATCTGTTGACGTCATCGATCCTGAACAAGAGCGCCAGATTTTAATGAAAGTGTTCATCGCGGCTGCTTGGCCGCGACTGAAAGAACATGGCGTAAGTTGGATTGGTTTTTACCAAGCTGATCTGCCACTGCCCCACACCACAAGCATGTTGCTTGCCGCACGTGAACCAAAGGCCGCTTGCAGTCCAATTGGTTTGCATGGCGCGTGCGGAACTTGCCTCACATCTGGCAAGTTCATGGTGGTGCATGATGTCGCTCAACTTGGCGACAACTACATCGCCTGCGATCCACGTGACAAAAGCGAATTAGTTGTACCCTGCCTTGATCGCGCTGGAAACCCCTGGGGCGTGATTGACCTGGACAGCTTTGAAGTGGGCAGTTTTGACGCCACAGACGCTTTGAACGTGGAAAACCTGCTCAAAGTTGCCCGACTGAGCCAGTAAATTTGCAATGTTCAGCGCAAATAGCGCCTTCCCCTTGCGCAAAACAGCCTTTATTTGTACACTGACCCACCCAACTGAGGAGATTGAATCATGCCACGCGTCTGCTATTTCACCGGATCAAAAACAACTTCTGGAAATGTTCTCAAGCGACGCGGCAAAGCCAAATATCTTGGCGGAGTTGGCATCAAGACAACCAGCGTAAAAAAGCGCACTTTCAAGCCTAATTTGCAAAATGTCACGGCTG
>SYAD01000139.1 GCA_005789005.1 Planctomycetia bacterium | reverse complement strand
GGAATTTCAATTGCTGTTCCAGCCGCAAATCAACATGAACCGAGGCGATGTGTACGGCGCCGAGGCGCTGATTCGCTGGACATCGCCCGCGGGTGTGTCCATTGCGCCGGGGCGCTTTGTGGCCATTGCCCAGGAATGCGGAGTGATGGACCAGATCACTTTGTGGAGCATGCGCGAGGCGTGCCGCCAATGCGCCGCGTGGGAGGATATTGGCCTGCATATTCGCGTGGCGGTGAATATCACGGCGAATCAATTGGCAAATCCGCGCTTTGTGGACACCGTGCGCGGCGCGCTGAATGAAAGCGGCGTGTCCGGCGCGCAGTTGGCGGTGGAAATTTCAGAGGCCGCGATTATTTCAAACCCGCAAGTGTTCAACGCGCCGCTGACCACGTTGCGCAACTTGGGCGTTACTGTGTGCATGGATGATTTTGGCGTGGGCGTGGCCACGCTGGCCAACATGAAAGCCCTGCCTGTGTCTGAATTAAAAATCGACCGCAGTTTTATTCGGCCGTTGCCTGGAACGTCGCAAGACAGAATGATGGTTCAGGCAATGCTGGCGCTGAGCAAGCAACTGAACGCGCGCGTGGTGGCGGTGGGCGTGGAAAATGTCACGCAGTGGGCGTGGCTCAAGGAGAATGCCTGCGACGGCGCGCAAGGCTGGTTGATTGGCAAGGCTGTTGCCGCCGAAGAATTTCCCGCGCTGGTTGGGGAGATTCGCCAAAACAAATTCGCCGCGGCAAGCTCGCGCGCTACTTTGTGATCGCAAGTTGAATCGCAGGGCAAAAAAAAGAAACACCCCATTTGAGCGGGCGTTTCTGCTGAATTTGAACTGTGCTGGCTTGCTTATGCGCTGAAACTTGAGCCGCAACCGCACGTGGTGGTGGCGTTTGGATTGCTGAACACAAATCCACGTCCCATGACTTCGTCCTTGAAATCAATGGTTGTGCCATTGACATACAAGTAGGACTTTGGATCGCAGATCACTTTCACGGCGAACGCTTCTGGCGCTGTCGCGGTGGCAACGGAGCCGCCTCCACTTTCATTCTGCGCCTTCACAGCAACATCGGGGCGGCGCGTGAAAGAAACTTCCCACAGCTCGTCGTTGTCCTTGCGGATCTCGGTGAGATCAAGCAGATAGCTGAAACCACTGCAACCGCCACCCTTCACGCCAACGCGTAAATGAATCTTGGCTGGGTCAAGACCTTGTTGCCGAATGATGGAATCAATTTCGCGGGCCGCTGTTTCTGTGACGATGACTGACATGTGGGGTCTCCTAAAAACTTTGAGTAAGGTTGAATTTTATTTATGCAAGAAATATATGAGTTGAATTAGTGCGCGTGTACGGCGTGGGTATCAACCGCGGTGGCGTGTCCGTTCTTCTTCTTCCAATCTTCAATCGCGGCGCGGATGGAATCCTCCGCCAACACGCTGCAGTGGATTTTTACGGGCGGAAGGCTGAGTTCCTCCACGATTTCGGTGTTCTTAATGGCCAACGCCTCATCCACGGTCTTGCCCTTGATCCACTCAGTGGCCAAGGAACTCGACGCGATGGCGGAGCCGCAACCAAAGCACTTGAACTTGGCGTCCTGAATCACGCCGGCGTCGCTGACTTGAATGTGCAACTGCATCACATCGCCGCATTCGGGGGCGCCAACAATGCCCACGCCAACATCTTTGCGGGCCTGAACTTCTTTGCTGCTGCCAAATGAACCAACATTGTGCGGGTTCTGATAGTGCTCGATGACTTTGTCGCTGTATGCCATGGTGTGTTCTTTCTTAAATTTCTATAAAACTTTTTACCAAACTTGTAAGTCAAAACTTTTTCAACAACTCAGTGGGTTTGCCACTGAATCTTACTAATGTCCACGCCCTCTTTGAACAAATCATAAAGAGGACTCATCTTTCGCAAATGCAACACCGCTTTGGTGATGGAAGCAATTGTGTAATCGATTTCCTTATCGGTGGTCCAGCGGCTCATGCTTAAACGCAGACTGCTGTGCGCAAGTTCGTCGCCCACTCCCAAACTTTTCAGAACATAACTTGGCTCAAGGCTGGCGCTGGTGCAAGCGGAGCCGGATGAACATGCGATGTCCTTGATGCCCATGAGCAAACTTTCGCCCTCAACAAAACCAAATGAAATGTTGGTGATGTTTGGAACGCGCTTACTGGCATTGCCGTTGACTTGAGTCACTTCAATCGCCTTGGCGAGTTCTGTTTCCAAACGATTGCGGAACTTTAAAAGACGCTCGCCTTCGGCTTGCATTTCATGCTGGCACAATTCGCAGGCCTTACCAAAGCCGGCGATTCCGCTGATATTCAGCGTGCCGCTGCGCATTCCGCGCTCTTGTCCGCCGCCGTCGAAGATGGCTTCCAAACGCACACGTGGTTTGCGACGGCGCACATACAGCGCGCCCACGCCCTTGGGTCCATACATCTTGTGACCGCTCCAAGAAAGCAAATCAATATTGTCGCGCTCAACATCGGTTGGCATTTTGCCAACCCACTGCGTGCCGTCGCTGTGGAAAATAATTTCCTTGTCATGGCACAGTTTGCCAATGGCTGGAATTTCATTGATGGTTCCAATTTCATTGTTGGCCCACATGATTGAAACCAAAATTGTGTCGGGGCGAATTTCTTTGGCGACCATGTCAACGGTGATCACGCCGTCGGCGGGCGGCTGCAAGTAAGTGACATCAAAGCCTTCCTTCTGAAGACGCTTGCATGGATCAAGCACGGCCTTATGTTCGTGAAGCGCGGTGATAATGTGGCCGCGGCCAGTTTGACCTTCTGGCTTTTTGGCGTACATGTTGGCCGCGCCCTTGATGGCCAAGTTGTTGCTTTCAGTCGCGCCGCTAGTGAAAATAATTTCCTTGGCGTTGGCGCCAATGAGCGCGGCGGATTGCTCGCGCGCTTTCTCGACGGCCTCCTCGGCTTCCCAACCAAAGGCGTGGTTGCGGCTACCGGAATTTCCGTAGGCCTCCGTCAGGTAAGGAAGCATGACTTCCACCACGCGGGGATCGCATCGAGTGGTGGAGGCGTTGTCTAAATACAATGGTCGTGGTTTATTCATGTTGCTGTGCTTGTATCGAAGGTGGATGAAATTCGGATTTTCTATCTTAAATTACGGCTTGTGAATTGGAACTTCTAGTGTAGGCGACATTGACAGCACTGCAAAGGAAAATCTCAACTTTTTATGCGCGTGACGAATGAGCTTTCAACTTGAAATTTATGCGCAAGTGCGGCATTAAAGGCGAGTACCTTCGCCACATGCAGATTGTTGAACACGCGGACTCACTCACTCCACTGCATGGATGCTCCTTGGTTCCAACCATGGGCGCGTTGCATGCGGGGCACGCTTCCTTGATCAAGCGAGCGGCGAGCGATGGGCGCCCCGTGGTGGTGAGTTTATTTGTGAACCCCACGCAGTTTGCCAAGGGCGAAGATTTTTCAAAGTACCCGCGCACGCTTGAAGCGGACCGCGAACTGTGCCAGTCGGCGGGCGCGGCTGCGATTTTTATTCCAAGCGTGCAAGATATGTATCCGCATGGCGTGGATGCGGCCAACGCGGAGGCGATTCAATTGCAATTGCCGCTTGTGGCGACGCAACCCAAACTAGAGGACGCGCAGCGCCCCACGCATTTCGCTGGCGTATGCCAAGTGGTTGCGAAACTTTTTGACATGTGCCAACCCGCAGCCGCATATTTTGGCGAGAAAGATTTTCAACAACTGCGCGTGATACAAGACATGGCGCGGCGCGAAGGCGCGCGCTGGAAGAAGCTTGTTGTGCACGCGTGCCCCACTATTCGCGAAAGCGATGGCTTGGCCATGAGCAGCCGCAACCGCTATTTGCAGGCGAATCAGCGCGAAAATGCGCGTGGACTTTCACGGGCGTTGGCCGCCGCGCAAGAATGCGCGCGTGCGGACATGGACATTGCCGCAGCGGAAAGTGAAATGCTCCGCGTGTTGGCGCGGCACCAACTGCTGGTTGAATACGCGGTGATTCGAGCGCCGGACACACTTATGCCAATTAAGAACTTTGAACCAAAATTAAAGTCTGGGGCGCGCGCTCTGATTGCGGCGCGCCTTGACGGCGTGCGGTTGATCGACAACGCAAGTTGCGACGGCGCGATCAGCGATCGCGGCGGATGACTTCCATAGCCAACTCTTGCAATAGTGTTTTCACTTGGCTTGGGGGAAGCGGTTGGAGCGCGTCTTGCGCGGCGCGGATCATATTTTCCGCCACCGCTTGCGCGGCCGTGATGGAGCCAGCCTTATTCATGCGTCGCACCAATTCAATTCCGTCGCGAGATTCAATCACATTGATCGCGTCAACACGCGAGGAACCAACGCAATCACGCAAATATAAAATCAGCGGAAGCGTTGCCTTGCCCTTGAGCAAATCGCAACCCAATGTTTTACCCACCACGCTTTGATCGCCGATGAAATCCAGAATGTCGTCTTGAATTTGAAACGCCACGCCAGTGTGCTGACCATACATGCCAAGCGCTTTTTGAATTTCCTCGCTGGCGCCTGACAATTGAGCGCCAAGTTGGCAACACGCGGACACCAACGCCGCGGTCTTGCGCTTCACAATTTCCAGATACGTGCTCTCGTCCAAACACACATCCTCGCGGCGGCTGAGTTGCAACAACTCCCCTTCGCACAAGGTGTTTGTGGTGTGGCCAAACGCCACATTGAGCGATGTGTCGCCAATCAGCGAGCACAAATGAAACGCGTTGGAGATGAGCCAATCACCAAGCATCACGGCGGTCTCATTGCCGCGCAATGAATTAATTGTGGCGCCACGGCGGCGCGTGTCGGCCTCGTCAAGCACATCGTCATGCACCAACGTTGCCATGTGGATCATTTCAGAAACAGCCGCCGCCATCTTGTGGTTGCGTGAAAGCGCGGCCTCGTCCTCGCGGCCGGTTGCCGCCAAACCCGAAAGCAAGAGCAGAGTTGGACGCAACATTTTTCCGCGGTAGCGCTCCACATGTCGCGCCAATTCATTCACGGCTGGCAAATCGCTACGCAATTGTCGGCGAAAAATTTCTTCCACTTCTTGAAGGGCTCCCGCCACAATTCCAGCGGCAGGAGCGCGGCGCCAAGCGGGCGCGAGTATTGCGAACGGATGCATTGGGATCACTTTAGACTAAGTTTCCGTTCATTTCCTGTTGAAGTTTCTTTTTATTCTGAAGTTTATTTTTCAGCGGCGATGTAGGCAATCCATCCAGCGCATGCCTCGCCTTGGGTGGCCTTGCGGAAAATTCCGTTGCCTCCGCCCGTGGCGTGGTCGGTGCCTTCCCAATACACGGTGCTTCGTTTAAAGCCCGCGTCGGCGAGCAATTCCTGCAACTCGGCGATGGTCCACAAGCGCCAATCGTAGGTAAATGCCTTGCGAATCTGCGTGCCGTCTGGAAATTTGAAATGAATGTGGTTCAGCACCTCGCCCGAAATTGGGTTGTACTTGGCGGTGTCCCATATATAGGTGAAGCCGTCCAAATTGCGCTCCTCATTTTGCTCGGAGAAACTTTCGTAGCCACCGTAGCAGTCCAAGAAAAACACGCCATCTTTTTTCAGGCGTGTGCGCGCGAATTTAAAATAGCGCAACAGTTCGGCGCGCTTTTTAAATATGTAATAGGAGAAATTAAAGGCGGCCACGACATCAACCAAATCGCCCTTGTACGAAAGCACATTTCCTTGCACGGTGTGCAAACGCTTATGCGCGCTCGGGGAAAGTTGTTGCTTGCGCCGCGCGGCGCCCCATGCAAGCACGGATGGATCCAGGTCCACGCCATACGCGTGATTGGTTGGGCGGCGAATCACCCACGCGCTTGAAAGAATGTGCGTGCCACAGAAGTCCTCGCGAAATGTCGCGGGCAAACGGTTGGTGATGGACTTGAATACTTTGTCAATGAACT
>SYAD01000138.1 GCA_005789005.1 Planctomycetia bacterium | reverse complement strand
ATTTCCGACAACTTGGTGCGCCTTAGCGTTGGCATTGAACATCAGCAGGACTTGATCAATGATCTTGAGAAGGCCCTTGCGCATGTATGACTTTCATTTCGCTGAGCCAACCTCACTTGCGTCACACAAAATCGTGCGCCACACATTCAAACTTTTAAATTATATTTCCAACTTGCCGCACGCAACACAATTTCAAGGAGCCACTCCGTGAGCCAGAACTATCAACGCGTTGTATTGAAACTAAGCGGCGAAAGCTTCGCGCAAGAAGGCCAACTTGGGATTGCGCCTGAGCAATTAGCGCACATCGCATCTGAAATCGCCGATGCGTATCGCGCGGTGAATGGCTTGAAATTGGCCATTGTTGTGGGTGGCGGAAACATTGTGCGCGGCGCCAAGTTGGCCGAGAAGGGCCGCATTGCGCAGGCCACCGCCGACTACATGGGCATGATGGGAACAATTATCAATGGCCTTGCGTTGCGCGAGGCACTTGAAGGAACGGGCGTTGCCAGCCGCCTGATGACCGCGCTTGAAGTGAAGTCCGTCGCCGAGCCATTTATCCGCGCGCGCGCCTTGCGCCACATGGAAAAAGGCCGCGTGATTATTTTGGCGGCGGGCACCGGCAATCCATTTTTCACCACCGACACCTGCGCCAGTTTGCGCGGCGTTGAATTGCAGGCGCAAATGCTTCTCAAGGCCACCAAAGTGGACGGCGTCTATACCGCGGATCCAAAGAAGGATCCGACCGCGACCAAATTGAACGAGATTAAATTTTCCGAGGCAATTGCCAAACGATTGGCCGTGATGGATCTGACCGCGCTCACCATGTGCATGGAGCATTCGCTGCCTGTGCGCGTGTTCAACTTTCATCAAAATGGAAATGTCAAGCGCGCCATGTGCGGCGAGGCCATCGGCACCTTGGTTTCCAACTAATTGGCGCGTGCGCGCACATTCCACCGCGTACATTTTTGGCTCGTCAACCCGCGGTAATTGCCCCTTGCCACTCACACCGCGCGCATCCATGAACACGTGGCTACGCCGCTCATTTTCCCTGCTATTCTCGCACGCTCTTGAAGGAGAAATCGCATGGACCTAGACACCATTTTGCTTGAATGTGAAGATCAGATGGAGAAGAGCGTGGAGCACTTGAGCAAGGAGCTGCGCGGCATGCGCACTGGCCGCGCCACCACCGCAATGTTGGAGTACATCAAGGTGGACTACTACGGCTCGATGACGGACCTGCGCGAACTCGCCGCTATCAGCGTGCCAGAGCCAACGCAACTTCTAGTAAAGCCTTTTGATCCAGGCGCCAAATCGGAAATTGTGAAGGCCATTGAGAAGTCAGGCTTGGGTCTGAATCCCCAAACCGAAGGCGCCCAAATTCGAATCATTGTTCCGTCGCCAAGTTCCGACAGGCGCAGACAACTTGCCACGCAAGCTAAAAAACTTTCCGAGGACACCAAAGTCGCCATTCGTAATGCACGCCGCGACGCCAACAAACGCATTGACACTCTTTTGGCCGACAAGAAATCCGGATTGACAGAGGACGTCGCCGAGCGCGCCCAAAAAGATGTTGATGAAGCCACCAAAAAACAAACTACACGCGTGGAAGAAGTTGTGACTAAGAAAGTCACCGAGATTGAGGAGGCGTAATTCGTGCGCTGTCCTTTTTGCACCGCAGACAATGACAAGGTGATCGACAGTCGCCCTGGCGAGGATGGCGACACCATTCGGCGCCGCCGCGAGTGCATCGCCTGCGAAAAACGCTTCACAACCTATGAGCGATATGAGCGAACCGCCCGCTTAATGGTGGTCAAACGCGACGGAACGCGCGTTCCCTACTTGGCCGAAAGCCTGACGCGTGGCTTGCACGCCGCGTGCGGCAAGCGCCCCATTCGCGAGGAGGACAAGGAACGATTATGCCGCGAAGTGGAGGAGGAAATCCACCGCGACTTTGACCGCGAAGTGCTCAGCACGGAAATTGGCCAACGCTTGGCCAACAAACTTCGCGAGCTTGATCCAATCGCCTATATCCGATTTGTGAGCGAGCACCATGGATTCAGTTCCATCGCCGAGTTCGCCGCGGAGATGGCCTCCATGCAATCTCGTCCCCGACCTGTCGCCAACGAGCGCGATCTTTTTCCTGACACCAAAACAAAATAAATCCACAACACCATGCCAGTCATCACGCTTCCAGACGGAACCAAAAAAACTTATGACGCACCCGTAACCGCAGCGCAAGTGGCCGCCGACATTGGGGCGGGTCTTGCCAAAGCCGCGCTTGGCGCGAAGATTGACGGCGTGCTGTGCGACCTTGGCACAAAAATTTCGCGCGACGCGCAACTGGCCATTGTCACTCCTAAAAAACGCGACGGCACCATTGACCCCGACGCGTTGTTTCTTGTGCGGCATTCAGCGGCGCACATCATGGCCGAAGCCATCAGCAATTTATTTCCTGGCGTGCAACTGGTCTACGGTCCGCCCGTGGAGCAAGGCTTTTATTACGACATGGCGTTCCCATCGGGGCAAATTCCCAGCGCCGACGATTTCACCAAAATTGAGCAGGAAATGGCTCGAATTGTGGCGGAAGATCGCCCTTTCACGCGCTTTGAAATGAGCGCAACCGATGGCATGGCGAAGGCCACCAGCGAAGGCAGCAAATATAAAATTGACAACGCGCAGCGCGCCTGCGACGCCGCAAAAACTTCTGGCGCCGACGCCACACTAAGTTGGTATGCCACTGGAACGCCCGGGAAAAATTGGGAGGATCTTTGCCGCGGTCCGCACGTTCCCACCACAGCGCGCGTTGCCGCATACAAAGTGACCACGCTCGCCAGCAGCTATTGGCATGGCGACGAAAAAAGCGATCGACTCACGCGCGTCTATGGAACAGCCTTCGCATCAAAGGCTGAACTTGACGCGCATATGAAACAACTTGAGGAAGCCAAACTGCGCGACCACCGCGTGATTGGAAAGCAACTGCAACTTTTTCACATCGATGACATGGTTGGACAAGGTCTTGTGTTGTGGAAACCAAACGGCGCCGTGATTCGCCAAGAGTTGCAAACATTCATCGGCGAGGCGCTGCGTCAACAGGGCTACCACCAAGTGTTCACGCCGCATATTGGCAAGTTGGATCTCTATCGCACCAGCGGCCACTTCCCCTACTACCGCGAGAGCCAGTACCCGCCAATCATCGACCACGAAAGTATGAGCGCGTTGGCCAAAGAGGGTTGCACATGCGCCGACCTTTCAAACCGTTTGGAAAAAGGCGAGATTGAGGGCTATTTGCTCAAGCCCATGAATTGCCCGCACCACATTCGCATCTTCGCCAGCGAGCCGCGTTCTTGGCGCGATTTGCCCGTGCGTTTGGCTGAATTTGGCACCGTCTATCGATGGGAACAATCGGGTGAAATTGGCGGCTTGACGCGCGTGCGCGGCTTCACGCAAGACGACGCGCATTTGTTCTGCCGCGAAGATCAAGTGGCGCACGAACTGCAAGGCTGCTTGAAACTTGTCAAACTTATTTTTGGAACATTGGGAATGAAGGACTACCGCGTGCGCGTTGGCTTGCGCGGTCCGGAGTCCGACAAATATGTCGGCCTTGCGGAAAATTGGGACAAGGCGGAACAAGCGTGCCGCGACGCGGCGCAATCGCTTGGTGTTCCATTTAGTGAGGAGCAAGGCGAAGCCGCGTTCTACGGACCCAAGATTGATTTTGTTGTGCGCGATGTCATCGGTCGCTCTTGGCAACTTGGCACCGTGCAAGTGGATTACAACTTGCCGATTCGATTTGATCTGTCATACCAAGGCGCCGACAACAAGACGCACCGACCAGTGATGATTCACCGCGCGCCATTTGGAAGCCTGGAACGATTCACGGGCGTGTTGATTGAGCACTTCGCCGGCGCGTTTCCTCTGTGGCTCAGTCCAGAGCAAGTTCGAGTGCTTCCAATTAGCGAAAAGAGCGACGCCTACGCGCAAGAATTGCACGCCGCGCTGCACCAAGCTGGCCTGCGCACCACGCTTGACACAACTTCAGAACGAGTTCAGAACCGCATTCGAATTGCCGCCGAGCAGAAGATTCCAGTCACGGCCATTGTGGGTCCGCGCGACGCCGAACGCCGCGTGGTCAGCATTCGCCTGCATGGAAAGGCTGAAAATGCGGGCGAAATGCCCTTTGATGACTTTGTGGCGGCGCTGGTTTCTGACTATCGAACCCGCGCCAGCGAAACGCTTGTCGGCAAGATCACGCCAGCCTCCAAGTGATATTTGTCACAAGAATGCAAAATCCCCGCAAAAAAGACTTGCAAATTCGCTTGCATCGGTCATGCTTGGGCAAGTACTTTGTACTGTGTGGGCGGTGAACGTTTCACCGCTTGAAAGCAACTCGAGGACAACGACTGCATGTCTCAGAAATTCTTTGTACAGGCATGATGATTCTGCCCCCGTTGTTTCGCGTTTCTCCGGTCAATCCGGTTTGCACAGCAATCGCTTTTGAAGCGCCTTGCATTTCTATTGTCTCTACATAAAGGATTCTTCCATCTCAGCATTTCCGCCCCGCCGTCCGCCCATGTCACGACCTGATTCAGGTTCTAATTTTGGTCCACGCATTAATGATCGCATCCGCATCACGCCTGTTCGTTTGATCGACGAAACGGGAACCATGCTTGGTGTTGTTGAAACAGAAGAGGCGCGCCGCCTTGCCATGGTCGCTGGTCTTGACCTTGTGGAGATCGCGCCTGATGTGCGGCCACCGGTGTGCAAGATCATGGATTTTGGAAAGTACAAATACGAGCAGGCCAAGAAGGACAAGCAAGGTCGCAAGACCAAGACCTTTGAAATGAAGGAAGTTCGCTTGGGCCGAAGCATGAAAGTGGATCCGCATGACGTGGAAATTCGCGTGCAACAAGCGCGGCGATTCCTGCTTGAAGGACACAAGGTTCAATTAGTTGCCAGTTACAAGGGCCGCGAAATGGCGCACAAGGAAATTGGCGCCGTGAAATTGAACGATGCGATCGCCAAGTTGGTTGATCTGGCTCGCTTGGATAGTCCGCCGCGTTTCAACGGCAAGCGACTTTCCGCCATGTTGTCGCCGGATCGCGCGCGAATTGATGCGTACAAGCGCAAGCATCCAACTCCAAAGCCTGCGCCAACCAAGGCGGAAAAAGCTGCGGCTGTGAAACCTGTCGCCGAAGTTGCCGCGGATGCGGCGCCAGCAACCACAGGTGAAACCGCCGTGAAGAAGCCTAAGAAAGTGACCAAGCCAAAGAAGGTTGTTGCAGCCGCGGATGCGACTGTTGCAACCCCCACTTCGACCGAGACCACTTCCTGAATTGATCGCTGGGACATTGTGATGTGTGATTTCAAACCAGGACGCTTCGCGCGTCCTGGTTTTTTTGCGCCACTAAATTTTATTTTGGAGCACAGGCCAAGCACCCAAGTTGCGCCGCCCTTGGCTTGCGGATTGGATGGATCGTCGATCAATTGCAGATCCGCTGTCAATTCCATGCTGCCGTTGAAATTGGCTCTATCGTACGTTTCGATTGTTTTTATTATCGATCACAGCGGCGCGAAATTTAAGCAGTTGCGTGAATCGATTCAGCACCGTCAAGATGACCAGAAAGAAAATATTATTTTGTTCTTGCTTTTTTATGCATTTGATGCATAATTATACTTTCATATGGATTCCTCCAAACCAACCCGTCGGCGCATGATTGAGCGGCTACTGCTCGCCGGTCGTGTCACCAGCCAGCACAGTTTGCTCAAGCAACTTCGCGGCGAGGGCGTGGATGTCACACAAGCAACTTTATCGCGTGATTTGGCTGATCTTGGCGTTATGAAGGGATCCACAGGTTGGCAGTTGCCGGGCTCGGCCGCTGTGAACAATTCAGATATCAGCACGGCGGTGCAAACCTATTTGCTGGATGTGGAAGTTGGCGGGCAGATGGTGGTCTTGCGAACGCGCACGGGCCACGCCACGCCGCTTGCCGTTGAACTTGATCGAATCCGTTTGGAGGGTTCGCTGGGAACATTGGCTGGAGATGACACTATTTTGCTGGTCGCCAAGAGCGCATCGCTGGCTCGCAACCTAGCCACACGCCTAAAGAATATTTTGCAAGGCACCGCTGACAGACCGCGCAGACCGCTTCGTAAATAATATGAACGACCAAACTACTCGCATCGCCATTGTTGGTGCGGCCGGATATACCGGCGCCGAACTTGCCATACTCGCAGCCAACCATCCGTTGATGGAAGTTGCCGCGTTGTTCGCCTCGGAGCGTGGAGCGACTACTGCGGCGCGTGTCATGTCGGATGTTTTTCCACGACTTCGTGGCGTGAATGACTTACCAATTCAGGCGGCTTCAGTTGAAGCGATCTTGGCGTGCAACGCCAAAGTTATTTTCTTGGCCACCCCGCACGAAGTCAGCGCGCAGCTTGCGCCCGCCCTGCTTGCCGAGGGACTGATTGTGGTCGATCTATCCGCGGCATTCCGATTGCGCGACGCGACGGCGTATCCAACACATTACGGATTCGCCCATCCATCAAGCAATTTGCTTGCAAATGCGGTGTATGGACTGCCCGAACTCAACCGTGCGGCGCTGGCTGACGCGGACTTGATCGCATGCGCCGGGTGCTATCCAACCTCGGTGATTTTGCCGCTGAGACCGCTTGTGAACGCAAAACTTTTGAATTCTTCGCGGCCTGTGATTGTTGATTCCGCAAGCGGTGTGAGCGGCGCGGGACGTGGCGCCATCACCAAAAATTTATTTTGCGAAGTCAGCTACCAACCTTACAGCCCGCTTCGACATCGACATCAACCAGAGATGCGCCAAGAAACACAATTGGATATTTTATTCACGCCGCATTTGCTGCCACTGGACCGAGGCATTGTCAGCACCATTCACGCGGAACTTTTACCCGGCGTGAGCGAGTCTGTTGTCCGCGCCACTCTCGCGGCGCAGTATGAAATTGAACCATTTGTTCGCTTGCTTCCAGATGGCGTATGGAGTTGTATTGCCGCCGTGGAGCGAACAAACTACTGCGACATTTCGCTCACAGTCGACACAACGTTGAACCACTTGGTTCTTGCTTCGTCCATTGACAACTTGATCAAGGGCGCGGCAGGTCAAGCCATTCAATGCATGAATATACGGCTGGGGTTTCCTGAAACAATGGGCTTGCTGGCCGCCCACGCGACTGGGGTGCTTAGTTGAATCATCCGCGCAACTCCCACACAGAGCCAAAACCAGTCAAAAACTCGCCGATTGTTATTAAATTGGGCGGGGCATTATTGGATGATCCCGAAGCCAACGCTCCCTTCTTTCAAGCGCTTGCTGAATTTATTCAACAAGATCAAAGTGTTGTGCTTGTGCATGGCGGCGGAAAGAGTGTCGACCGGCATTTGGAATTGCTTGGCTACAAAAGTGAAAAGCGCGAAGGAATTCGCATTACGCCGCTAGAGCAGATGCGGGAAATCGCCGGCGTGCTTGCGGGGCAAATGAACGCGCGGCTTGTGGGCTTGCTGCGCGCGCGCGGCGTGAACACCGTGGGGCTTACGCTTGCCGATGGCGCCACAACCACCGCGCGCAAGACCCAAAAATTTGCATTTGACGCCGGCCGCGTTGGCGAGATCACTGGTGGCGACATGCATCTTATTCAAACACTTCTGCGCCATGGCTGCACGCCCATTTTCTCCAGCATTGCCATGGATAGCGCGGGCGAACTTCTGAATATCAACGCCGATGAAGCCGCTGCCGCGATCGCCAAGATTTTGTCGGCGCGCCTACTTGTATTGCTCACGGATGTTGCTGGCGTGAAAGATGGCGCTGGAAAAATTATCCGCACGCTGGACCGCGAAACCGTGGAGCGCCTCATACAAAACGGAACCATCACGTGCGGCATGCTGGCCAAAGTTCGCGGAGCGCTTGAGGCAAGCGAGCAGGCTGGCGTGGCAACCCTAGTCGCGGGTTGGAACGACGCCGATGTGTTAAGCAAACTTGCCAATACTGCTAGCGAAACCTCAACTGGAACGCTATTTCTACCTTTGACTCAGGCGTGCAATGTTTAGCACGTCAACCGTTGTCACCAATCTTATTTCGCCAAGTTTCCGCAAGATTTCAATGGTTTTT
>SYAD01000137.1 GCA_005789005.1 Planctomycetia bacterium | reverse complement strand
GGAAGAAATCGAACCCGCTCGTGGGGCATCCGTGGATTGCGCCGCGGGAGTTGCCCCGCGATTTTCCAGCGCGTTCAACACGTCGCGCTTGATGATGCGGCCGCCTGGACCTGAACCTGTGAGCGAGGCAAGATCCACTTGTTCTTGCTCCGCAATTCGCCGCGCAACTGGACTCACGCGAACACGCGCATCGTCTGATTCAAGAATCTCCTGGGTCCGCGCGTTGATTGGCTCATTCGACTTTGCACCGCGCGTGTTGGAAGTGGCTGAAACAAAGGCATTTCCGGAGGGGCTCTGAGATGATTGCTGAGATGATTGCTGGGATGTCTGCGCCGCCGCCGGTGTTTTGGCAGCGCCATCCTCGCTTTCGCCGTCCTCCAAAATAATCGCGATCTGCGTTCCCACTTTCACTTGCTGGCCCGCGGGAACAAGCAGCTTCACAATTCGACCATCGTCAAAGACCGGCATTTCCATGGTGGCCTTGTCGGTTTCAATGTCGGCCACCACCATTCCGCTTTTCACGGCATCGCCCTCTTTCACATTCCAACGAACAATGGTTCCAGATTCCATGGTGTCCGAGAGGCGCGGCATTGTGACGGAGATTGGCATTTTATTTTTATGATGCGTGCGTGGTTCTTACGCGTTGTATGTGGCGCTGCGAACCGCTTCGCAAATCTTGCGGGTGTTGGGCAGATATTCCTGCTCCAAATTAAAGGCGTACGGAGCGGGAACATCCTCGGTGTGAACGCGATGCACATGGTTGTCCAAATCATCAAAGCAGCGCTGATGAATTTGCGCCGCGACTTCCGAACCGGGGCTACCGAAGCTCCACGATTGATCCACAATCACAAGATTGGACGTCTTGCGCACGGATCTCTCTATGGCGCCAATGTCCAGCGGACGAATCGTGCGTAGATCAAGCACCTCGCAAGAAATTCCCTCTTTGGCCAGCGCTTCCGCGGCCTCCATGCAGAAATGCACGGGTCGACCCCAAGATGCGATTGTGCAATCAGTGCCCTCGCGTCGAACGCAAGCCTGACCAAATTTCACAAGCACATCCTCGCCAACAGGAACTTCGCCCTTCATGCCAAGCAATCGCTCGCTCTCCAAGAAGAACACAGGATCATCGTCGCGAATCGCGGTCTTCATCAAACCCTTGGCGTCGGCGGGCGTGGATGGAATCACAATCTTTATGCCGGGAACATTGGAGAACAAGCCTTCAACGCTCCAACTATGCGTGCTTCCAAGTTGACCACCCGCGCCGTCATTTCCGCGGAACACAATGGGACAACCAAATTGCCCGCCGCTCATAAATAACATTTTGGGGGCGTTGTTCAAAATCGGATCGGCGGCCACCAAACTAAAGGACCAACTCATGAACTCCACCACGGGGCGCAAGCCCAACATGGCGGCGCCAATTGCCATGCCAGCGAAACCACTTTCAGAAATAGGCGTGTCAATGATGCGCCGCGGACCAAACTCATCAAGCATGCCGCGGCTCACTTTGTAGGCGCCGTTGTATTCGGCAACTTCTTCGCCCATCAGCATGACGCGCTTGTCACGGCGCATCTCCTCGCTCATGGCGTCGCGGATCGCGTCGCGAAATTCTAATTCTTGCGTGGCGCTCATATCAAACCATCTCCCTCGCGCGTGGCGCGAAACGTGGGCGGATTCATGGCGCCGCCATACATGCGTGGCTCACTTGTTCCGGTGTAGCGACCCCATGGCTCACGATAGACATCGTGATACAGGTCGGACATTGGCGGAATCGGACTGTTGTCCGCGAAATCAACCGCGTCGCGAACCTCGGCCTTGACTTCTTTTTGCAATGCCTTGATTTGGTCATGTGTGATCGCGCCTTGATCAAGAATAAATTTCTCAAATATTCCGATTGGATCCCCTTGCTCCCAAAGTTCCTCCTCGTCGCGCGTGCGGTACTTGCGCGGGTCGCTCATGGAGTGGCCCTTGTAGCGGTAGCAACGCATGTCAACAAACGCTGGACGACTTTCACGGCGGCACTTCTCAACAACATCTTTCATGCCGTGATACACCTCGAGCAAATTCATTCCATCAATCACGGCGGAATCAATTCCGTATCCCAAAGCCTTTGACGAAAGATCGTGGCTTTGCGTTGTGCCGCGGTGAATGCTGGTGCCCATGGAGTAGCCATTATTTTCCACCACAAAGATCACGGGCAAGTTCATCAAGCCCGCCAAATTCAGCGCCTCATGGAAAGCGCCTTGATTCAGCGCGCCGTCGCCCAAAAAGCACAGCGTGACGCGCGATGATTTTCCATTGTTTATGACCTCGTCCTCGTACTTTGTGGCGAAGGCCAAGCCAGCGCCAAGCGGAGTTTGCGCGCCAACAATTCCATGGCCGCCAAATAAATTGTGTTCACGATCGAACATGTGCATTGATCCGCCCTTGCCTTTGGCGCAACCATCAACGCGTCCAAACATTTCCGCCATGCACGCGCGAGCCGTCATGCCGCGCGCCAACGCGTGACCGTGATCCCGGT
>SYAD01000136.1 GCA_005789005.1 Planctomycetia bacterium | reverse complement strand
CTGATATCGCCGATGTGCGCAATCACTCCGGCCGCGACGCGCAAACGCGCGTTGTGGTGGTGCTGAAGAAAGGCGCGGACCCCGCGATCGTCGAGAAGCAACTTTATGAATACACGCCACTGCAAAGCACCTTCTCCATTATCAACATCGCGCTGGTCAACCACCAACCGCGAACCCTTGGCGTGCGCCAAATTATTCAATGCCACATCGACCACCGAAAAGAAGTCATTCGCCGCAGAACTGGCTTCCTTTTGCGCCAAGCCAAACAGCAAGCGCATCGCCTTGAGGGCTTGATCTACGCGGTGTGCGATATCGACGAGGTGATCCGAATCATCCGCGAAAGCCGTGAACGCGAAGAGGCAATTCTGAGCCTCATGCAACACGCGTTCCGCATTACTCCGGACCATCGATATGCGCCGCTTATTCCAACGCGCGTCGCCGAGGCCTCGCGTGTTGGCGACGGCGCGCTGCTGACTCGCGTGCAAGCCGAGGCGATTGGCGCCATGCGGCTCATTCAACTTGTTGGTCTTGAAGTTGAAAAACTCGCGGCGGAATTTACCAAGGTGCTTGAGGATATTGACGGACTTGAATCTATTTTGGCGGATGAGAAACGCGTGCTTGACATTGTGCGTGAAGACGTGCTTGAGCTGAAAGAAAAGTTCGGTGACGAGCGCCGTACCGCGATTGAACAGGGCGAGGCCGAGGACTTTGAAATGGCCGACCTGATTCCAGAGCACGAAGTGGTGGTCACCATTTCGCACGCGGGTTGGGTGAAGCGATTACCCGCCGACGCCTACCGAACACAAGGCCGCGGCGGTGTTGGCGTGCGCGGAAGCGACGCCAAAGATGGCGACTTCATTGAGCAAATTTTTACCGGCTCCAGCCACGACGATCTTTTGTGTTTCACTACAACTGGCCGTGTTTTCCGCATGAAAACCTGGCAAATTCCAGAGATGTCGCGCACCTCCAAAGGCCGCGCCATTCAGAATTTGATCGAGTTGCGCGACGGCGAAACCGTGCAGACATTCTTGTCGGTATCCAATTTTGAAACGCGCGAGGACTTTCTCTTCTTCGTCACGCGCGAGGGCCGCGTGAAGCGCACCGCGCTGCAAGAATTCCGCAACGTGAACAAAAGCGGAATCATCGCGCTGAAACTGAACGACAACGATCACTTGGTGAATGTGCTTTTAACCAGCGGTAAAAATGATGTCCTGCTGGCAACGGCGCAAGGACTCGCCATTCGCTTTGACGAGAACGACGCACGCGTGATGGGCCGCGCCACCGCGGGTGTGACCGGAATGAACTTGCGCGAGGACGACTACATCGTGGGCGCGGTCCGCTGCGATCCCGACACTGATCTGTTGACCGCCACCGTGAACGGCTTCGGCAAGCGCACCGCGCTCACCGAATACATGGTGCAACAAGATGATGGCTCCATGCGTTGTCAAAATCGCGGTGGCAAGGGTCGCTACGACATCAAGACCGAGGGCCGCAACGGCCTTGTGGTTTCTGTCCGAGCAGTCACCGCAGCCGATCAACTGATGCTGCTTTCCAAAGAGGGCATGGTGGTGCGCATCCCAGCCACGGCCATCGGTCAAATTGGTCGCAACACCATGGGTGTGCGCATTATGCGCCTTGGCGAGGGCGATTCCCTTATGGGCGTTGCGTTGGTTGCCGAAGTGGACGAGACAACTCCACCAGGCGAACTGCCACCAACCGAGGCGACTTCGGAAATCCTTCCAGAAACCCCGCCAGAAACCCCGCCAAACGCAGCATAAACCTTCACGGAAACAAAACCGAACTTGGCTACTATTCACGCATGTCAATTACCGAATGGTCCGAAGAAGTGTTGTTGGTTGATCTCTTTCCCGAGCCATTGCTTTCGGAAGATTTGCAACAACTGTTGCTTGCCATCGATGGACCAGGCGCGCCGGCGAAACATGTGATTCTGGATTTTCAACAAGTCAACAGCCTCACCTCCAGCAACATTGCGTCGCTCTTGCGCGTGCGCAAGCGGGTGCTGCAACAAAAGCGCAGGCTATTTGTGTGCGCCATTAACGACCGAGTGTGGAGCATCTTTATGACCGCGGGTTTGGATGATGTGTTTGAAACTTCCGCCGAAGTTTCCACCGCGTTGGCCAGCGTGCAACTGGGAATTGAATAATTCATGCGTCGCATTCGCCGTGATCCACCGGAGGCCCGCATTGAGCTCAATCCACTGATTGATCTCATGACATTCTTGTTGACGTTCTTCATTTACGCCGTTGTGATGATGGTACGCGTGGATTTAGTGCCGATGGATTTAAAGCAATTTGCTAGCGGAAAGCCCGCGAAACCCGCCACGGCCGCCACGATCAGTGTGTTGCGCACGGGCAAAATTTATTTCAACAAGGAAGAAGTTGAAATGAAAGATATTGAAGTGAAGGTGCGCGAGGCCAAGACAGCCGACCCAAAGACCGTTGTGTATTTGGCCATTGAAGATGGCCAAGGCGTGACCGACCGCGCGCCCCTCTTGCAAGATTTGTGGGACCGACTGCAAGACGAGGGCGTGAACATTCAACTGGTTGGCGGCGCCAAAGCCAGCAAGCAGTAATGCCTCCCACCGCTGTGATTCCAGTTTCTAGGGACACGATCTACGCCGAGGTTCGGCTCAATCAACAACTTCGTCGGCTCGAACAAGAGAGCGTGTTCAGTTGGCCGTTGGCAATTGGATTTTTCATCGGCATTTTTGTTGTGTTGGCGGGCGCTCCAACCATGCTGATCGTGGGCAGCTATATGGATAAATATTCCAACGAAAAGAAAGCGCGCCAAGCGTCCTTCAGCGTTGAAAAAGAAATGGAGAAGTCAAAGCAGTTGACGCCCGAGGAAGAAGAACAGCTGCTGAAACTTGGAATTGAGGAAGGCACCGAAAAATCCACCATGACTTGGATTGGATACAAGGATTATCAAGAGCAATTTGCGCGCAAAAGCGAAGTGGAACAAGCCGCGTTTAAAGAAACTGATGCCGGCGGTCAGCCCGCGCAAGCGCAACCAAATCAACAAGCGTCCCCGCCGGCTCAGGCGCAGGCGCAAACTCCACCGCCAACTCCACAAACACCACCCGCTCAACAACCCGCGGCGCCAACCGTGGTTGCGCAAGCCGAGCCGCCCACAACTGAAACCGCGCCCGCGCCAACCGAAACTGCGCCGCCGGTGCAAGCCCCGGATACCACCAAAGCTGTCGCGCCGCCACCCATGCCAGTTTCATTGGCGCTGCCTGAAACACCTAAAGTTGCGAATCCATCCGCGGTGGTTCCTCTTGCGGATGAACGCAAAATTGAAACACAAGTGCTGCCTATTGAAAAAGTGGGCGACTCCAAAGATGACAAAGTTCCGCCAGAGCCGCTGAAGATGCCGCCACCAGATTCCAAGCCAACGGATGAGAAACCCAATGAATTAAAGCCAAATGAGGCGAAACCAACGGATGCAAAACCGATTGATGAAAAGCAACCAGAGAAACCCGCGGATGTGAAACCCACCGATGAGAAGCCGCTTGAGGCGACCAAGCCAGAAGTGAAACCGCCTGACACAAAGCCGCCAGAAAAAACCGCTGAAGCAAAACCCGCGGAGGCGAAACCCGCGCAGCCAACAACTCCGCAGCAACCAACGGTTGCTACGCCACCGCCGTCGCCAGCCACTCCGCCACAACAACAATCACCCGCGAGTCCGCCCGCGAATCCAAGCCAGCAAACTCCGGCGACGCAACCTGGCTCCACTCCCGGTCCGCCCGCGGATGGAGAGAAGTCCGATCGCGAGTCGGACGCCACTAGCATTGTGGATGTTCCTCAGTCCAAGTGGCGCAACGGCCGCCCACTTGCGAGCAAAGGCTTGAACGTTCGCACGCAACGTCCCGTCTTTGACGAGCTCACAACAATTTCAACCGCTCCCGCAAATCCAATCATTGAAATTGATTTTGACAAAGATGGCGTGCCCACAAAAAACACTCAAATCTTGCAGAGTTCTGGCTCTCCATTGATCGATCAACCCATCCTTGATTGTCTGTTTCGCTGGCGCGCTTCTGGTAGTCAATTGACGAATTTGCCCGAAGGCAAGACCCTGAAGTATCGCATTCGTATGATCTTGAAATAATTTCAGGCGACTAAAATTATATTCGTAATATCACCGCGTAACAATTTGCGTCAACAAATCCGCAAGACGCGGCTCACTCTTTTGCAACGCCAAGATTGCGCAAACGCTCCAGCAACATGCGGTCGGTCAAATCGTAGAACAATGGCGTGATGGTGATGCAACGCGCGGCGAGCGCCTCCACATCGCTGCCTTCGGCGGTGTGATAAAATTCCATCCCATTTCCAGAGGACCAGTAGTACACCTGTCCATCTGGCGCGATACGTTTTTCATAGCCGTCAATTCCCGCGGAAGTGTTCATCGGAACAAGTTTGATTTGTGGCATTGGCGCGTCGGCTGATTCAGTGTGCGGAACATTGATGCTGATCACACGGTGTGCGTGGGGCAAGCCAGGCTTGAGAACATGATCAATGGCGTAGCGCGCAATCGCAGCGGCGCGCGGCCAATTGGTTTTGCTGCGATCGCCAATATGCAGGCTGACGGCGATGGCGGGCACGCCCAGGAAAGCGGCCTCCACAGCGGCCGCGATGGTGCCGGAATAAATCACGTTTATGCCCACATTTGAGCCATTATTCATGCCGCTGATCACCACGTCGGGCTGAGAATTGGGGCCATATTTTTCTTTCCACAACGCGCGCAAACCCAACTTCACGCAATCCGCGGGCGTGCCCACCACCGCGGTTCCGTTGGCGCCGTTGAGCAACGCGCGGGGGCGCGTCATGAGTGGCGTGTGAAAAGTAATGCCGTGGCTTTCCGCGCTTTGACCATTGGCTGGCGCAACAACCATGACTTCACCGAGCGATTGGATCGCCGTGTGCAATGCGGAAATTCCTGGCGCGTCCAAACCATCGTCATTTGTCAAAAGTATTTTCATTGTTTCACCAATTTCCTACTACGGGGTTCAAGAATATATTCACGACCACCCCAACGAACTGGAGTGCGATTGATCAAATCTTCCGCGGCGCCAAAGAAGCAGCGCGCGATTAAGAATCCGCCAAGCGGATGAAAGAACGCAGCCAACATTGGTGCGGCGCACAGTTTGTGGATCCATGCTGCGGAGGCTAAGAATGAAAGCGTTCCAAGAAGTCCCGTCCACATCACGGCGGACGCCAGTGGTTCAAGCGAACCCCCATTCCATTGACCACTCCAACCTGCCCCCGCGATCAACGCCGCGAAACTACCCAGGGGCAACAACGCGGCGCCAACGCCAACAATCAGTCCGCTGCGGCGCAAACGCGCCGGTTTTCGTTGCGAGCCTTCAATATAAATACGCTTCCAGCCTTGCAGAAATTCGCTTAATTTCTCGTACATTTCCACCATAAGCATGCCGTCTGCCACGGCCAAGCCTCCGCGACCACCGCTGTCTTTTACGCGCCGAGAAAATGCGATGTCCTCTAGCAAATCGTCTTTCACCGCGGCGTGGCCGCCTAACTTGTCATAGGCCGCGCGCTCAAACAACATGAATTGTCCATTTGCGAAGTAGCGAGGATTCTGGGCGCGATTCACTTGCGCCACAGGAAACATACGCATGAGTTCCATGACGGCCACGGGTTGAACCACGGCCTCAAACCAATGTCGAATGCGCGGCGTGCTCATCAGCGAAAGCAGCTGTAATCCACGCTCGTTCAACATTCCCATGGAAGCGCGAATCAGTTGCGGCGAAAATTCAACATCGGCGTCGGTGAACAACACGTAGGTTCCCTTGGCTTGCTCCGCGCCAACGCGGCCCGCGTTGCATTTGCCCGCCCAATCAGTTGGACAGGAATTATTGTCGATCAATTTCAGTCTTGCATCACGCGCGGCGATAGGTTGTAAGTTGGCGCGCGTGGCGTCGGTGCATCGATCCAACACCACAATCACTTCTATGTTTGTATACGTGCTGCGCAAAATACTTTCAATGCAACCAGGCGCGTGTTTTTCCTCGTTGTGCGCTGGAATAACCACGCTCACCAACGGCTCGCCCGGCGGCAAAGCGAAAGCCAACCCCTGCCCAATTCGGGGAATTCGGGGCAAATCCCGCGCAACTCGAATAGCCACGGTGATCCACCAGAAGGCGCAACCACCCGCCATCACAAGCAACACCCAAAGAATCACAACGCGAAAATCCATTTGGCAAGAGTAGTCGAAGTTGTCGCATTTGCTCCGCCACAATTTCAGCCAAATCACAATCCAAATGAACACCCGCATGCGCCTTCAACACTCTACTATCTCTCGCGTGTATCCAGTCCAACTCGCCAATCGATATCTCACCAGCCGCATCATTCCGCTGATCGCTGTTGCAGCGGTAGCTTTGTGCGTGGCGTTGGTGGTGATTGTTGTAAGTGTGATGAGCGGATTTCTTGACATGCTGCGCGCCAGTGGCCGAACGCTCATGGGCGATGTTGTGATCAGCTATCCCATTCGCGGAATTCCTTGGTACGAGCAACTCATTGACACCATTGAAAAACTTCCCGAAGCCCAGGCCGCCACGCCGCTGATTGACACCTACGGACTTGTGCGCATGCCGTATCCCGAGGGAAGTGAAAAAGAAGTTGTGACCGCGAATGTGTGGGGAATTGAGCCGCAAAGCTTCAACCGCGTCACCGATTTTTCCAAGGCGCTTTACTGGAAACCACCCATCACTCCAGAAGCCGCCGCGGCCATGCTGCCCGATGATCCGCGCTTGAAGCTGAGCCAAAATATTCTCAATGACGGCTTGGATTTAATGAAGAGCGCCACTGGAGAACCCGGACTTGTGCTTGGCATGCACGTCTCCATTGCCAATGAGCGCATGCGTGATGGCAGCTATCGCCCGCGCTATCAATGGTTCATGCCGCGCCAATCCGTCACGCTGACTTTGGTTCCAATCAGCGCCAAAGGAACAATTGCGGAACCGCGCGAGCGCGTCTTTCCAGTGGTGAATGAATTTAAAAGTGGCGTGTATCAAATCGACAAGAACCGCGTGATGATTTCACTTTCCGAGGCGCAGAAATTATTGCGCATGGACGCGGGCACTTTGTACGACATGCAAGCGCCGCCGAACGCTGACGGAAGTTTGCCAGTGCTGGGAACAAGCCCCGCGAAAGTGCACAAGGTTTTGGTGCGCGCCAAGCCCGGCGTGACTCCAGATCAACTTCAAGCCGCCGTGTTCAGCGCCTATGAAAAATTCGCGTTCGATATTTCCCAAGATCCATCCAAAGCGGTGAAGGCGCCTCGCGTTGAATCCATGACCATTCTGACTTGGGAGCAACACCTGCGCGACCTGATCGCCCCCGTTGAAAAAGAGCGGGAAATGATGCGGATTTTGTTCTCCATTGTGTATCTGGTGTGCGCCGGATTGGTGTTGAGCATCTTCTGGGCCATCGTGCAGGAGAAGACCCGAGATGTTGGAATTTTGCGCTCCGTGGGCTCAAGTCGGCTGGGCATTTTGTGGATCTTCTTGCAATATGGATTGGTCATCGGCGCCATTGGCGGACTCTTTGGTGTTGGACTTGGTTGGCTGGTGATCCATTACATTAATTTTATTCACGAGACCATTGGTCAAGACGCGCCCGCGTGGAGTTACATGGCGAGTTTCTGCATTGCACTGGTGAGTTTGGCCATGTGCGTGCGCGGCGCGATGACCGGGGTTTTATTAAGCACACTTTTGTGGTTGGTGCTTGGCATCACGCTTGCCATCGTTGGCGCGGGTTTGATGCTGCACCGTGGCACATTGATTTGGGATCCAAGCGTCTACTACTTTGCAACAATTCCAGACCAAGTGGATTGGTTCACCGCCATCAGCACTTGGTTTGGCGCGGTCATTTTCAGCGTGCTTGGCGCCAGCATTCCCGCCGCCAAAGCCGCAGACATTCATCCAGTCAGGGCGTTGCGCTATGAGTAAGTTTCTGCTTGAAGCCAAAAATTTACGCAAGACCTACACGCTTGGCCGCGTGAAAGTGCCAGTGCTTCGCGGCGCCAGTTTCACGCTGGCCCAAGGCGAGTGGGTCGCCATACTTGGCTCATCTGGCAGCGGAAAAAGCACGCTTTTGCACTTGCTTGGTTTGCTTGACGAATGCGACGCGGATTCCGGCGGCGTGTGGTTTGATGGCAATCCAGTGGCCGACTTGAAGTTTTCCGCGCGCAACTCCTATCGAAATCAAAGCGTGGGATTTGTGTTCCAGTTTTATCACTTGCTTCCTGAACTTTCTGTTTTGGAGAACGCGCTTTTGCCCAACATGGTCAACGCCGGCATGGGCTGGGCAAGCAAGCGCGCCCAAGCGCAACAGCACGCCACCGAATTGCTCGACGCGTTTGGCTTGTCGCATCGACTCACGCATAAACCAGCGGAACTTTCTGGTGGCGAGCGTCAACGTGTGGCCATCGCGCGCGCGCTGGCCAATCAACCGCGCGTGCTTCTGGCGGATGAGCCAACTGGAAATCTTGACACAAAAACTGGCGGCGAAATTCTGGACTTGATCGCCGCCAAGCATCGAAAGGGATTATCCATTGCAATGGTCACGCATGATCCCGCCGTAGCCGCGCGCGCCGACCGCGTTGTGAAATTGGTCGATGGCTGCGTCGCGGGCTAGCGCAATTCAAATTTAATCACGCGCTCGGTAGCGCACTTTCACTGCCTGCGCCAACTGCGCCGCGCTCCAGCCAAAACGCTTTTGCAGGGCTTCTTCCCAAGAAAGACCCGCTTTCACATCCTTCACCCACTCTCCAAACCCTTGGCGATTTGTCTGCATCAAATAATCCACGGTGAGATAGCCAATCGCATATCCAATGGCGTCGGGACCGGGCCATGAACCATCCTCGTAATTCATTCGAAGCACATTCAGAACATTGTTGGTTCCACTTCGAATCCATTGCAACCCTTGTGGTTTGCGATCGCCCTTGGTGGTTGAATTTGGAAAACTTTCCGCGGCCACATATTCCGCATAGCCCTCATCGGCCCACGATGGAAGTCGCGAAGGCGAGCCATATCGATGCATGAATCCATGCGACGCCTCATGCACCAAAGTTGCCATGAATCGATTCGCGTCATCACTTTTATACGCGGTCACCACAACTTTAGGGCCGACCATGTGGCACAAACCAATCGCGCCCGGCGGCGGCATTGAATTGAAGGCCGCCATTTCTATGGCGCGGTAATGCGGCTCGGTGGCCGAAATAATTACCACCGCCTTGCCGTGAAAAATATTCAACCCCTCTGGAAGCGCGAACATTTGCGCGACAGTTTGATACATGTCGTCCATGCGACGCGCCAAATCTTTTGTCTCGTCAATTGACAAATCAGCGTACACAACCCAGTACTTCGCCTCCACCACTGAATAGCGCAAATTGACTTGCTTTAACCAGCGATCAGCGTCGGCCTTCATGTCTGTCAAGGCTTCCGCGCGTTGCGCGTCAGTGGCCACGCTCCAAGGCTGCGCGCGGGGCGCGTCGGTGGCCACGCTTGCAGGCTGCGCGTGGGGCGCGTCGGGGACCACGCTCCCAGGCTGTGCGTGGGGCGCTGGATCTTTTTTCACGGCCGCGTCGGCGCCAACCACCTTGGCTTGAAAATCTTTTTCTGCGGCAATGCGCCGATCTTCAACAATCTTGCGGCGATGCTCGGCAACCTCCGCGCGCAATTTTTGAATTTCAGGATCAAGCTTTTGATCGCGCTTCATCGCGTCGCGCAGGGCGGCTTCGGCGAGTTTGTCGCCACCGTCCAATGCGAACAACATGCGCGCCAATTGGATGTACTGCGAGCCTTCCCTCCAATCCATCAACTTTTTGCACATGCGATTGGCATCGTCGGGTTTGAAACTTGTCCACGCCGCGTGCCCGAATGATCCATCCACCCCGGCGAAATCCCACTTGGAAATTGTGCCTTTGAGGGTCTCCCCAGTGATCAATTTCACCTTCCACGGAAGTGGTGGTTCCACCACGCCTTGGGCACGAGCCGAAGCTGATGAAATTGCGGTAAATGCCAACAAAATCAAGAATTGTGCAAATCTGATCATCCACCACCAAAGTACTCGGCTACCATCACCGATGGAAGGTCAATTCCGCTTTTCTATAGACCATTTTTAGGAGATTTCGATGTTTGAACGTTTGACGGATCGTGCTCGCAAAGTGATGGCTCTCGCAAATCAAGAGGCCCAGCGCTTTAACCATGAATACATCGGCACTGAACACATTCTTCTTGGCCTTGTCAAAGAAGGTTCGGGTGTTGGCGCCAATGTGTTAAAAAATCTTGGCATTGATCTGCGCAAGGTTCGCCTTGAAGTTGAGAAGTTGGTTAAGAGTGGTCCCGAGATGGTGACCATGGGCAAGCTTCCGCAAACTCCGCGCGCCAAGAAAGTGATCGAGTACGCGATTGAGGAAGCGCGCAATCTGAATCACAACTATGTCGGCACCGAGCATCTGCTGCTTGGTCTGCTGCGCGAACAAGATGGCGTGGCCGCGCAAGTATTGTTGAACCTTGGCATGAAACTGGAGGAAGTCCGCGAAGAAGTGCTGAATTTGCTTGGCGCGGGCGGCGAGAGCGAGCAGGAAAATCCGCAGCAAGCGGAGACGGCAGCGGAGCCTGGCGCGGGTGATGCGCCCGCGGCGACAGGTCGACGTGGCAAGAGCAAGACTCCAGCTTTGGATTCATTCGGCCGCGATCTCACCGAGCTCGCGCGCGCTGGCGAACTTGATCCGGTCATTGGCCGCTTCAGTGAAATTGAAAGATTGGTTCAAGTGTTGTGTCGACGCACCAAAAATAATCCCGTTCTTCTTGGAGAAGCTGGAGTGGGTAAGACCGCGATTGTTGAAGGTCTTGCGCAACAAATTATTTCGCAAGAAGTTCCAGACCTTTTGCATGACAAGCGACTTGTTGTGCTTGACTTGGCGATGATGGTTGCTGGAACCAAGTACCGCGGCCAATTCGAGGAGCGCATCAAGGCGGTCATGAATGAAGTTCGACGCGCCAAGAACATTATTTTGTTCATTGACGAGTTGCACACGTTGGTTGGCGCGGGCGGCGCCGAGGGCGCGATTGACGCGAGCAATGTGCTCAAGCCAGCGCTTTCTCGCGGCGAAATCCAATGCATTGGCGCGACCACATTCGATGAATATCGCAAATACATTGAGAAAGACGCGGCTCTGGAACGCCG
>SYAD01000135.1 GCA_005789005.1 Planctomycetia bacterium | reverse complement strand
TTTGAGGCCATGGGGTTGGAATCAGCGGGATTTGCCAACTCCAGAGAGCGGCAAGATTGGCGCTGATTTCTTTTTTAGCGGGCGCGATTCATCACGGCCCTATGAAATTGAAATTGGTTCGGGCAAGGGAACATTTTTAGTTCAAGAAGCCACGCGGTGTCCCGAGCGGGATTTTCTTGGCGTGGAAAATGCGGGTGAATTTTTTCGCCACTCCACAGATCGCGTGAGCCGGCATGGGTTGAAAAATGTCCGCATGCTGTACGCCAACGCGGTGGAGTTTGTCACGCATTGGGTTCCCGATCGCAGCGTCGCGATTGTTCATTTGTATTTCAGCGATCCGTGGCCCAAGGCGCGCCATCACAAACGCCGCGTATTGCAGCGAACATCACTGGAGCAATTTCATAGAGTTTTGCAAGCGTCTGGAGAGCTTCGTCTCGTCACAGATCACGACGATTTATGGAAGTGGTACGAGGAGTTGATGGCGGCGTCCAATGATTTGTTCACGCGCAAAGAATTCGCGCCGCCCGCCAGCGCGGGTGAGGGTGAAGTGGTGGGAACAAATTTTGAGCGCAAATACCGCCGCGAGGGCCGGCCATTTCATGCGGCAACATTGATTAAGCGGGGTTGATTTTCCGGGCTGTCATTGGCAATTTCGCGCTCCCGTAATTTAAGTCTGTGTGACGGGGCGTTTCCATCCTGATTCTGGATCGCGTTCAAGCGTGCGCTTTGCTTGAGTGGAGCAGGGCCGACATACGCGCGCGATTGTTCGATCGGCTGGAGATTGAGCCGGCGCGGGCGCGCACCAGGCGGGTTCTTTTCGCGCCTCCAAACACATTGTGCAAAGATCGGAGCACGTTGGCTCGACGGCGTTGCTCTCAAACGCGTGCAGAGCCGTGGTCAGGCATTGTCCACAAAGGCAACTCCCTTGATGACCTTCAACAAATGGTTGAGCGAGGGTCCACGATCGTCCGCAGAAATCGCAGAGAAAATCTTCGGGTTCCATTTGGTCGCTATTGGATCCAGGTCGATGCATGATGACAGAATACGCCCGCCCGCTATGCTCCGTGCAACATGGCGAGACTCAGTCTCACTCAACGAAGTCAACTTGTCATGAGCGCAGTGGCGGCGTTGGCTATTACCGGCGCGATGTCCATTCCATGGAATCAAATTCGCGAGTCCATGGTGGCGCAACAATTGCAATCCATGCGGGATATTTCAAAAATTTGGGGCAAGAATCCTGATAGCACGATTGACCAGTTTCGGTTTGTGAAGGGCGCCGATGGCAAGGCAGCGGTGGGTGACCAATTTCTCTCAAGCGCGTTCGACGAGTTCGCCGCCTCACCTGATATTTTTGATCGCTACGAATTGGTACACGGCGGTGACGCGCCGTTGTCGCGCTATGTCCGCGCGTTGCGTGGTGATCAAGCGGAGCGCGTGGCAATGGGCGATGCAATTTCTTTGGATATTCCAGACGCGGCGTGGAAGAAATTGCCACTGACTGGCGTGATTTCAATAGAGCGTTCTGGAGTGGCGGCGGCGCGCTTGATTTGGCAGGATCGTATTTATATTTTGATTGGTGGTGGATTGGCGTGGCTTGGAATCATGTTCGCAGTGCGCCTTTTGGTTGTGCGCGGATATTTGCGCGCCGTTCGGCGCTTGCGCGAGGTCGCCAACCGAGTCCGCGCTGGTGATCTTTCCAGTCGAAGCCAGTTGCGCACTGGCGACGAACTGGAGCAACTTGGAAATTCCTTCAACGACATGGTGCAAACCCTGGATGGAAGCCAAAAACAATTGCAAAGCATGAATGAAAGCCTGGACTTCAAGTTGGTTCAATTAAGCGAAGCCAATGTTGGGTTGTTTGAAAGCAATCGATTGAAAAGTGAATTTTTGGCGAATGTTTCGCATGAATTGCGCACGCCGCTCAACAGCGTGATTGGATTCGCGGAATTACTGGCGGAGTTGGCGCGCAAGGATAGTGAAGCCGATCCTAAACGGATTCGATACATCGAGCATATTTTAAAGAGCGGCCGCGGATTGCTGGAGATGATCAACGAACTGTTGGACATGGCGAAGATCGAGGCGGGCCGCATGGAGTTGAGCGTGTCCAACGCCAGCATCACCGACATGTTTGAGGGCATTTGCGCCATCATGCGTCCGCAAGCGGATTTGAAAAAAATTACGCTGGAGATTCAACGCTCCGAGGAATTGCCCACGGTGGAAACCGATCCTGGAAAGCTTCAGCAAATTCTTTACAACTTTGTCAGCAACGCGATTAAATTTTCGCCCGAAGGTTCGTGCGTGATCATTCGCGCGGATGTTTGGGTAGTGGACGGCGCGCCTGGATTGCGCATTACCGTTTTGGATAGCGGGCCCGGAATTCCTTTGGATATGCAGCAGACCATCTTTGAAAAATTTCGCCAAGTGGACGCCAGTCATACAAAAAGTCACGGCGGAACCGGGCTTGGATTGGCTATTTGCCGCGAGCTTTCCGCCATGTTGGGAGCCAAACTTGGGATTGAATCCAATTCAAACAAGGGATCAAGTTTTTGGGTGGAGATGCCCTTGGAATTTCGCGCCAAGAAGTTGCCGCCACTTATGGCTGATCGCGCTGGATGAATAGACGGCGAATTTGCGCGTCGGCCTGGGGATCCAATCGACGCGCCAGGCTCGCATCAAGGCGATTGGTGAGTTGTTCAGGTTTCGCATTGGCGATCAACCAGCGCAACACAGTTTCCGCCACCAACGCAGGTTCAGTGCCGCCATCGGGACAGAGCAAATCGTAGTCGGCCCAATTCAATCCAAAAGTAATTTTACGAAGTGTGCCACTGGGCTCGATAAATTGCGCGATGAATTGCCAACCGTGGCCAACTTCGGTTTCATTCATCATTTCCAGCGGTCCGTGAAACATGCGATAAGATTACCGAATGGCAGGCGGGGACGGATCGCGTTGAAATACTTGTATGTCACCGACGCCCCAATCCACCCAACCTGGAAATGATTTCGCGAACTTGTAATCGCCTAGGCGCATGCAGCCAATCGCGGATTCGCAAACGGAATGTGGATACAGCACCACAATCCATTTGGGAGTTGGATGCGTCAAGCGCAGGCATTCATCAAGTTGTGAGCCATTTTGCCCTGTGGGAAGCAATTCAAAATTATTCGCCAAGGCGTACCACTGGCCAACATTGTCGGCGGGAGTGATGATGGCCACCGTATCTTGGGGTGATTTTTGCGTCGCGACAAATGCAATCGCCTCGCGCAGTGATTGCTTGGGAACACGCGCGAGAATGTCCGCGCTCCAAGTTGCCAACGTGATCGCGGCCAACGTGATTGCGAACCACGGGCGCAATTTCCAAAGCCAAGCAAGCGCAAGCGAAATTAAGAAGGCCGTGGCCGGCATGGCGAACAAAATAAATCGTGCGTACAGCCAACTGCTTCCCAGCCACGCGACAAGCACCGCAACAGGAACACCAAGCGCCGTAACGGCCAAAGCTAGGCGCAGATTTGGTTGACGCAGTGTTGTTGCCATGCCAATGATCACCAACAATGCGGACGGAATTGCGGCCCATCCATACGCGCCCGCGAGTTGTTCCAGTAAAGCCGCGCCTTCACGGCCAAAGAGTGTGGGTTCATTTCCAGTGAGCGCCAAGAATTGATCGCGTGAGTGGAACAAATCCGGCAACGTCGGCGACCACAAACCGATCGACAAAAAACCCGCCCAAATCACGGCAAAAACCGCTGTAATTGAAGCGGTGCGTTGTTCCTTGCGCCGCATCATCCAGAGCGCCACAAGCAAATGACCAACCGCCAAAAATACGGTGACCAAGTGAGCCCATATGGCAAGTGACATGAATAGCGCGTAACAAAGTGGTGTGTTTTTCTGATGCGTTTGTCGCAGCATTAACAACATCATGCAACTTGCCAAAGCGCCAAGGGCAATGGCGAGCGCGTATCCACGGGCCTCTCCAGAAGCGAACACCGCCGCGGGCGCACATGTGATTGCTCCCGCGGCAACCAAAGCGATGCTTTCGCTTGCCACTTGACGCGTGAACTTCCAAGTGGCGTATACCGCGACAGGACCAGCCAAGATGGATGGAAGTCGAATGCCCGGATCAATGCTGAGCGGAATCGACATCCATGATAGAAGTGATTGCAGTGGATGATTCGCCGTGGTGAAGGCGTTGCCCATGATCACGCCTGGACCATGCATGACATAGGTTGCAAGCGCGGCGATTTCGTCGTACCACAAACTTTCATTCACGCGAATCAATCGCACGATAATTGACAGCGCGAGCAGTACAAACAGCGTTCTGGAAAATGTTGATGCAAACGCGGGAGTGTTGTGGATGGAATGTGCTGGTTGAATAGCCCTAAAAACATGGGGAAATAGCCACAATGAGAGCCCGATGATGGTCCATCCAACGCGCGCGGCGGCGGCTGACTCAAACGCGTGCGCCATGGCATTGGCGCGAACTGGATGCAGAAAAAAATCAACTAGTGAAGCTTGGGGAATCATCCACGCGCCAACAACAATCAACATTCCAACGATGGCAAGAAACCGCGCTCCACGCGGAGCATTCGCCAATGTGATTGGCCAAGTCATGCGTCCAGGTCTTTCATTGGCGCCGGGCTTACAACTTCAACCGCCGACGCACGCACGCGGGTAGGCCGCAACCACAAAACGCCCAAGCGCAACACGCCCGACAGAATGAAGATGGTCACATAGGCGCCGCCAGAAGTATCCATCCATTTAAGAATGTATGCGCCAATGAATGATCCAGCCGCGATTGAAAAATAAGTTGTGAAGTTGTAGAGCGCCATCATGGATGTGCGCTCTGAATGCTTGATGCTTTCAAGCAGCACCAAGAATGAGGCAAGTTCCCACGCCGCCCACATGACACCGCTATACACCTGCACAAATGTAATCCAAGCCAAGTTGGTTGATACCGCCAGCATTAAAACACCAACCGATGTTCCGGCGGTTCCAATAAGCAGCACGCGCCTGGCGCCAAACTTTTGAATGATGCCACCCAATAACGTGAGCGCCAGGCATTTTGACGCAAAAAGAGTGCAAATCACAAGTAAATACGAGGCTTTGTCAAAATGTAAATAATCCAGAAGCCATGGATTCACAAAGGGTCCGCTGACATTGGCCGCAAATTGCAATGCGATCAAGCAGAGCACAATGCGCAGATCACCGCTGGATCCAAGTCGCTTGGGCAACGCGCGGTACTGGACATGAATGATGTCGCTTGTCTTGAGCTTGACATCGCCTTGATACTGCAGGAACCAAACGCTTGAAAGCCGCGCCAACGCCGCGAAGATCATGATCCACATGAAGGCTGTCAGTTGCCATCCGTCGCGCTCGCCCAAATATAAAAGACCGCCCGCGGCAAGCATGGCGGTGAGTTGCGAAATTTGGCAAATGCGATTTCGTTTGCTGAAGTAACTGGCGCGCAGTGTTTCTGGAAATAGCCGCGCCACCCAGGTGCTCCACGCGGGCCACGCGCCGATGGCCGCGCTCCAATAAATAGACAGCGTGACAAACCCCAGCCATGTTGGAATATTTCCGTATGCGGCGGCGATGATCAAGGGCATAAATGAAAGCGCTTGCACAATGGCGCAACCTTGGATCCATTTGCGCGGCGAACCCACGCGGCGCAAACCGGCGGGCGAAGCCAGTTGAACCGTGGCGCCCACCAGCATGGGAATTGTGATGATTAAGCCTGCGATAAGCGCGCTTTTGCCCAGGGCCAGAACCAGGGCCGCGATGTATGTTTCGCCCGCGCCCACCATGAAACAGAATGTGGCGCCGTCACCGGTGCATGCGGTGAAATCACGGCGGGTGGGCAGGGGATCAGTTCGCGAAAGGTCATCCATTTAATACGTCGGCTGACTGGTGGGGGAAGTGGTTGCCCGAACCAAACTATTGCCTGCGATGGATCTATGCACAAAGTCTGGCGCAATCACGATCATCGTGTTGTTGAATATGGCGATGGTGCAAGGGCCACCGCTCGATTCAGCCCACACATCGGTTTCCACAGTTGCTTGGATGAGTGATTTTAATTTTTGATAGCGCGCATCCTGTTGCGATGGAGTGAAGGGAGGTGGTGCAGTGCCGCCTCCAGTGCCGCCACCTTGCAGTGGTGGCGGTTGAAAGTCCGCCGCCTTGAAACCAAGATCTGCCACCACATAAACGCGGCGCTCCATTGCGCTGGACCGAAGCAAGCGCGATTTTGGACCCGCTTCAATTCCGGTTTGCGTTGTTTGCCAGCGACATTCGTTTTGCGAGGTCGCGCTCGCCTGGCTCAGAACAATCTCCAGTACTTCACGAGCCCGCATGTCTTTGATTTCTAAATCTATAGTGATGGCAGGATCAATTCCCGCGGATCCTGCGGGTTTATCAAGTAGTAATGTCTGAATTGGAACGCCCGATTTTTGCGAGATGGATTCCAAAACTTGCACGATGGGGACTTGCTTGAATACCACAGAAATTTTTTTGGCGCTAAGCGAAGCCACCCACCGATCGCGGACGCCAGCCTGAAGCGGCGCGGACTGTGACCGTGTGGCGGAGGCAATAGGATTTATCCCCGTGATCGCGCCTAGACAAATAATTGTCTTGGCGGCTGCGAAGATGATCCGCGAAATGAAACTAGAATTAATTCGCATTGGATTGATTTTACGATAAACAGGATCAGCCGTATCACTTATTTTGAAGTTGGCTCATTCGCTAGCAATCCACGGGACTCAAGCACCGCCAACAATGTGGTTGCGTTCGCGCCCAATGGTTGATTGCTGTCCCACGGTGCGGCGCGGATTCCACCAATGGATTTGGCTGGATCACGAAATGCGTAACAGCCTGACTGATCCACCTGCAATTGCTTTAGAAATCGCAGCGCCAACTTAAGGGAGTCCAGATTTTCTTTGGCGGTGGAAGGCGAAGCGGAGAACAACTTTGGGTCAAGCGCCAACGCCATGGTCAATGTGGGCCGCGATGATTGAGCCGTGGCTCCCGATGCCCCATTGGCGATGATCGGCCATCCACCCTCAAGGTCGGCGGCGAGATCGGGATTGAGTGAGCGGGAGAGTTGACTCTGAACCAGCATGATTTGCAGCAATTCGCAAGCTT
>SYAD01000134.1 GCA_005789005.1 Planctomycetia bacterium | reverse complement strand
TCATGACGGACGCCGATGTGGACGGAAGCCATATTCGCACGCTTTTGCTCACGTTTTTCTTCCGACAAATTCCGGAGTTGGTGCGCCTTGGAAGAATTTACATCGCGCAGCCGCCGCTGTATCAAGTGGCGCGCGGCAAGAGCATTGAATATGTGTTGAACGATCACCGCATGAACGAAGTGCTTGTGAGTTTGGCCATGCGCAGCAACGCGGCGCTGATTATTCGCGACGCCAAGGGCAAGGAAACCAGCCGCATTGACGGCGACGCGCTACGTCGCGTGATCCGCGAGTTGACGCGCCTGGAAGAATTATGCTTGGTCAGTCAATATCGTGGCCTGCAATTTGCGCGCCTACTTGAGACGCGCGCAAAAGATCCCGAAGGCAAGAATCGTTTGCCAAGTTTCATTCTTGCATGGCGTGGTCACGACGCGTTGTTTCATCGCGAGGCTGACGCCATGGCGGAGTTGGCCAAACAACAACTCAAATTAATTGAAGTTGGCGCAAGCACCGAAGGCGAGGACTTGGCGAAGTTGGCCACGTTGCGTCCACTGCATGAGAACCGCGAGATCGACAAGATCTTTGAGTCGCTGGAAAAGTCCGGCATGGTGATGGACCACTGGACGTTGGTTCAAGAAGAAGGCGTGACCGGCGAGCGATTGCCCACGCGCTACGGCTGGCTTGTGCAGAATGAAAAATCCAAGGAAACCGAAATGGTTGAAGTGCCTAATATCCCTTCAATCTTGCAGAAATTGCATGAAGTTGGCCGCCGCGGCATTGAGGTGAAACGCTTCAAAGGGCTGGGCGAAATGGAGGCCATTCAACTGTGGGACACCACCATGGATCCAGCGCGGCGCACGCTGCTGAAGGTGACATGGGATCAGGCCAGCAATGCCGACAATCTTTTCTCAATTCTCATGGGTGAAGATGTTGAGCAGCGGCGCAACTACATTGAGAAGCACGCGCTTGAAGTGAAGAACTTGGATATATAAATTTGGATATATACATTTGGAATTGAAACGCCAACTTTCAGAGCGCGCTTGAAGTGAACAATTTGAATTGAAACGCCAACTTTCAGAGCGCGCTTGAAGTAAAGAATTTGGATATTCAAACGCCAACTTTCAGAGCGCGCTTGAAGTGAACAATTTGGATATTGGAACGCGCGGGTTTTTATAAATTAAAATTTTCGGCCGCATGTCACGCGCTCAAGCTTTACAAAACGCGCGGATCAATCACGCCGGCTTCGCCAAAACCTTTGGCGCGCAGGCGGCATGAATCGCACAAGCCACATGGCTTTGCATTCACGCCGGGGTCGTAGCAACTTGTTGTCAGCGCAAAGTCCACGCCAAGTTTTTTTCCCAGCAAAACAATTTGCGCCTTGCTCATGCGCAGCAATGGCGCGTGCACTTTAAACCACGCCTGTCCCGCCGCGGCGGCTTGCACGCCATCACGCGTGGCCACATTGGCAAGGCGCTCAAAGGCGTCAATAAAATCGGGCCGACAATCTGGATAGCCCGAATAATCCAAAGCATTGGCGCCGAAAGCGATATGGCGCGCGCCCACCGATTCGGCGTAGCCCAGCGCCACGGAAAGGAAAATCGTATTGCGCGCCGGCACATAGGTCACCGGAATATCAACCCCCGCAAGGTCGCGATCCTTTGGAACGGCAATGTCGGCGGTGAGCGCGCTTCCACCAAGGGTGCGCAAATCAACCGTAACTTGACGGTGCTCGCTCGCGCCAAGAGCGCGCGAAACACGCTGGGCAAATTCCAATTCCACCCGGTGACGCTGGCCGTAATCAATGGCAAGCGTGGCGCATGTGAAACCATCCGCGTGCAGGGCCGCAAGCGTGACCGCGCTATCAAGCCCGCCCGAAAGCAGCACAATTGCCTTGCGATTGTCGGATTTTATATCTGTGGCACTGCGCATGCAAGAATAAGTATAACTTTCAACTTCATGCCCACGCTTGCCTCACATGTTCGCTGCGATCGTTGCAAATATGATTTGCACGGGCGTGATCTTTTTGATGTGTGTCCCGAATGCGGACTCGCTGTGGCCACGACGCTGGCGGTCAATTCAGATTTAAAAATTCGCGCATTGGTGGCGCTGCAACGGCCCGCGCGCGTGGCGACATTCCTGATTGCAATTCCATTGGCGTGCATGCTTGCCGCGGTTTTACAATCGGCGGGCCCAATGATTGCGTTCATTGATTCTTTGTCGGGCCAAACAAGTCGAATTGCGCAACAAATTCGCTTTTTTGGTTGGGCGGCCTCGTGCGTATTGGTTGCTTTGGCGTGCGTGTTTGCTTTAATTGGATTGCTCGCAAATGAAGTTGCCCTGCGCGCGGAAATGCGCAAGTGGCGCGCGTGGCTCAATGGCGGCTTGTTGTTGTGGGTGGCAACACTGATCGTGATCATGGTGAGCTCCATCAAATTGCAGCCACAAGAAATGGTGATGGATTGGCTCAAGATGTCCTCCCCAGCGCTGCAACTTCCAGCGTTTACAATAGTGTTGATCAGCTATCGAAGATTGTTTTTGGTGTGCGGCCGCCGCTCGCAAGCGTTTCGCGAAGCTGGATCCGCGCGCCAAAATATAAATTTACTGATTTATACTTTGGGATTGGTTGCGCTTGGCGCGTTCGCATCCCCCATTCTTCTTCATAAATTGGGATGGGAAGTTGCCGCCATGGTGTCCGACAGTTTGGTTGCCGTAGAAAGCGCCGTGCTTATTTTTGGACTGGCTTATTTAGTGGCCAACGCATGGTGGATTGCTAGAAGTTTGCTGTTACCGCCCATGAAATTTGAAATGTGAATTTTAGATTTACGCCATGCGCGAGCCCGGAATGGAGCGCTTGACCCATGCTGCTAGGACCTTGCAATTTGAAACTGCACGGACTTGTGCCAACCGTGGTCCAATCCCTGCGTTTTGGTGCTGTCAGGTTGGCAGACCGACTTGAATAAGTGCGGTAATGGAACCAATTCAAATTTTGTGACCGGATCATTTACGGTCTTTTAGCGCTAATTTTTGACCTAAACATGGCGAGAATTTCGCTGATTTAACGGCTTAAACTTATATTTTGCAATTACTTATGTGTAGATTTGCCTTCATTTGCACTCAGCCAGCCTATCCGATGCGCTTTGGCATCCCATTTGTATCTACACAAAGGCTCCCTCATTTTTGAGGATTTCGAGCGTCAAGACACTTCACCAACTTTCCAACACTCTCACGGAGAAAAAATCCAATGTCCGTCAAGCAACTCTCCTTCGATATTGAAGCCCGCAAATCACTTTTGGCTGGCGTAGAAAAACTAGCCGCCGCTGTGAAGAGCACGCTTGGTCCACGCGGACGCAACGCGGTGCTGGATAAAAGTTGGGGCGGTCCAACCGTGACCAAGGACGGCGTGAGCGTTGCCGAAGAAATTGAACTTTCAAACAAAGCCGAAAACATGGGCGCCAAGCTTGTGAAGGAAGCGGCGAGCAAGACCAGCGATGACGCCGGCGACGGAACAACCACCGCCACCGTTCTTGCCGAGGCGATTTTCCGCAGTGGTCTGAAGTTCATTGCCAGCGGCGCCGAAGCCAATGCGTTGGTGCGCGGCATTCGCAAGGCCGTTGCCGTTGTCACAAAGAACATTGAGTCGCTGGCCAAGCCAGTGGCAAGCGTGAACGGTGGCATTGCCGCCGTCGCCAGTATTTCCGCCAACAATGACGAGGAAGTTGGCGCCATGATGGCCAAGGCTTTCGAGAAAGTTGGCAAGGACGG
>SYAD01000133.1 GCA_005789005.1 Planctomycetia bacterium | reverse complement strand
GTGACGGAGTCATAAATGCGCCGCACATGGTTTTTCATGTGCGCCGCGGGAAGATGCACTTGCTCTTGGCAGAGCGTTTCAATCTCGGCGAAAAGTTTTTCGTCGCCGCGATCACGGATCACACCAACCGCCGCCTCAAAGGCGATGAACTTTCCAAGTTGGCTCATATCAATGCCATAACAATCTGGATAGCAAATAGGCGGCGCTGAACTGGCGATCACAATGCGCGCGGGCTTGAGGCGCGCCAGCATTGTGATGATGGAGTCGCGCAACGTTGTTCCGCGAACAATGGAGTCGTCCACCATGACAAGCGTGTCGCCTGGACCGACCACGCCGCGGGTGACGTCGTAAATGTGCGTGACCAAATCGCGCCGCGCCGCGTCGTGGGTAATAAAAGTACGCAGGCGTTGATCCTTGTGAGCAACTTTTTCCACGCGCGGCAGCATGCCAATCGAGTTTTCTAGATCGAGTTCCGTAAGCGTGCCCGCGCGTAATTTGCCTGTTAAAGCGGCTATTTCACGCTTGTGGATGTGTTGCTCAACCTCTTTGACCAGGCCCAAGAACGCGGGCTCGCTGGTGTTTGGAATGAAGCCAAAAACAATTTTGGAGAAGTCCGCGCCAGTTTGTTGCAGAACGGGCTCGGTCAAATTGCGGCCAAGTTGCTTGCGCTCGTTGTAAATATCAGGGTCGTTGCCGCGGCTGAAATAAATCCGCTCAAAGGAACATTCCAAACGTTCGGCGGGTTGGCAAAATTGTTCGTGGATCACCGCGCCATCTCGGCGCACAATCAGAGCGTGTCCTGGTTCGAGCGCCTTCACGGATTCAGGCTCGACATTAAAGACGGTGGTGAGCGCGGCACGTTCGCTTGCGGCCGCCACCACATCATCGGTTTCCAAAATAAAGACGGGGCGAATTCCGTTGGGATCACGGCAGACAAAGCAGTCGCCATGACCGAGCAAACCAACGAACACATATCCGCCGTCAAAGTCGGCGGTGGCTTTTGTAAGAACGCGTGTGAGATTCAGTTCCTGCGCCACGGCATGCGCTAGTTCAATGCCGTCCAAGTTTTTCAAACTGCCCGGACCCACACTGGCGCGCAATTGGTCGTGCTCCACATCTAGAAAATGGCCTATTTTTTCCAGCACAACACCCGTATCTGTGTCACCCACGGGGTTGAGTCCATACGCCGCGAGCGTTTGAAATAGTTCCGTGGCGTTGGTCAAGTTGAAGTTGCCGGCGATGGCCAGATTTCGACTTGCGACATTGGAGCGGCGGACATACGGGTGGCACACATTTTCGCCGCGGCCACCGAATGTTCCGTAGCGAAGATGCCCAAGCATGACTTCGCCCAACATTGGAATGCGACGCTTGAGTTCAAGCGGATCCATGTTGCGCAGATCATGTTCGGAAATTTTTGTCGCGGGTCCCAGCGCCGCGTCAAAGAGCCGCTCAATTGGACTGCGTTTGCTGTTGCGAAGTCGTGAAAGAAATGGCTCGCCCGCGGCGGTTTCAAATTTCACGCTGGCAATTCCGGCGCCATCTTGGCCGCGGTTGTGTTGCTTCTCCATGAGCAAATATAATTTTCGAAGTCCCCACAGCGGGTCGCCATGAATGCGTTGCAATTCCGCCAGCGGTTTTTTTAAGCGCACCAAGGCAACGCCACAGTGATGTCCAATGAAGTCGCTCATGAAGGGCTTCGCAGCGTAGCGAAGGCGGCGGGGCTTCGGGCGGCAGCGTGATTTGCTTGATTTTGAGAACCAGCGCACAAAATGAAGCGGCTTTGGCGATGAAAGTGAGCGTTGGGTTTTATTGTCCAGCGCAGCTTGAATTCAAAGATAATTGGTGCGCCGCAAACAGTGACTCGCTCCAATTACAGTAGCGCGGTTGCCCCACGCAAACCCACGGCAGCGGAAGTGTTTGCGTGGCCACTTGCATATTGCCGGCAAGTTCTGGCGCGTGCGTGTTCCACAACTCGCGCACCAACTCCTGCGAGTTGCACTGCGAAGAAAGATGAAGCAGCACAATGTGGCGCAGCGCGCGCTGGCCATGAATATGAAGCACCGCCTGCAAAGTTTCCGCGTTGGAAAGATGGCCGTGACCACCCATGATGCGCGCCTTCAAGAAATCCGGTCGCGATGAACGCCGCTGCAAATGCAAGTCGTAGTTGCTTTCTATGCACAGCGCGTCCACGCCTGTAAAAAATGCAAGCGCGTCGCTGGACATTCGACCCAAATCGGTGGCCCAACCCAGCGTGGCACCATCTATGCAAATCCGAAACCCGGTCGAGCCAGCCTTGTCATGCGGCAAGGCAATGGGCTTAATTTGCGGGAAAAATTTGAAAGAATCAGCCTCCGCGTCGAGCATGTGCCTGGGTTGAATCCCGGCGTGGGCGATCGCGCGATGGTGCGTTTTGCGTGCGATCACTTTGGCGTTTTCAAATGGCCATCGCCGCGCCCATCCGCCGTGCAGATGGTCTGAATCCGCGTGCGTTAGAAGAATGGCGGCAATTTCATTTGGCTTGATATTTTCCACGGCAAGCGCGCCACATAATTTGCGCGGCGACAAACCCAAATCAATAATCACATGCATGGGCGCCGCATCGCTTGGTCGAAGTGAAACAATAGCGGCATTACCTTGGCTACCGCTGGCTAAAATACGGATGCGAATGGGTGGATGCATTTATTCCACAGTGGTCGTGATGGAAGTGCCACGCAGCGCGCTACCAGTGCTTGGAGTAATTGGTCGTTTTGCTGTCTCGATGAAGCGCATGTATTCCTGCACGATAGGATTTTCTTTGCGCTCAGCCAAAGCGATCAACACATTCGGTCTTGAAAGTTTCCTTCTCTGGACCACCTCGTACACCCAGCGGACCGTATCAATGTCACTTCGTTGCATTCCGCTGCGTCGCATTCCGATCAAATTCAAACTGCCGGCGACGTTGATCGCAGTCAGCATGAAAAATGCGGGTAAATCCGTGCTTAAACCGGTCAAGCCACCAAGAAACGCGCCGCGGCCCACGCGCGCAAATTGGTGCACGGTGGAAACGCCGCCAAAAATAACTCCATCGCCAATTTCAACATGTCCGCCAAGAGAAACATTGTTGGCAAAAATGCATTTGTTGGCGACACAACAATCATGGGCGATATGGCTATTGGCCATGAGATAATTTTTGTCGCCAATGCGAGTGGGCAATTCCATTTTCGCGCGGTGAATGCTCACGGATTCGCGGAAGGTGTTGTCGTCGCCAATCACGCAACCAGCTCCGGCCTTGTCGGGATCAAAACCTAAATCTTGCGGCGGATATCCAACGGAGCAGCTTGGATAAAATCGATTGCGCTCGCCAACAGTCAAAGGTCCTTGCATGGAAACTTGGTGCATCAGCCGCGTGCCAGGGCCGATGGTGATGGGGCCCATGGTCCCATCAAGCACACAGAATGGACCCACTTGCGCGCCGTCGGCAATTTGAACATCGCCAGTTAAAATCGCGGAAGAATGCACCTTGGACATGTTTCGGATTGTATTGCCAGTCGCGGGCTTTGGCAGCGTAAACTTGAATTTCAATGCAATTGCTTCACGTGAAAGATCTTGGAAGAATGTCCTACGCGCGGGCGCTTGAGTTGCAGCGCGCCGCCCACGCGGAGGTTCTTGCGGCGCGGCGAAATCAAGGGCAAATGCAGCTGCTTTTGGTGGAACACGATCCGCAAGTCATCACTGTGAGTCGTAGGCCGGACGCGGCGAAAAATGTTTTGGTGTCGCCACAGCGCTTGGCGCAACTTGGTGTGGAGTGCGTGGAGACCGACCGTGGCGGCGATGTGACTTGGCATGGACCTGGTCAATTGGTGGCGTATCCCATTCTTGATTTGGAGCGCATGGGTTTGCGCATTCATGGCTACATGCGCTTGCTGGAGGAGACGGTGATTGAAGTGTTGGCGGACATGGGCGTGTCCGCGCACCGCGATGCAAAGGCCACGGGAGTTTGGGTGTGCGCCAAGGATCAGCCAGGCGATTTAAAAATATGCGCCATGGGTGTGCGCGTGAGCCGATGGGTGTGCATGCACGGACTGGCTCTGAATATGAATCCGGATCTTGACGCGTTCAATTTGATTGTGCCGTGCGGACTCACAGGGCGCGGGGTGACAAGCATGCATGAATGCCTTGGGGAAAAATGTCCATCGATGGAGCATGTCAAAGCCACATTGGCGCAAAAATTATCCCAGGCTGTTGCCACCCATGTGGCCGCGACCATCAATCTTTCAGGCCAAGTTCCTTCATGACATCGGCGGTGATGTCCAAGGATTCCGGCGCGCGCAAGAATGTGCGCGCCTGCACTTGCAGCATTGTGTCGCCCAATTGCGAGGTTTCAAAGGGAACCGCCGCTGGAATAAAGCGATAGACCACATCTATTTTTTGGCGGTCCGCCACCACATCAACCGCGGTTACCAGTTCTTTGTACGCCGATTCCACTTGTCCCGCCATGAGTTTGCTTTGGGAACCGCTTACACCATCGTTCCATTTTTGATAACGCGTATACAAGGATTGCATTTCTTCCTTGCCCTTGGCCAAGTCGGGATTGTCTTTGGGCATTTCGCCGTACTTGGCTTTGATCTCCTCCATTTGACGCTCAAAGTCGGCGTTCTGTTTTTTGGCGGCTTCGTCAAATTGATTTCGCTCCTCGACAAAGCGCTCATTGGTCAACATTTTTTTAAGCACCTTGTCCAAATGCACCGCGGCAATGCTCCAAACGCGCGAAGTGGGTTGATCGCCAAATGCAAGATGATTGGCCTCGTTGCGCAATGTGAGCACGCCATCTTTGCTTTCAAGCAAAATATTTTGAGCGGGACCAAGGTCCGCCATGTTCACCGCGCGCGCGTTGGCGCTGGAGTCCGGCCCGGGACGCCCAACCAAAAGCCATGCGACCGTGAGAATGGTGAGACAAAGAGCGATGCGTTCAATTTTTTTCATTTGGTCAGTTTAGCGCCGCGTGGCGAAAGTGTTTTGCGGGCATTCAAAAGCCATATCCAAAACGAATACCAAGAAAAAAGAGCGCGAATTCACCAGGATTTTGAACATGCAAAGAAGCGGTGGCTCAATCGCCTTGGTCAAGAATGGCCATGAAGGCTTCTTGTGGAATGCTGACCATTCCGATGGTTTTCATGCGCTTTTTGCCGCGTTTTTGCTTTTCCAGC
>SYAD01000132.1 GCA_005789005.1 Planctomycetia bacterium | reverse complement strand
CTCGAAACAAGGAAGTCCGATTTTAAGTTGCCTCATGAATTCAAGCCGCTCAATTCGAACCGCGGCGGCCTTGGCGATTGGACACGCGATGCCCAGCAAATCATTTCAGGGCTCGGAGCGGGTTGTGCCCATCTTGGGCAGCGCAGTGAAGCAAGGTGGATCTTTGCGCACAGTAGTGATCGCCAGCGATGAATCGCAGCGGCGCGAATTGGAAGGACGATTGTCGCAGATCGGTTGCACGCTTCTTTCTTCCGACGCATCCGCGTCGGCGGTTTTGGCCACGCTTTCGGGGCGCGGCGCTCCGGACCTGATCATCGCCGAAGGTGGCGCTGGCGAAATGAAGTTGATGGTATCGCAACTTCGATCCAATCCAGTGTTGGCTTCCACTCCAATTGTGATGGCCATTCCTGAAGCCGATGAAGTTCGTGTCGACCAAGCCACACGACAAGATCCAACCATTGTGTTGTGGTTCCAAGGTCGAAGTGAAATTGAATTTCAAGCCGCGGCCAAGCAACTCATAGCGAGAACAATTGGCGCGACCGAGGGCGCCGAAGGAGACGCCGCGCAGATTGAAACGCTTCAAGTGCTGCGCCAAATTGGTGAAATGCAGATGTCTCCGTTCAAGGTGGCGGACGCCGAGCAGGACTTGATCGACGCGCTTTCCGCGACAACGGCCGACACGCAAGTTCTTGTCGCCCGCGTGTTGGCGGTCATGCCAACCGTTGGCGCCCAACGTGCGCTACTGAACGCCGCGCTTTCTTCGACCGAGGCCCAACAAGTCGCGCTTCTGCAATCAGTGGCTGAAAGCGGCCGTTTGTACGGCAATCAAGCCGAGGAAAAACAGATCGATCGTTTGCGACAAGCGTTGACCGAGGCCAAGGGCGCAAACGCGGACGCGTTGGCGCAAGCCTACGGCGCGTTGAGAGTGGGAACGGCCCAAGTATTGAAGTTGATATTAAAATAAGTTTTCGGTTCGCAGCGCGTGCGCGGACGCGGACGTCATGCCGCCTTAGCTCAGTTGGTAGAGCGGAGCTTTCGTAAAGCTCAGGTCACGGGTTCGAGTCCCGTAGGTGGCTTTGATTTGATCAACAAATTTCAACCACCCAAGCGTTGTAGTTGTGCCGCTATATGTTCCGCGTACTTGATCAAATCGGTCGCGCTTTCGGCTTCCCCTTTTATGCGCGACAGAGAATTCACCATATCGCCGCGGTCTTGTGGATTCTCCTCGCCGCGGGAAAACGCATCCACCAGTTGCATCATTCCTGTTTTCAACAAGCCGGCATCGCGGCGTAAATCCTGAATCGATCCGAGCACACGGGTCCTCGCCAGCAACGCGGCGGAGGCCATGGATGGCTTCAAAGATGTGGTGGCTTGCAGCGCATCAAGAAAAGATTGACGCAACGCGTTCGTGCCAAGATCTCCGCAATTATTGATATCCATGTCATTGGCCGCGGTGATTAATGAATCCTGCAAACGCTTTGTGGCATTTGTCAAGGCTGTTTCGGAGAGGTCGACATTCTTCCACGCGGTTGCCACCGGGATTTTTTGTCCAGTGGAGGCGCAGCACGCCAAGAGAAGCGTTGCAACCATGGCCAATCCCCGCACGGCGCTCACTGCGCCAACATGTATGAAGCAAAATAAAAATTGTTGATGCCGAAATGTTGATTTCATTTTTGCCTTGAGTTGATGGGGCAATAGTACGAACTATTCGCGCACGATATCAATTTGCAATTGGTCCCAAGCCACGATTCGAAGTCCGGCGCGCGGCGGGTAGACTAAAAATATGACGCATGCCGCCAATCCAATTCCGTCCTTCGCCACTGCGGAGGATTATTTGTCCATGTTGGAACTGGCGCCAACGCCCTTGATTCCAATTCATTTGCAGGCTGACAGTCCGTCCATTTTGTGCAAGTGCGAGTTCATGAATCCCTCTGGAAGCACCAAGGATCGCATCGCCACATTTATTTTAACCAAGGCCTGGCGCGAAGGAGTGGTGCGCCGTGGCGATTTGGTTGCCGAAGTGAGTAGCGGATCAACCAGTATTGCCATGGCCATGGTGTGCGCGCATTTGGGATTGAAGTTCATCGCCATCATGCCTGAGGGCGTGAGCCGCGAGCGCATCTTGATGATCCAAGGCTTTGGCGGCGAGGTGCGCTTCACTGAAAAATCATTGGGCATGCAAGGCGCCAACAACGCGTGCCAAGAATTGGCCGCCTCCACCAAAGTTTTTCTGCCGCGGCAATTTCAAAACACGGACAACGCGCAGGCGCATCGCCAAAGCACGGCGGCGGAGATCGCGCGGTGGGTGAAAGCGCACGCGCCCGCGTCGGTGAACACAATCGCATTCACAAGCGGAGTTGGAACGGGTGGAACAATGGTGGGCCTGTATCACGGATTGCGCGATCATGGTTTCAATGTGCTTCCATTCGCGGTGAGACCAGTGGCGTCGGGTAAAAATATTTTATGCGAGGATTGTTTTTCATCGCTCGAGCAGTGCTCTTTCTCGTCGCGCATTCCTGGCGTGCTCGATGGCATGAGCCAGATTTACAGGCCCAAAGAAATCGAGCATTTGCAAGAGATTGAAGTGTCCGACGAGTTGGCCATGAGCACCACGCGCGCGCTGATTCGCAAAGGATTTCCAGTGGGTCCAAGCAGCGGGCTCAATGTCGCGGCGGCGCTTCAGGTGGCCGGCACGCTTGGCGAGAACACGTGGTTGGTCACCATTCTTTGCGACCGCATGGAGCGATATTTCAGCACCGAACTTTTTACGCACTGGCGCTGATTCAATTCGCTTCTTGGCGCCAACCAACGGCCGCTTCTTTCGCTATTCTGAAGTGATGAGTCATTCACACAATTCCGAGCATTCCAAGCCACATGTTTCCGCGCGCAAGCCGACCCCGATTCGACACTTCATTCGCTTGTTTATTTTGAACGCCATTTTGTATGGCGCGTGCGCCGCGTTTATTGGCGCGATCATCGGGGATTCGCTGCCCGACACCCAACAACCCAAGGTGATTCTCGCGTTGTTCGTGGTGCCGTTGGTGCTCGCCATTATCAGCACAATTTTGCATTCCAATTCGCATCGCTGGACCAGCGTGGACGACATGGCGGATCGATTGCTTCATCCGCATCAAACTCCTAGGGAGTGACGCGCCTCGCTTGGCGCGCAGAATTTGCATGCAACGACGATTATTTCTTGGAACTATTTTGAAGCCAATCGGATTGCTCACGGCGGCATGCGTGGCGGACTCGCCGCAAGCGGATAGTTCCGCCGCCTCAGCGCACTCCATCGTTCCCAACCAGGACGCGGCTGTCAAAAATAAATCCGGCGGCTTCAACGCGCTGGCCGTTTCGCAAGCGTCGTTCCATCGCATGTTCAAGGATGGAACACTCGCGCCAGAAAAATTTCCGCAATGGGTGAAAATGCAATGCGGTTTGACTCGGGTGCAGTGGAGTGGACGCTTGCTGCCAGGAATCACAAAGGCATCGGCCAAGACATTGCGCGCGGCATGCGACGCGCAGGGCGTGCGAAGTCTGTTGCTTGATCCATCGATCGGAATTGGTTTGGCAAGCGCCGATGCGGGCGTGAGTGGCGCGGCGGTTGAAAAGTTGAAGCCTTGGTGCGATATCGCCACCGAACTTGCATGCACCGGTTTAGCCATTGATCTACGCGGCGAGGGAACATACCAGGAGCAACTTCCGCGCGCGGTCGCGGGCGCCGACTTGGCTTTCAAAGTGGCCGCGGCGGTTGGTCTTCCGCTGGTGGCGCAATCTTTGGGTGGTTTCACAAGCAACGGAACATTCATGGCGGCGCTTATGCAGCAGTTGAAGAATCCAGCAATTCGTTTGGAGCCTGCCTTTGATGCTTGGAAAGTAAGCGAGCAAGAAATTTATAATCGCGGGCGCGGCATGGATTTATTGCTGCCTTACGCGGCATCCATTCTTGCTGATTACACGGACTTCGCCGCGGATGGCGACTCCGTTAATTTTAAATCCGATTATCTCATGCGGCAAATTCGCGCGACCACATTTCGTGGGCCCGTGACCATCTTGTACAAGGGACCTGGCGATGAGCTTGCCGGCGTGCTGAAAGCGAAAGCAATTTTAATGAAATATAAATGCGTGGTCTAACAATAATGAATTCCTCAACACACACACACACGACGGAGTCCACCAGTGGACATCAAAGACGCAAAGCCATTTTGGTCACCGGGGCCGGAGGCGAATTGGGACACGCGCTGATTGAATTGCTGGCGCAACGCGGAGAAAGCAACGTGGTGGCGGTGGACATTCGCGAATTGCATCCGAACATCCGCGCGCACTGCGACAATTCATTTGTGGGCGATATTTGCGACCACTCGCTGCTTGAACGTTTGTTGGCCATGTATGAAGTGGACGAGGTCTTCCACTTGGCCGCGTTGCTTTCTACGCGCGGAGAGTTCGCGCCGGAGACGGCGCACCAAGTGAACGTGGTGGGCACGCTGAACTTGTTGAAGTTGGCCGCCGAGCAAGCGCGCAGCCACGGTCGCAGCGTGAAATTTATTTTTCCAAGTTCCATCGCCGCCTATGGTTTGCCGTCATTGGAGGAAAAACAGCGCGCCAAGAGCGTGAAAGAGGATCAATATCTCGAACCGCACACCATGTACGGCATCAACAAATTGGCGGGCGAGCATTTGGGGCGCTACTACCAAGAGCACTACCGCAAGTTGGCCAAGGACCGCGTGATTCAAGCGATCGATTTTCGCTCCATCCGATTTCCAGGAATCATGAGCGCCCACACTATGCCCGCTGGCGGAACCAGCGACTATGGACCTGAAATGGTTCACGCCGCGGCGCAGGGCAGGCCCTACGCTTGTTTTGTGCGCCCTGATAGCCGAATTTCTTTCATGACCATGCCCGAGGCGGTTCTGGCTTTGGCGCAATTGGCCGCCGCGCCCAAGAAAAATCTCACGCGCTGCGTCTACAACGTCTCCGGTTTTTCTCCAACCGCCGCCGACTTCCAGCGTTGCGTGAAAAAATATTTCCCAGCGGCTGAAATTTCTTTCACGCCGGATCTTGGTCGTCAATCCATCATTGACAGTTGGCCCGAGGACATAGACGATTCCGCGGCGCGGCGCGATTGGGGTTGGAAACCAACGCACACGTTGGAGAGCGCCTTTGAGCAATATTTGGTTCCCGCCATCAAGGCCCGTTACGCGGCGCATTAATTTAAACTGCGATTGTGATATTCAATTTGGATTTAATTCAACACGACACAAGGCAACACACCATGACCACCCACAGCAACGCCGTCGCCAAGACCACTGAAAATTTTCAAGGCCGTACCCATGAAATCCTGCGCCAATTGCAGCAAAATGGCCAGCTGAAATTGTTGCAGACCATCGAGGGTCCAATGGACGCCACCGTGAAGTTGCGCGGATACGGCGACGTGGCATGCTTCTGCAGCAACAATTATTTGGGTCTGGCCAATCATCCAGAAGTAGTTCAAGCTGGCGTGGACGGTTTGCGCAAATATGGCGCGGGCACCGCAAGCGTGCGATTTATTTGCGGCACATTTGATTGCCACGAGACGTTGGAAAAAACCATCGCGCGTTTCTACGGCGTTGAATCCAGTTACTCATTCACAAGTTGTTGGAACGCCAACGAGGCCATCTTCGCCACGCTCTGCGAGCCCGGTGACGCCGTGGTGTCCGACGAGTTGAACCACGCCAGCATTATCGATGGCATTCGCTTGGCTGTGAGCATCAAGAAAGGATTGCTGCGCGGCGTGTACAAAAATGGCGACGCCAAATCACTGGCCGCGAAGTTGGAGGAGTTGCGCGCCAATCCAGAACTCACTGGAACTTTGTGGGTGGTGACCGACGGCGTGTTCAGCATGGAGGGCAGCGTGGCGAATTTGCCAGAGTTGCGCGCGGTGTGCGATCGCTACGGCGCCATGTTGATCATGGATGACAGCCACGGCACTGGCGTGATGGGCGCGACCGGCCGCGGCACGCACGAGCATTGGAACATGCCCGCGACAAAAGTAGATTATTTCACGGGCACGCTGGGCAAAGCGCTTGGCGGCGGTGCGGGTGGATATATCGCCGGAAGCCGCGAGGCCATGACCCTGCTTGTGCAGCGCGGACGCCCAACTTTATTTTCCAACGCGCTTCCAGCCACCATCGCTTGCAGCGCCAACCGCGCCATTGAAATCTTGGAGCGTGAACCGCAGCGCGTGGCCAAGTTGCGCGCCAATGTGGCCGCCGTTCGCGCGGGCATTCGCAAAGCGGGCTTCACCGTGTTGGAAAGCGAGACCGCAATTTGTCCAATCATTGTGCATGACACCGCCAAAGCCATCGCCATGAGTCGGCGCCTTTTAGAGCTTGGCGTGTTCGTGATTGGATTTGGTTTTCCAGTTGTGCCCGAGGGACATGCTCGCCTGCGCGTGCAAGTGAGCGCGGCGCATGAGCAGCCTCACATTGACGCGCTCACGAATGCGCTGATCAAACTGAAGAGCGAGTTCGACAAATAATTTTTGCGGCGGCGCGGCGCCAATGGATTCTCGCACGCGGAGATTTCAATGAGTTCAGCCGCTCGCTTCGATCATTTTTGAAGTGTCTGCTCGCTTGGCGATTCGCTCAAGCGCCACAAGGCTCACGAAACTTCCCGTGTAATAAATCACGATGGTCCCCAGGATCACCCAGAGTCCCGAGCGCACGTCGGTCTTCATCAAGGTTGTTCCCTCCCACAGAAACAACAGCAAACCCAAGGCGAATACCTCCAACATGCACCATTCATGAACCGCGCGCAGGCGGCGGTTGCGCCTTTGATGTTTGGCCTGGGTTGCGGGCGCAATCCACAGCCAAATTTGCATGATCAACACAATGCTTGGCGCGATGATCAGTCCAACCGCAACTAGCGCCGCCAAAGCTGGTTGATGTGATTGCAGCAACGCCGTCAGGCTGGAAAGTATTGAGTACTGATCGCTGGTCAAAAGAAATTGATTCAATTGAAAGTACGGCGTGACCAGCGCGATAATGAAACAGACCGCGGAAATAATAAGCGTGATGGGACCCACCACGCTGAGCCAACCGCTGTTCTGAATCAGCCTGGTCTTCACTGTGGAAGTGGGTGTCGCGCCTTGCGCGAAGGGGTTGACCCAACGATCAATTTGTGTGGCGATGGTGGACAGCATGATCGCGGATGCGATGCTTCCAAGAAATAAATACACGCCAGTAAAAGTTTGCGTGCTCACCGCCCATTGATCCGTGGCCAGCACCATGAGCAGGATCACAATAAATGGATCCAGCATGGACCATTTTCCCAGCAAGCACAGCCAGTACAGGATTCGCTCGCGCTCGCGGGTTGGCGGAATGGCCACCCAAACCACCAACAAGACCGCCAATTTCAGAAATGGAAATGTGATGCTGAAGAACGCGATCAAGATGGCCACGACATAAATTCCGGATTCCCACATAAGCCGCACTGAATTGGGCAGCGAATAAATGTCGTTGCCAACCAAGACCACTTTGATGGACATGAAAGGAACAAAGAGCGCCAAAGCTTGCGCGAAAAAAGTGGTCAGCAGAACCGCAAGCCAGGCCCAACCAGCCCAGCCGGCTTGCCGCAACAAAGTTTGCTCGTGGTGTCCGTGCATTGAAAGTAAAGAGTACAAAATTTTCGCCAATGGCTACTCCCGCAATTTGTAAAGTCTGCGGGGCGCTTTGGCGTGATTCGTGTCGGCGTGTCCTTGCGCATTTTTATATTGGGAATAGACGCGGGCAAATTCAATGGGCTTGCGGTATTCGCCAAGCATATTGATGTACACTTCGGTCAATGAATTGCGCAGCGAAACATATTTGGAAGCCACTCGCCGCAACGGCGCTTTTGCTTTGCGCCTCATGCATGGTGGGACCAGATTACGAGCAGCCCAAACCAATTCCAGTGGAGCCATTTCGCCCTGTCGAAGGCGCCGAGGCCAATGCCAAAGAGGCGGAGTTGGAAGGTTGGTGGAAAAATTACAACGATCCCATGCTCACAAGTTTGATTGAGCGCGCGGAGAAAAATAATCTTTCACTGCAACAGGCGACCATGAATATTGCGGCGTTCCGCTCGGGCTTTGGTATTTCACTGAGTCAGCTTTTCCCCAGCGCGGATTTGGCCGGTGGTTACAGGCGCGTCTTGTCCAATCAGGTGACCAATCAAGGCTCAACCACGCAGGCGGCGCCGTTTAATTATTGGCAATACGGCGCGAGCGTGCCCTCATGGGAAATCGATCTCTTTGGAAGAATTCGCCGCGGTATGGAGGCCTCAAAGGCGCGCTTGGAAGGCTCTGTACAAGCGTGGCGTTTGTCGCTGGTGACGGTGCGCGCGGATGTTGCCAACGCCTATTTGGCGGTGCGAACATTTCAGGCGCAACTTGAGATCGTGAAGATGAACGTGGATTTGCTGGAGCAGATTTACAAGGTGAACAAGAGCAAGTTCAAAGCCCAAACTATTTCACAAATTGATCTTTCTGTTTCGGCGGCGCAGTTGGCCACTTCGAGCGCCATGATTCCCAAATTGGAATCATCCATCCAACAGCAATGCAACGGCTTGAGCGTGTTGGTGGGTGAGGGCCCTGGTCCGATGCAGGATGAACTGCGCGCGCCAACCGCCATTCCGCTTCCGACGAAATTTGTTGATGTTGGAATTCCTGCGGACCTCATGCGCCGCCGCGCCGATGTACTGAGCGCTGAAATGGATCTTGAGGCCGCCACGGCCGAGATTGGCGTGGCCGAGGCGGGGTACTTTCCTGAATTGAGTTTGATGGGAAACTTCTCTCTCGCCGCCACTGATTTTTCCGGTCTTGGAAGTTGGTCCAACAAGGTTTATTCGTTTGGTCCAACAATTTCGTGGAATGTTTTCAACGGCGGATTCACCACAAGCCAAGTCAATATGAAGCAAGCCATCGCATTTCGACTGGCCCTTCGCTGGAAAGAAACCGTGCTCAAGGCCGCAAGCGAAGTGCAAACCTCACTTGGAAATTACGCGGGCGCCATGCGCCAAATGCAGGCGTATCAAACCGGTTTAAGTGATATCCAACTTGGCTTTGACTCCGTAACCGCGCGCTACAAAGCTGGCACGATTCAGTTGAACGATGTGTTGGATTTCCAACAAGAGGTTCTGCGCGTTCAGGTTGGCTTTGTGCAGTCGCGCGGTTTGGCAGCGCAAAACATGGTGGAGTTGTATCGCACGCTTGGTGGCGGTTGGGAGACGGCCGAAATTCCAGACGCGGGCCGCGACGCCTTTAAAAAGAACGGCCCCGACATGTTGAAGACCATGCCATCGCTTGAGCAACAAGCGCAGGCCACTCCCGCAACGTAATGTGGGCGCGTTGATCAAGCGCCAACCGATGACATTCATATTGAATCGCGCTGGCGAATCGTTATGGCGAAATTGTCAGCGTTGGTCGATCGGTGCGCCCAGCCATCTCGGCCAATTTCACCTGCGCCTCAATGCGCTGGCACAGCGCGTCCAGCGACGCGCCCATGGTGGCGTTCTTCCAATTTTCAAGCGGCTTTCCACTGTCGGAATTTTCACGAAGCGCAATGTGAATTGGAATGGATCCCAAGAACGGAAGCCCCATGGTTTGCGCCATAATTTCCGCGCCGCCGCGGCCGAATAAATCGTATTCCTTGCCATCGGGTGCCGTGAAGAAACTCATGTTCTCCACAACGCCAAGAACTTCCACGCCCAGGTTTTGAAACATGCGCACCGCGCGCCGAGCGTCGTCCTGCGCCACGCGCTGCGGAGTGCACACCACAACTGCGCCGGCCACCGGCAACATTTGCGCCATGGTCAAGGCGACATCGCCAGTTCCTGGAGGCAAGTCAATGATCAAATAATCCAACTCGCCCCAATCCGTTTGCGTGGCCAATTGTTTAAATGCGCCGTGCGCCATTGGTCCGCGCCACACCAACGCTTTGTCTGGGTCAACCAGTTTTCCAATGGTCATTGCCTTGATGCCATGCAACTCAAATGGCATAAGCATTTGTCCCTTGGCTTTGGTGCCAACGTCGTCCATGCCCAACATTGTCGGGGCGCTTGGGCCGTAAATATCCGCGTCAAGCAATCCAACCGCATGACCCATTCGCGCCAAGCCCACGGCCAAATTCACGGCGATGGTGCTCTTGCCCACGCCGCCTTTGCCCGCGCCCACCGCGATAATTTTTTTCACCAACGGAAGCGGGTTGCTCGCTTCGCCTTGCGTTGAAGATGGCGTTGCCTCGGTTGACGCCGCGGCGGTGGGCGCAACTTTGGGGGCGACAAAATCTATTTCAAGAGTTTCTATTTTTGCATGTGCCACAACCGCCGCCTCGCGAACGGCGCGCTCAACAGTGGATCGAAGTTGTTCTTGCAGCGAAGACGCATGCGGGGACAATTCCAACACAATGCGAATTGCGCCTTCAAACACCGCGATGTGTTTCACCATTCCAAGCGTGACCACATCCTTGTTGGTGGATGGATCAACCACTGCGCGCAAAGATTTTTCTACGGCTGATTTATCAAAGGATGCTTCAATGGACATGGGATGGAGATCCTAGAACCTATTGGGGCGGCACGCCACAACTGTATTTTCGTGAATTTGCAAAATAGAGCGCGACGCTTTGCAATACAATGCCCCAAACTGCATTTCTAAATCCGATCAGAATTCACTGGTCACCACTTGAAAGGAAAAATTATGCGACACGTTTCACATGTATCGATGCTCTCAATTCGCAATGTATTTCTAGCCACAACTCTTTTTGGGTCGATGGCTCTCGCGGTGAGCGCCGCTCCGCCAGGAAATCCGCCGGGAAATCCGCCAGGAAATCCAACAGGAAATCCGCCAGCCAACAATCCAGATCTTGGCGGTCCACCAGTTGGCGCTGGTGCCAGCGACAGCGAAAAAGGTTTTGACGGCGGCAAGCAAGGCGGCAAAAAAGCCGGCGGCCAAGGTCCAGGCGGGCGCATGGCCGAGGAGCGAAGCAAAGGCATGGTTTGGATGAAGACCTTTGAGCAAATCAAGCCAACGCTGAGCGCGGATGTTCAAACCAAGGCCGACGCGATCAAGACCCAATTTGAAACAGAATTGCAAGCTTGGAAAGCCACCAACGGCGAAAAAATGAAAGCGCTCATGGAACAAATGAAAGCGACAAAGGGCCAGAAGCCAGATCCAGCCGTGATGGATCAAATGAAAGCCTTGCGCGAGACAATGCCAAAGATGGAAGAATCACAAAAGCAAATCTTTGCGCTGATGAGCGAAAGCGAGCAAACCGCGTTCAAGACAAGTCTTGATGCCAATGAGAAGCAGATGAAATCCAAGCGTGGCGTGGATGAAATGGGCGCGGATGAAAAGGGTGACGGTAAGGGCAAAGGTAAAGGTAAAGGCAAAGGCAACGCGGGCGGCAAGCCGGGCGATGGCGCGCCGCCGCCAGGTGGAGACAGCGACAAAGCGCCGCCACCGCCACCGTTTGATCCGTGATTGATTGAATCATTTGTTTGACAAGTTTGAATTGATCTGAGTAGTTTTGAAATGTGTGTGTGCAATTAAAAACGGACGCTCGCGATTGCGGGCGTCCGTTTTATGTTGTGTGATGACAGGTTGATCTTTGCAGCGGCTCAATTTTCATGCTGTCAAACTGCGTTCGCAAGGACACGCATTGCAAATGTGAATCAACCGCCGCCAAACATGCGAATATCGTCCCAGTTGTCCAAGCCCGCTAGGCCTTCCTTGCTCAGAATGACGGTCGAAGTCACCGGCGTGGTCTTGTTGCCAAGACCATCGGTGCGGCTGAAATAAATTCCATCTTTGCCCGCGGAAATCAGAAGGTATTTGCCGCGCGGGGTGCCAGAAAGCGGCAGGGTTGGATCGCCAAAGCCGGGATGGCGCAAGAACTGAGCGAAGAGTTTTTTCTTGTCAACTGGTGTGGAGCCATCTTCGAATAATGTGTAACTGTCG
>SYAD01000131.1 GCA_005789005.1 Planctomycetia bacterium | reverse complement strand
TAGCGTGAATGAAAATTGTCGATAAGGGCAATGCAGGGAGTCGCCCGGCGGGGACGAACGTCTCCGCCGGGTTGTTGCATGTAGTCTTGAATAAGTGGTCAGCCAGAATCAAAATGTGATTTCGCTTGAGTGTGTTTCCAAGGTGTATGGTGGAAACACATTCGCGTTGCGCGAGGTTTCGCTTCATGTTGGCGCGGGTGAAATATTTGGATTGCTTGGTCCCAACGGCGCTGGAAAAAGCACGCTGGTGAAAGTGTTGCTGACAGTGGTCAAGCCAAGCGTGGCGCGCGGGGAAATGTTGGGGCGTCCAATTGGCGATAAGAAAACATTGGCTCGGGTTGGATATTTGCCAGAGCAACATCGGCTGGCGCCCTATCTCACTGCGCGTCAGGCCGTGGAATTTGTGGCGGCGCTTTCCGGCGTGGACCGCGCCACCAGGAAAAAGCGCGCCGCGGAATTGCTCGACCGTGTTGGACTTTCAAAGTGGATGGACCGGCGCGTGAACGTATTTTCAAAGGGCATGCGCCAGCGCGCGGGCTTGGCGGCGGCGCTTGTGAATGACCCGCAAATTATTTTTTTGGATGAGCCAACCGATGGCGTTGACCCAGTTGGGCGCGTTGAAATTCGCGACTTGCTTATTCAGATGCGCCGCGAAGGCCGCACCGTGTTTTTAAACAGCCATCTGCTGGGCGAGGCCGAGCAAGTATGTGACCGCGTTGCGATTTTGGTGCAAGGGCGCGTTGTGAAGCAGGGGAGCATGGCTGATTTGCAAAAAGAAAGTTCGCGCCAGGAGTTGACGGTTCGTTGGGGCGCCGCAAGCGCCAGGCCATTGCCATTTCGCGGCATGAATATCGCGCCAACTGTCAACGCCGACGGCTCGCATCAATATGTATTTAGTGATTTGGATACCGCCGCCGCGCAACCCGCGCTTGACGCGGCGCGCGCGGTTGGTGGAGAAATTATTTCACTCATTCCAATGCGACAGGGATTGGAAGAGCTGTTTATGAAAGTTGTCGTGGACCCAACCACTGGTAAAGCGCCGCCGCCAGGAGCGGGTTCATGATGGCATTCACCGCGATTTTAGTGGACGGCTACCGCGAGCTTGTCGCCAAGAAATTGTTCACGCTGTCGATGATCTTGTCGCTGTTGGTTGTGGCGGTCATCGGCGTGGGTGGTTTGAACGAGCAAGGTGTGACCATCTTTGGATTCACGATTGAAGTTCCGTTTGTGAATTCAAACATGTTCACTCCCGCGGATTTTTACAAGCTCATGTTCAATTCCGTGGGCGTGAAATTCTGGTTGGGTTGGTTGGCGTGCTTGCTGGCTTTGGTGAGCAGCGCCGGAATGTTTCCAGAAATGGTTTCAAGCGGAGTGGTGGAGAACATGTTGTCGCGCCCCATACCGCGTTGGCGTTTATATATTTATAAATTCACCGCGGGGTTGTTGTTCACATCGCTGCAAATGGCCGTGTTTTGCCTGGCTAGTTTTTTGGTCATTGGACTGCGCGGCGGCGCGTGGGAGCCGGGACTGTTTCTTGCCATTCCATTGGTCACGCTGCTGTATTCATATTTGTTCGCCATGAGCGCGTTGCTGGGAACCGTCACGCGCTCGGCGATCGCGGCGTTGCTGCTCACCATTTTATTTTGGGGATTCTTGTTCACGGTGAATTCCGCGGAGTTTCTGGTGAATGGATTCCGCATTGGCAGCATCAAAGAATGCGAGGCCATCCAGGCGCTGATGGAAAAGCGCCAGAAGGAAAATCCAGAAGTGGATGTTTCTGATTTGGAATCCGAACTTGAACGCAATCAGTCCACGCTGGGCAACTTGGCGTTGTGGCACCGTGTTGTGTTTACGGTGAAGACCGTGTTTCCAAAAACAGATGAGACCACTGCGCTATTGCAACGCTGGACTTTGGAGGCCTCCAACATGAATGATGAAGGTGGCGATGACGCGGAGGAAGTTGCCGCGCCGGCGCAGAAACGGCGTCGCCGTGGCGGCCCTGATTTTGGAAATGGCCGCGCGAAAACCCGCGACGTGAATCTGGCCCTTGAAGCCGATCAACGCTCTAGAGGTGTTGGTTGGATCTTGGGCACATCGGTTGCATTTGAAATTGCCACGCTTGGTTTAGGTTGCTGGCTTTTTTCTAGGCGCGACTTTTAATTCAGCGCGTGGCGGCCACACGGCGCCGAAAAACGCCGCCAAAGAAAATTATGTGTTGGCTTGACCCAATTGCGCGGCGCGGTCTTTCGCCGCTTGCGCCGCGCGTGTGATCAGTTGAGAAAATTCGCCCGCATCTAAAACAGCGAGAGCCGCCGCGGTTGTTCCGTTTGGACTGGTCACACTGGTGCGCAACGCAGACAGATCAACTTTGCCTGCCGAGGCGCATTTCGCCACGCCATGCAATACATCAAGCGACAGATTTTTTGCGACATCTCTGGGCAGGCCAATTTGAATTGCCGCGCGCTCAAGCGCCTCAATAAACAAGCAGAGATACGCAATGCCCGAGCTTGAAATTGCCGTGGCCGCGTCCAAGTGCGATTCATGCAGTGGTTCCACGCGGCCCACTGAAGCAAAAAGTTTCACGGCAAATTCACGCGCGGCGGGCGGACAATCTTTTGAAATTGAAAGCGCGGTCACGGCGGCTTGCGCTTCGGCGGCCACATTTGGCATGGCGCGAATGACATGATTCACTTTGAGGCGCGCGCCAATTTGTTCGCATGTCCAACCCGCCATGACGCTGATCACGTTTGTGTCCGCAGCCACGCGAAGTTGTGGCGCCAGTTCGCTGAAATACTGCGGCTTGATTGAAAGCAGCAACGCGCCGCCACTTCGCGCGCAGGTGTTCATGTCCACAATTTTTAATCCCAGCGCATGCGCTTGCGCCATGCGCGCGTCGCTACGCGCCCACACCACAATGTCGCGGGCTTTTAGAAATCCAGTTGAAATGCAGCCGCGCACAATGGCTGACGCAAGTTTGCCAAATCCAAGCACCGCCAATGTGTATTGGGCGCCGTCATTGGAAGGGGATTGCTTGTGCGCGTCAGAGTTGGACATATGTGCATTGTGCCGTTGAATGCGACTTTGTGCAGTTTATAAAATCTCATTTGGATAGACCGGTGGTGGAAATATTTTTCAATTGGTCGCATACTCGTGCCCACGCTTGAAACACGCACCTGCGCCAACCGGTTACGCCTTGCACCCACTGCCTTGCGGCGCGAGTTGGTTGCGCCCGCAATGGGCAGACCAAATTATCAGCGCCGTTGGTCAATCCAATGTGCCAGTGATCGCACATGCCCTTGCCTCCAAGGGCAGTCAAAGTTTCCGTGGGCGCGCCGCGGTGGCCACATGGAACAACGCCGCATTCAGCGCGCCGCTTGTTGTGCGTCGCTGCAGTCATGGCGGATTTTGGCGCCATTTCGCGGGCGATCGATATCTAGGGGACCGCCGCGCGCGGATTGAAATAGAACATTCGCAGCGCATGCAAAAACTTGGCATTGCCACGCCCGAAATTGTTGGAGTTGTGTTGTACAAGCATGGCTTGTTTGCGCGAATGGATTTTCTCACGGCACAAGTGCCAAATAGCGTGGACTTTGTTGCATTTTTGGCCTCGCAACCAACGGCGCAACAACGTACGGCCGTGATTCAGGCGGTGCGTGACCTGTTGGCGCAGTGCGCCTTGCATGGATTGCTGCACAAAGATTTGAACGCGCGCAATATCTTGTTGGCTCACATGAACAATTCCGCGCGCGCCTATTTGCTTGATGTTGAGGATGTCGTGTGGGCGCCTGAAAAAGCGGAGCAAGTGCGTGCCGCAAATCACGCGCGCCTAGCGCGTTCTTTACGCAAGCGTGTCCGCAAGGGCGACCTTGCGATGTCGCCCCAACAATTACTGGCGTTGATTTCTGAGTTAGAGTTCCACGCATGAAGTTGCTAGAACAACCACGAATTTGCATGGTGATGATGAGCGCGATCGGCGACGTTGTGCACGCGCTTCCAGTGATCACCGCGATCAAGCGTCATCGCCCGCGCGCGCGCATCACTTGGATTTTACAGGCGCCGGGCGCCGCGCTTGTGAAGGGCCACAAAGATGTCGATGAAATTCTGATCTTTGATCGCAAGGCTGGCTGGCGCGGATTTTGGAATTTGCGCCAGCAACTCAAATCCCGTCCCTTTGATGTGGTCCTTGATCTGCAGTGTTATCTCAAGGCCAGCATAATCACCGCGATGTGCCGCAGCCCAATCAAGCTTGGACTGGACCGCGCCCGCGCCAAGGAATTGAATTGGCTTTTCACCAACGCAAAAATTCCCGCCAAACCACTCAATCATGTTCAGGCGCACTTTTTGGAATTCCTTGACGCGATAGAAGTTCCCAGTGATTCGCTGCGATGGAATATTGGTCCATGGCCCGAGGAGCGCGCATGGCAGGCGGAATTTTTTTCCGACATGTCTTCGCCTCGGGTGGCGTTGGTGGCTGGCACGAGCAATCCATTGAAAGATTGGTTGCCCGATCGCATGCGCGAACTGATCGACGCGCTTGAGTCGCAAGGTCTGCGAACTATTTTAGTTGGCGGAAATTCAGCGCGTGAAATTGCGCTTGGCGAAATGTTGGCGCGACAGTGCGCGCACGCGCCCAAGAACGCTCTTGGTTCTGGTCTTCGCAAACTGGTCTGCATTCTTGACGGCTGCGACTTGGTGATTTCGCCAGACACGGGCCCGCTGCACTTGGCGGTGGCGCTTGGCAAACCTGTGATTGGTCTTTACGGATACAACAGTCCAACGCGCGTTGGACCATTTCGCAACGATCCCAAATTATTGGTGGACGCCTATCACGACCCTGGCGAGGCGCCGCAAATGACATTCGCGCATCGGCAAGGGCGCATGCAAAAAATCACCGTGCAAAATGTTCTTGATCGCGTTGATTATTGGCGCGCTTTGAAACAGTGAATTTGCTAGAATGACCTTGATGTCTAAAGCAGCACTTGTGACGCTGGATTTTGAGGAAGCGGTGGCGCAAATCGATATCCAAATTGGCTTGATGGAGGCTAAAAGCGACGCCGAAATCTTCGCGGATGAATTGCGCACATTGCGCCAAGCGCGCGAAAGTTTGCTGACCAAGACCTACGCCAATCTCACGCCGTGGCAAACCGTGCGGGTGGCGCGCCATCCGCAACGACCACAAACATTGGACTATGTGCGCATGATTTGCCGCGACTGGTCGGAGTTGCATGGCGATAGACGCTACGGCGACGACGCCGCGCTGATCACGGGCTTCGCGCGCATAGGAAGTTTAAAGTGTTTGGTTGTTGGCCATCACAAGGGACGCTCCACCGAAGAGCGCATCAAGTGCCGGTTTGGTTGCGCCAATCCCGAGGGCTATCGCAAAGCTCTTTTGAAAATGAAACTCGCTGAAAAGTTCCACGTGCCAATCGTGACGCTCATTGACACGCCCGGCGCATATCCAGGTCTTGACAGCGAGCAGCGCGGACAAGCCGAGGCCATCGCGGTGAACTTGCGCGAGATGAGCCGTTTGCGCACGCCGATTGTTTGCATTGTGATTGGCGAAGGTGGTTCCGGTGGCGCGTTGGGAATTGGCGTGGGCGATCGCATCGCCATGTTGCAACACAGTTGGTATTCCGTGATCAGTCCAGAAGGCTGCGCGGCGATCTTGTGGAAAAAAGCCAACGAGCAAACAAATAATTCCGCGGCGCAAGCGCTGGCATTGACCGCGGAGTGCAATCTTAAAAACGGATTGATCGACGCCATTATTCCCGAGCCAAACGGCGGCGCGCACAGGGATCCGCAAGCCACCGCTGAAAGGCTGCAAGGTTGGGTGGTGGATTCCATCCGTGAATTGCAACGACTTTCGCCCGACACCTTGGTGCGCTTGCGCTTTGATAAAATTCGCAATATTGGATCACATAAAAGTAATCCAGCGACGTAATTCCAGTGGGTTGACTTGAGCCGCGTATGCAACGACAATGATCCGCTCTTCAAAGTGAAGAGCATGGCAGCCATCACCGCTGCAAAGTCGGCCCAATCAATTGACCAGAGGATGCAGAGTGCCAAGCAAAAAGTCCAAAACTAAGTCACCCGCCAAAAAGTCCGCGAGCAAAAATAAAAGCTCGAAGAAGTCCGCGCCAAAATCAAAAGTCACGGTTGTGAAAAGTTCCAAGGTTGTCGCCAAGCCCGCGTTTCCATCGCCGCCGCCAACCAAGAAGCATCCCAACCGCGTGCCGCCGCCGCCGATTGGCAAGAACGCCCCGCGGCCCATGCCCAAGCAACCTCCACCGGAGGAGAAGGGCAAGCGCACTCCTAAAATTGACATGTCCACCGCGCGTTCCGTTGCCGCGACAGCGATCACTCAGAAGGCCGATCAGGCTGGCTACGTGGTGATCAATGGTCGCCGCGTGCGCATGATCAGCAGCAAGGGCATGGACAAAGGCAAAAAGAAAAAATCCAAGTCGGCGGTTGCAAATGACAAAGTTAAAGCCGAGCAGGAAATAGATATTTTCAGCATCAAGACGCGCTTGACCAGCAAGGAATTGTCGGAGCATCGCGGCATTTTGATCGTGCGTCGCAACGAACTCATTGGTCGAGTGGAGGGTCTTGAAGACGAGGCGCTTCGATCAAATGGTGGCAATCTCAGCAACATGCCGCTGCATATGGCCGACGTGGGCACCGACACATTTGATCAGGAATTCGCGCTGAATTTGGCGGCATCGGATCGCGTGAAGTTGGCTGAAATTGACGAGGCCATTTCGCGCATCGATGCCAAGACGTACGGCGTGTGTCAACTGACCGGCAAGCCGATTCCGAAGACGCGTTTAGAGGCGAATCCATTGGCGAAATACACCGTCGAGGCGGCGCGCATGATCGAGCGTGGCGTGACTCGTTGAGTTCCAAATTTTCGGGTGCGCCTAATTTATTTAAGCCCGCGTGTAAATCCACGTCGGCTTGGCTGACGCTTGTGTGTGTGTTTGCCATTGGCCTTGCTCTTGATCTTGGCGCAAAAAGTTGGGCCTTCGCACATGTCGCGTCGGAGCCAGTTGAACTTGCATATGACGACATCGCGGGCAACCCGTCGTATCGACTTCCATTTCACACCGGTCTTCAAGTGCTTCCGTGGGATTTGCTCGACTTGCGGTTGGTGCTCAATCACGGCGCGGTGTTTGGATTAGGCCAACAAAAACGATTGGTCTTCATCGCGTTCACCATCATCGCCGTGGCGGCCGCTCTGTGGATTTTTGGTTGGTGGACCGACGCGAAAAATCGCGTGGCGCATGTTGGCATTGGCTTGGTGCTTGCGGGCGGCATTGGAAATTTGTACGACAGGCTTGCGTTTGGCGCGGTGCGCGATTTTTTATTCATGACGCCGCGTTGGCATTTGCCGTTCTCGCTGCATTGGCCCGGCGGAAGCACCGAATTATTTCCTTGGATCTTCAATGTCGCCGACATGATGTTGCTCGCTGGCATGGCGATTCTGTTGCTCAACGCGCAACGACAGGATGCAACGCCAAAAGTTGAGAAGGATTCGGAAGCGCCTCCTGCTTCAACTCGATAGCGTCCCGCACCAAGTATGGACCAATCGCGGTGCGCCGAATGGCGGTGCAATATCCACCGCCCCCAAGGACAGCGCCAAGATCGTGCGCCAGGCTGCGAACATAAAATCCCTTGTCGCAACGAATCGCAAGCCGCACCACGGGCCACGTGAAAGAAAGCAGCGACATTTCGTGCACGCGCACCATTCGGGGCGCCAACACAACTTCCTCGCCGCTGCGAGCCATGTCATAGGCTCTTCGGCCGTTGATTTGTTTGGCGCTAAAGGCCGGCGGAATTTGCGGGTAGTCGCCAATGAATTGCTTCAACGCCTGGGCGACCATGTCCGCGCTAGGCGGTGGTGTTGAACGCGCAATTTCAACGCGATCGCTTTCGCTATCCAGCGTTGGTGTGGTTGCGGACAAATCAATGGTTGTCTCGTATTGTTTTTCAAGATCCATCAACATATTGATGCTGCGGGTTGCCGAACCCACTGCGATGATGAGAACTCCTGTGGCAAGGGGATCAAGCGTTCCCGCGTGCCCCGTCCGCAAGCCGCCCATGCCTCGGCGCACCATTTCAACAGCGCGCATGCTGGAAATCCCCAAGGGCTTGTCAATGATTAAAATGCCGCTGGAAGATGTGTTTTTTGGGTCGGACATCGGTGCTTCTGAGTTGCAGTTTACGGTGCGCGCGGCATTCAAGTTAGTAAAATTGTACTCTTGTGAATGTCCGTGCTATTGTTGCACACAATTCATTTAGTCTTCACCTTTATGCGCAAACCAACCTACAGTCTTGACTTCATTCGCACCCAAAGCATCCATCTTTTTTGTGTGGCGATGTTATTTCTCATGCAAGCGTTGGTCGCATGTCAGACCGCGCCGGTTGTTGAAACGCCGCGCCAACAAGCGTCGGACTTGATCCGTGAAGCTGAAAGCAGTGGCACGATCGTGTTGGTGGTCATCGCCCTTGTGGTGGCGTGGATGATCTTGTTGGGATTTATTGGGCGCATCACCAAAGTAAAAAATTCCTGAAGCCCGCGTGGAAATTTCCGCGCGATTCAAAGCCATTCAAAAACAACAAAACGGAAGTTCAACTTCCGTTTTGTTGTTGGTAGTCGGGCTGGCGGGATTTGAACCCACGACCTTTTGACCCCCAGTCAAACGCGCTACCAAGCTGCGCTACAACCCGAGATTTTTTCGGCGAGGGGTTCGCCGAATTCGCCAACATCATGCATCGGTGAAGATGCATGAAATAAAAGCGGACAAGGTGGGATTCGAACCCACGATACGGTTACCCGTATACAGCATTTCCAATGCTGCTCCTTCAACCGCTCGGACACCT
>SYAD01000130.1 GCA_005789005.1 Planctomycetia bacterium | reverse complement strand
GTGTTTCTTTCAATTTGAATGAGCAGCGGAAAGAACAGGAATACAAGCAATGTTGCGATGGCAATTGCCCCGGCATTCACAGCCATTTCTTGCTGCATCCGTCTGCGCGTATTTTCCTGGGCCGCGGCAAGCGCAGCAGCTTTCTCTTGCTGCTCACGCGCGTTCAATGCCGCGACAAACTGTTCGTGAAAGAAAGTTGCTGCTTGGGCACCTTCGCAATTTGCTGGCTTGGGAGTGGTTGCTTGAAATGATTTCGCGAAGGCGATGAAATCATTTATGAATTGTTCTTTGTCAGATATGGGGATTGCTTGAATCCATTCGCAAATGACGTCTCCGGAACTTGCGCCACTTGTATTTGTTGTGCCTGTGATTCCAAGGGCTTGCGTGATTTCATTAATGCGCGTGCGATATTTTTGACAAGGATCAATCCCGCCGCCTGCGCGGTATGAACCAACAGGTGATTGCCCGCCGTTGGAAGACGGACTGGGTTGGTTCAGCACGCGACAGGTTTCTATAAATTCAAGCGTGCTCGCTGCGCGAATAGTTTGATTGACCACCGCTGGTTTCGCTTCAAATCCGGAATTCATAAGGTAGAAAATAATCGCGCCAGCGAGCCCAATTGCGCACAGTGAAATCACAATAATGGAGAACCATCGACCAACCGAGAACGCGAGGCGCAGCACTTTGTCGCCGGCGTCTAGTGGCGGCGGGTTTGGTGTTGGGTGTGAGCCCGAGCCTGACTCTTCAAAACTTGATGCAGAACTTGAGGAGAAGTTTGTTGGTGTGGGCGGTATAGAAAATGCGGCAGCTGAAGCGCTTTCGGAAGGTGTTGATGCGGGCGTTTTGGTATTGCCTGTTGGTCGAATTAAATCTTTCAGTCCACGCACCGAACGAATGGGCACAAAGTCGCCGCCATCAGTTCGGCGTACCAAGTCGTCGCCCGAAAGGCGGCCATCTTGTAGGGCTTCTTTGAGATCCGAGGAATTGAATGGACCAATGACTTTGCCACTGGAAAGTTTGACTTCGTACATGGTCATGTGCGCCCCAATTCATGAATGTGTTTGTTCCAAGGAATAATCAAAGGGTAACGCTATTTCAGCGTGGGGTGAAGGCGCGCGCATGACGGCAGCATGATGCGCCCATGAATTGATTGTGGCATGCGGCCGCAATCACGCTGCACAATGTTGCGCCAGCGAATAGATTGCACACGCATGCCAAGGACATCGGCGAGCGCCGCACAATTTAAAACTGGTGACGATCAAGAGTGGTTGTCGGTTTCGTATGAGGCGTCGCTGGGGCGGACAAGCGGCGAAGGTAAAAAAACGTCACGCCGGCGCAAGCAACTTGGCGCTTTTTACACTCCCATGGTGCTCGCGGATGTGCTGGTGGAACTTTCGCTGATTCCGTGGTTGAAAGAGCGCGCGCCGCGTGCGTGCCCAACTATTTTGGACCCGGCCTGTGGCAGTGGAAACCTTCTCATTGCCGCGGCACGTGAGTTGGTTCGCGCGGGGTGCTCCAAGGCCGCCATTGCGAGCGCCATGCATGGCGTTGATATTGATCCGATCGCGGTGTCGATTGCGCGCACTAGGTTGGCGCATTTCTTGCGCTTGGGGCCCACGGCAACACGCCAACTTTCGCGGCAAGTGCGCGTGGGCGACGCTTTGTTTGAGAAAAATCTCGAAGGCGCATTTGACATTGTGCTTGGAAATCCGCCGTTTCTGAATCAATTGATTGGCGCCACAGTTGTGGACCGCCGCCGCGCGCAGAAACTTGTGCAGCGATTTGACGGAGCGGTGCGCGGGTACGCCGACATGGCAAGCGCATTTTTATTGTTGGGCGCGCAAGCACTGAAGCCCGGCGGTCGAATGGCCATGATTGAACCTGTGAGCGTGTTGTCCGCCGCACATGCGTATTTGGTGCGTGAGCGCGTTGGCAAACTGGCGCAACTTGAATGCATTTACTTTGAGCGCCAACGCTGGGCCAGTGCGTCCACGCATGTCGCCATACTTGCGTTTGCAAGTTTGCAAAGCAGGGGCGCCGTGAACGCTGCAAGCTTCGTGAAAAAATCTGGGGCGCAGGTAAAGGGCAAGCATGCGTTGCGCGCGGGCAATGGCATTGCGGCCTCTGGCACTAGGCCCACTGGAATTTCGGGTCGTGCGATGCGAAAAAATCAGGGACATTCACTGCGCGTATTGCCTTTGCCCGCGTTGACTTTGCCGTGGTCTGCGTGGCAAGGAAGATGGAGCGCGGCCATGGCGGCGCACGCCGGCGTTCCGCGCATGAAACAGCGCGCCCACGGCGTGATTGGTGATCGCGCGCGCGTGGCCGCTGATTTTCGCGATCAGTATTACGGCTTGCGTGGCGCCATCAAGGATTCAAAAAGTTCCCACGGTCTTCGTATTGTCACCACGGGTTTGATTGATTGGGCGCATTGCATGTGGGGCGACCGACCCGTGCGCTTGCTTGGAAAAGTGTGGAGGCACCCGGAGGCGAATGAGCGCGCGATTGCTGACGATCCATATATGAAGGATTGGCTGGCCGACGCCAAGCGGCCCAAGGTGGTGGTTGCCGTGCAGACCAAGGCGCTTGAAGCGGTGGTGGATACGACCGGCCACATGGCGCCAAGCGTTCCGTTGATTCGCGTTGTGCCACATAAACGTAGTGATTTGTGGCGCATTCTTGCGGTTGTGCTTTCGCCAGCCACAAGCGCTGAGGCATGGTGGCGTCACGCGGGCGCTGGGCTTTCACCACACGCGTTGAAATTGTCGGCCAAGCAAATCGCCGCAATGCCGC
>SYAD01000129.1 GCA_005789005.1 Planctomycetia bacterium | reverse complement strand
TTGGCGATGGTGTCGTGGTGAGCGAGTACGGATTTGCAACTCCAATTGGCAAAGCCAGCGCTGACAAATCCATGCTGGCGTTTCTTGAAAAAACCCTTGGATCAAAGCGAATTTACGCGGATCAAATCGACCATCTTGGCGAGCACTCGGTGCAAATGCATATTCCGTGGATTCAACATTTTTACGGCGATGTTCCAATGCTTGCCGCGCTGATTCCAAATCCGCTTGTTCCACCAGTTGCCGACGACGACGCTCGCGCCACCACCGAGCAATTTGTGGACGCGGTTCGCACCGCGCTTGCCGAACTTGGTGGACGCACATTGTTGATCGCCAGCAGCGACCTGAGCCATGTGGGCCAGCAGTTTGGTGATCCCGGAACCATCAACGACGAGAGCGCGAATCAAGTTGAGAAAATTGATCGCGAGCGCTTGGCCGCGTTTTGCAAAAAAGACATCGCCGGCTTTGAAGGACTGTTCATCAAGGATCAAAATAGAACGCGCTGGTGCAGCGTTGGCAACATGCTTGCGGCGCAGAAAATTTTGCGCCCCGCCAACGTGGACTTGATTGATTATCAACAAGTGCGCGATCCAAACGGAATGTCCATGGTCAGTTCGGCGGCGATCGCCTTTTCAGAATAAGCACGCTCGCGAATAAGTTTAGAATTTTAAAGAGCCCGCCGCAGCTATTCGCCGCAACGGGCTCCTCGTGGGGGCTCATTTAGGCAGCGGGTGAAGACCTGCTGCGATGCATCAATTCCCTTCACCCTGTGGATCCCATTTCGCACAAAGTCACGATTTCGTTTCATTATTCTTGGATTTTTTCACATTTTAATTGGCGGAGTCAATTTGGACATGGCCATTTGCAAATCGGACCAGACTTGGGAGCGGGTTTCCTGCGTGTAATTGCGGAGTACGTAGGCGGGATGGAAGGTTGGCATCACCATAATTGGCGCGACATTCACATTTTTTGGCGGACTCCAAGTGGCCCATTTGCCGCGAAGCAGCGTGATTCCCTCATCCACCGCAAGAATAAGTTTGCTGGCCGGCCCACCAAATGACACGATCACTTTGGGCCGAATTACCAACAATTGTTCAAGCAAATAAGGACCGCATTGATCCACTTCCAATTGAGTGGGTGGGCGATCATTTGGGGGACGACTTTTCAACACGTAGGACATGAAAATACTTTCACGCTTCAAGCCCATGGCGTTGAGCATCTCATTCAACTTGTCGCCAGATTTTCCAGCGAATGGCTGGGCGGACAATTGCTCATTTTCGCCGGGCGCCTCCGCGATTAAAAATAATTCAGCCATGGGATTGCCTTGGCCAGCGACGATGTTGGATTTATTTTTTTGACACAACGCGCAAGTCGCGTCATGGCGCGATTGAATTTCAAGCAAAGCCTCGCGCCGCTCTTGCATTGATATTGGCAAAGCGCGCGAGAATCCCCATTGCATGGTGGATGAGCATGCGATTCCTTTGGCGTCTTGAGTGGCCGCGCCACCCACAAACGCGACCGTTGGCGCAACGAATGATGCATGGGCAACACGCGGGGTTTCAATCACATTGTTTGCAATGGGAGTCGCGGACTCAGGCTCAGGCGCAAAAAAATCGGCGGCGGATGGGCGCTCGACTTTGGGCGACATGTTCAAGCCCATGGATTGATCCGCAAGGATGAGCGAACGAAGTTTGGAATTCAGGGATGGACTCATGTTTCTATGCGTGCAAACGTAGCAGACCTGTCGACACAACTTACGTGAATGTAAACGGATCGTATGGGATCGCTTCGTTGATTCATGCCTGCGCCGCGGTGGCCAAAATCACCACGCCCACAACCGCGATGATTGCGCCCAAGATGGCGCGCGGCGTGGGCCATCTTCCCTCGATCCATTTAGAGAATGGCAGAATCATCACGGGGACGAGCGACATAAGCGTGGTGGCAATTCCCACGTCCAATTTTTGCAGCGCGAGCAGAGAGCACCATACGCCAAGAATTGGACCGGTCAATGTTCCGATGACAATCGCGACGATGACGGGTTGATTGATCAAACGCCGCGTTGGCGCAAGCGCGATGATGGCTGGTTGCACATTAGTTTGTAATTGGTTGCCTACATCCAAAGGCGTGGATGCGGTACTGATTGGCTTGGATTGACGCATGCGGCTGACCACAAGCGCGATGACAATGATTCCAGCCGTGCCCGCGCTCATGCGCACAGTCTGCGCGGACATCGCATCTACATCGCCGCGCAAGGCGTTGCTGGCAAGGACCATTCCAATTCCCTGACACACCGCGGCGCCAACGCCAAGCAAAACGCCTTTGCGTTGTTGACTTGGCCGAATCGTACTCGCCGCATGCGGAGATTCCGCCGCGACCCACAACACGCCGACCAGCGTGATTGCCATTCCCAGAATCGCTTGCCAAGACATTGATTGTCCAAACACGATCCAAGATAAAATGGCCGCGGTGGCGGGCGCGAGCGTCATTAACAATGTGGTGGTGCGTGGTCCAACCAGCACATATCCCGCGAAAAGAAATTGATCTCCAATGGCCAAGCCAAGCAATCCACTGATGGCAAGAAACCAAGTTGGATTGGCGGCGATATTCGGCCACGGATTGCCATTGAAATACCACTGCAATCCCAGCAAGATGACGCAGGCCAAAAGACTGCGCAACAAATTAAGTTGCGTGGCGCCAATCTTGCGCCCCGCCGCGGCGAACGCCAAACTTGAAACAACCCACAACGCGCTCGTGGCAAGTCCGGCAAGTTCACCGGCATGTTGCATGTCCATGCGCGGATGCTAGTGCACCGGCGCAAGGGTGTGCTTACGCTGGCTTGTTCTTGCTTGTCTTGCCAACCTTGGGCGACGGCGCATGCTCGCCACCCATTTTGAACATGGACTGCGTGCGAAGAACCATTCCTGTGTCGCTGCGCAAATGAAAGCCTTGTATGTGCACTTCGTTGCGATAGCGTTGCATGTCAATCAAAGACAAATTCTGACGACCCTTGGAGTCGGTCCAAATGCTGTGCAAGGAATTGGAGTCGCGAATGTGCGCCAACATTTCGCGGTGCGTTCCGCTGTACAGATGCTCCGACAAAGTCTCGGTTTGAATGGTGGTCATGTAGGTCAAACTGTCGCTCATGACCTCGGTGTGGTCGCGCTCACCGGCGCAAGGAAGATTGGCCAAGAGACCGCGATCGGGCAGATTGCCTCCACCCTCCACCACCACTTCACACACGCACATATTTGCAAATTGAAAGCGCCCAGCGTGGCCGCCTTTGAAGATCCAGCCCTCAAATTCATAATCTGGATGCACGATGCGGCGGCGCCCTTCAATGCCAAAGAATTCCGGATGCACGGCCTTGCGATACACCAACATCACATAGGACTGCAGCCCATTGGTCTTATTGGTGGGTGTTTCAGGAATTTCACGTTTCATCGAGTTCTTTTGCATAGGTTTGCCATTGTCGCAGATTCAATCTCCAATTTCAAGACTTTTCTTTTATTTTTCCGCATGGCGATTTATTGGAGTAAATATTCATATTGGACAATCATAAAAATGACACGGCGGGTCCGAAGACCCGCCGTCGCTGAAATTTGGAAATAAGCCGGATTTTGTTCCAGCTTTCGCTGGTAGTGATCATTTCTCTCTGGACCAACGTTGCCGTTGGCCTCGAAGCACGCGACCCGTCCTGCCCGCGAACAACGGGAGTTGGTTTCCCAACAAGGACTGCTTGCGCTTGCACGCGGTGGGGTTTTCCGTGCCTTGTTTGTCACCAAACAAGCGGTGCGCTCTTACCGC
>SYAD01000128.1 GCA_005789005.1 Planctomycetia bacterium | reverse complement strand
TATGCGTCATTGTCATTCAGTGTGAGGTAATCCAAAGTGATGTCATTCTGAATGGTGGAGGAACCCGCATGCAGAGGCATAGAATTGATGCACAACTTGGCCAGGCGCGTGCGGTAGTCGCTTGGATATGTTCCTATAAAGGAGTTACGCAAGTCCCAAACACAGCCGGAAAGTAATTGACCGCAACTATGGATTGCGGATCCGCAACTAGAGCAACCAGTCGCTGAATAAGCGCAGTTATTGAGTGCAGTGCGAATACCTGTGGAGCACGTTGAGAAGCCGTAGCCAAGAACTGGCGAGTCAGTGATCATGACGCCTACAACGTCGGATTGTCCTTCGCCGTATTCATTTTGACCGCTGCCTGCTTTAGATACAGCATGGTGACCAAATTCATGGCATACCACATCGCCAAAGCCAGTATTGGCGCAACCGCCACCGGCCACATAGAAATTAATGCTGCTGCCGTCGTAATAGGCGTTGCATGTTCCACCCAAGTTAGGTCGGCAAGTGAAAGCTGTTTGTGTTGCAATGGATGGATAGCTTGGAGAAGCTACTAAAATCATATCTCTGGTTTTGTTGGCCATTTCATAGACGTTGGTTTGGGCAGTTGTAATTGCCCCATTGGCCGCGCCAGAGTTAAACACGAATGTCGCCGTGGCGCCATCGGCCACGGTTTGAGAAGGGACTGTATTAAGCGTTCCAGAACCGGGCGTTATGGTGAAATGCTTTCCAGCCATGGTTGGGGCAATGGTGACCGAACCAGTTCCCGTGTAGGGATACGTCAAAGAGCCGTTGACGTCCGTGTAATAAGTTACTCCGGCAATAACAACTTTGGCGTATGGCATGGATCGGGTGGCTTCCACTCCGCAGGTGTCGGCTTTGAAATCATTGGTGACGTATTCAAGCACCTTCACATTCACGCTTCCGTGATAAATCATGCTTTCACGATAAAGAACGTCGCCAGTGGCGGCGTCCGTGACAAACAAGACCTTCTGATAATTCTCAGTGCCTTCGCCGCTAGTAATTTTAAATTCAACCGCAAGTTGCGAGGCGCGCACGTCTTCATCAATGCCCGCCCAAATCACGTAGCGCGGCGAGGTAATGTCAGGCGCTTCCGAGAATTGTCCAAGCACTTGGTTGGCCGCCAAGCCCAAGTTTATGGAAGATGAATCCAAGTCTTGACCAGCAATTCTGGTTTCAATGTCGCCAATGTTGCGCAGCGTTGCGCCGGCGAGAACCATTGGGAAATTATCTTCATTGCGAACAAGACCCCAACCGTAGGCGCGGAACACTGGAATGCCGCTTGCTTGTTGGCGGAAATATGCGGCGGTGAACTTTGTGTTCTCTCCATCGTCATCGGCAACCAACGGCAGTGTGTGCGCGCCATCGTCAAATGGACCGACTTTTTCTAGTTGGGAGTAGGGAACCTTCCACAACATGGACCATTGACGCATGAATTTATCAACGCTGTTGCTGGGAGAATCGCCAGTTGAGAATGTGGTTCCATACACGCGGCGAAGCGAGCCTTGAATGTCAAGCAAGCCGCCGCCAGGAAAGAGCCGCGCGAATCGGGCTTGGATGGTTTCGGTGTCTTGCGGATTTGTGGAAGTTGTGGATGAGTTGGTCGTACCAATTGCGCCCAACTTTGTTCCAGGTACATTGGCCTTGATGCCTTGCTTGTTGGTGCCAGCCGCAAATACGGCGCTGGCAAGAAGCAGGACAGTTGCGCTAACGATAGAGATACGATTGTGAGACATTTTCATAAACTTTCTTTGTCGGGGTCTTTAAGTGGGGACAATGAATATTGATTAATAGTACCTTTACGTTTGCAACATACCCCAAGATTGATTCTATTAATGCCACCTACTCATGCTTGGGGCAAGAGAAATTCCTCATATTTTGAATTTATTGTAAAAATCCGGTAATGATTGTTTGAGCCACTTTGGCTACCGGCAACTGCAAGTAGTCTGTGATGTGATTCAATTTGTATTTTGAAGATGGATAGGCGCATTTTCTTGCCAGGGTGATTGGTAAGAACCATGCAAATTGCAGGCAAAAATTGACAAAAGACACACACGAGCCAGAGATTGAGAACCGCAAGGCGCGCCACGATTTTGTGATTGGCGAAACCTTTGAATGCGGCATGGTGCTCCGTGGGTCCGAGGTCAAGAGCATTCGCAAAGGTCAGATAAGTCTTGCCGAGGGGTGGGTGATGGCTCGGGCGGCCCCCCCTCAATTGGAATTGCATGGGGTTCATGTGGCGGAATATCCGCCGGCGGGCAAGGATCGGCAGCATTTGCCGCTACGGACGCGACGGTTATTGGCGCATAAGACTGAGATTAAAAAATTGGCTTTTGCCATGCAGGCCAAGGGATCTTCTTTGGTTCCTTTGAAAGTGTATTTTAAAAATGGCGTGGCCAAATTGCTGGTGGGCGTGGCCGTTGGCCGCAAGAAGGCAGACAAGCGCGCCGCCATTCGAGACAAGGAAATGAAGCGCGACATGGACCGCGACGCGGGACGGCGGCGGTGATTTTCTGCTTGCCTGCTTGAATGTGTTGGCGGGTTGAGTGAGTTGGTTGCAGTTTGAGATATAAGCGGCGGCGCGTGGCTTACGGGCTGGGCATTAAAATTATTTTGCCTTGGTCATCGGCGCGCTTGCCTTCAACGCAGTCGGTAATTGTGGCGGCCACGCTTTCCGCGGAAATGGTTTTGTGCGGCGGAACCATTTTTTCGTTGAAGTTGGAGCGCAGAAGGGCAGTTTCAACACAGCCTAAATTCACGCTGAAAGCGCGCACGCCCAAGGCGCGGCCTTCGCGGGCGGCGCTGCGGGTAAGCGAATCAAGCGCGGATTTGCTGGCGGCGTACACAAAAAATCCTGGGAATGGATCGGACGATCCCAGCGTTCCAACATTCACAATGCAGCCGCCTTTTTGGGCGCGAAAATGCGGCCAACATGCGGCGATGAGATAGCCGGCGCCAAATATGTTGGTGGCGAACACCTCGGTGAATAAATCTTTGGTGGTCTTGTCAATGGGCACGCTTGGCGCGATGCCAGCGATGTTCAGAAGATTGTCAATGCGGCCAAAGCGCTCGATGGTTTGATCAATGACGGACTTGGCTTGCTCAGGGTCTGAAACATCGGCGCGGGCAATCATGACGTCGCCAGATCCAGTGGCGCGAATTTCATCGGCGGCGTCGGCGAGTTTATTTTCACTGCGGCCCACTAGAACCAGTTGGTGCTTGCGCTGCGACAACATCACGGCGCATGCGCGACCAATTCCTGAACCAGCGCCGGTGATAAGTGTGACCATTTATTTTTTGCTCCAGTGTGAAGGCGGGAAAATTTATCCGCCAGTGAAGAGACGAACCACATCGTTATAAAAGGTGACCACAAACAAACTTCCAAGGAAGGCAAGCCCAACCAATGTCGCCGCGTTCTGAAAGCGCACGCTTGGTGGGCGGCGAAAGCAGCCTTCATAAAGTAGAAAGAGAAATAATCCGCCGTCAACAATGGGCAGGGGCAGAAAATTGAGCACGGCTAAATTCACGCTGATCATGGCTAAAAAGAACAATAAATAAGTCATTCCGCGGTCGGCAACGCGAGTTCCAACTTGCACAATTCCAACGGGGCCGCGCAGTTGCTCCACGCCCACCGTGCCGCGGGCGAGGCGATCAAGAGTGAGCCAAGTGAGTACGGTGAGCTTCTTTGTTTCGGTGAACCCCATGGTGGCCGCCAAGATTGGATTACCGTGCGCGCTGCGAGTGATCATTTGCGGCTCGAACAATTCGCTGGGCAGTGGATTGGACCAACCTAGTTTTTGAATGTCTTTGATTTCTTTGGCGCCAATAGTGATCATGGCGGATTTCACCGGGGAGTTTGGTTGAATATTTTGAAAGGAAATATTGAGCGTGGCCGATGTGTCCTTTCCAAACGCGTCGGCGGTGGTGACCCACAACGCGTCGCGCATGGATGCCCAATCCGTGAGCGTGATGTTGTTGATGGAAATTATTTTTGTCAGGGGCCGAAGTTCCAGCGGCGCGATTGGCGTGGCGATGGTTTGCGTGGCTTTGGAGTCAGTCGGATTTTCCAGCACGCGATCAACCACGCGCGCGCTCACAAGCAGGTTCCAAGCGGAACCCACCATCACAGCGAGGCGGCCTTGTCGATCCACTTGGGCTTTGAGTGAAATGATTTCGCCAGCGCGTAAAATTTGCAGTTGCACGGCGCGGTTGGCGTAGGTTTGAATCAACGACCGGAATTCGCCAAGTCGTGGGCCGCTTCGATCCTCAATGGCAAGGACAATGTCGCCAGCCTGTAAAACACCTTGGTTTTGGCTGTTTTTTGGCACAGATTCAATGCGCACTAAAGGCGAAAAGCCGATCAAGCCAAGGTCGTATTCGCCCGCTGCCATTGAATCTTGCGCAAAAAGTGGTTCGAATTGTGGATCGGGCACAAGCGCGGCGGTGACAACCACGGCGGGTGTCTCAGGCGCGCTTGATAAGTTGGGGAGCGTGGAGGGTGCGGAGTTTGGTGCCAGTGACCAAGTTGTTAAAACTGATTTTCCCTTTGATTGTTTAAACGCAAGATCCAGCGTCTCCGCGTTCGCAGTTGCAACGCCATTGACCGCGGTCAGCAAGGAACCAGGTTTCACGCCGGCCGCGCTTAAGCCAACTCTGGTCAACATGCTGTCAATCAACGGCGCGACATCTTTTTCATCAGCAAGCAAGCCGCTTCGGGCAGGTGTTACGCCAAATGAGCGCAGACCACTTGTGGCGTCTTTGATGGGCGCAACTTCAAATTGCAATGGAGTGGGCGCGCCAGCGCGCGTCACTTTAAGAATCAACGGTTCAGCTGGGTGGCTCATGGCCGCGCCAATTTGAATGTCGGCGAACGTGTTCATAGATTCACCGTTGATTGAATCAATTTGGTCGCCGGGCATAAGGCCGTTGGGCTCGCCGTTGAGATTGCGCGCGGTCGCCGCGGGACTACCAGGGCGCACCGCTCCAATCATCGGCGCTTCAAATCGAACCCCAATCATGAAGGCGATCACGAATAAAATCACAGCCGTGATGATGTTGAAGATCACGCCAGCGCTCACCACAATCATGCGTTTCCACACGGGTTTACTGCCATAACCGTCAATGGCGTTGCTGGTGGCGGTTGGGTCCATGTCTTCTTGACCCTTCATGCGCACAAAGCCCCCAATCGGAAGAAGGCGCAATGAATATTCGGTTTCGCCAACACCGTCGGCGTGCAGTTCGGCGGTTGGAATTTTTTCAGGCTCAGCTCCGTAGCGGGTTTTGATGTCCGGCGCGGTGCTACCAAAGCGAAGACCAAGACCGCGTCGATACGCAATGACAGTTGGACCCATTCCCACGGCGAATGATTCCACGCGAATACCCGCCCAACGCGCCGCGATGAAATGTCCAAACTCATGAATGGCAATCAGAAGACCAAAGCCAATCACAATGAGCGCGATATTGGATGTGTTGTTGAGAAGTTCCACTGTGTAAATATTCCGTCTTTCTTGGCGATTTATGGCGAGTGAAAAATTATAGAGGTCGAGTGACCGCTGGTTGTGGTGAATGAATTTTATTGTGCGTGATCAGAGTGCGCGCGTGGCGGCGGGCATTGTTGTCGGCGGCTTCCACGTCGCCCAGGGTTGTGATTGCATGCGTGGGCAGCGCGTGAAGAGTGTCCTTGACAATGCCCGCGATTTCGCCAAAGCGAATCTGGTGATTCATAAACGCCTCGACCGCAATTTCATTGGCCGCGTTCAAAGTGGCGCCGGCGCTACCGCCGTGTTCAATCACATGCTTGGCCAAGTCAATGGCGGGAAATCGATCGTGGTCAATTTGCTGAAAATCAAGTGTTTTTAGCGTGTTCCAATCTAGTTTTTTGGCCACGCCAGGAAATCGATTTGGCCAGCACAGCGCGGCTTGAATGGGCAACTTCATGTCTGGCGGAGACAGTTGCGCGATCACGCTGCCGTCGGCGTATTCAATCATGGCGTGCACAATACTTTGCGGATGCACGATGGCGTCAATGCGATTGGCTGGCAAATCAAAGAGCCAATGCGCTTCGATCACTTCAAGCGCCTTGTTCATAAGCGTGGCGCTGTCAATGGTGACCTTGGGTCCCATCTTCCATGTTGGGTGATTCAGCGCCTGCTCAATAGTGGCGTTGAAAGTGTGCTCGCGGCTCCAAGTGCGAAATGGACCGCCGCTTGCCGTAAGAACAACGCGTGTGATTTCTTTTTGCTCGCCCGCGCGCAAGCATTGAGCGAGTCCACTGTGCTCGCTGTCCACTGGCAACAATATCACTCCAGCGAGTTTGGCCGCTGCTGTCATAAGCGCGCCGGCGGCGACCAATGTTTCTTTGTTGGCAAGCGCAATGGTGCATCCAATTTCAATGGCGGCCAAAGTGGGGGCCAGGCCCGCGAAGCCAACCATTGCGGCAACCACAATATCACCGGGGCGCGCGATGTCTTGCACCAATTTCAACGCGGCGTCGGGACCGCTGTGTACTTTGTGAAAACCCGAAAGTTGCGATGCCGCATGCGCATCTAGAATTGCAAGGTTTTTTACGCCAAATTCGCGCGCTTGCTGAGCAAGCGCGGCTGCGTTTTTGCCCGCGGCCAGTCCAACAATTTCAAATAGTGGCGCGTTGACAGTGGACTTCATGGCCGCAAAATGTGAAACAACTTCGAGCGTGCTCACGCCAATGGAGCCCGTCGAACCAAGCACGATCAACCGTTGCACAGGTCGAGCCGCTGTCATTTCTAATTACTCCTTCCGTTGCGCATCTTTGGCGGCGCCTGGCGCAAGGCCACGTCGAGCGGCGCCGTACAGACTTCGCAAGAAACCAGTTTTCTTTTGCGGATCACTTGCGGGTTGAGCCGCCGCAGAATTGCCAGACACATTGCCGGAAACATTTCCCGACACATTTGTTGGCGCGGTTGGCGCGGAATGTGTTGGTGAACTTGCGGAAGCGCTCGCGGGCGTATTGGAATACGAACCAGGATTGGATCGTGGATTCAAACCTTGTTGCGCTGCGGCGCGTTGCGAAGCATTGGGATAAATAATTGGTTCGCGGTTTGGTCCTTGATCGCGACCACCACCTTGACCACCGCGACCGCGCCTGCGACGGCGTCCGCGCGGACCATCACCGACCGGCGCGTTGGGATCGTGCGGTTGGTTGGAATTATTCGCGCCTTCGCCATTGCTTCCCGCGGCATCGGAAGAATCTGATTGATCATCTGATTGACCAGCCATATTTTCACCTGTATTTGCCGAAGAATTGCCGCCATTTTGATTTGGCGCGCCATCCATCTGACCACCGCGACGACCACGACCGCCACGGCGACCGCGACGACGGCGCGGACTTCCATCTGGATTCGTGGCTTGTGGAGTTGGATTGTTTGGATCAATCGGCGCCGCGCCTTCAACAGGCTCGCCTTCAATTGGTGTCAAACCATCTGGACGACCCGCGGAGGCCAACGGAGAACGTTGTGGTTGAGAAGATTGCGGACGATCTTGACCGCGACCTTGGCCGCGACCACCACCTTGACCGCCACGACCGCGATCTTGACCTCGGCCATCACCACGACCACCTCGACCGCGTTGATCGCGGCGTGGTTCAAATCGCTGTTGTGAACGACCTTCGGTGTTTGCATCGCGCGGCGCATCGTTGTCCGCATCGCCAGGCTCTTCGCCTTCTTCAAGTTCTTGCGCGCGCACTTCATCAATCACCGCGGGCTCATCGTCAACCACTTCTGGAAGATCATCAAAGGCGCCGCTCATCAGCATGGCTGTGGCGTCGGCGGGCAAGACCCGTCGACGACCACGACTACGGCCGCGATTACGACCGCGTGAATTATCTTCTTTGCTTGAATCGGATTGAACTGTGTCATCCATTTCAGGCGGCTCGGTTGGAAGATCCTCAAGCCGCGGCGCCGACAAATGCGACAAGCGCGGAATTTCCACATCCGCGCCGCGATCGTCGTAGGCGTACAAATCCACGCGATCTCCCGCAATTGCCTCGCTAATTCGCACATCAATGCGCTTGCCCGAATCGCGTTCAACCTCCACCAATTGATGGCGGCGCGTTGAAAGAATCACGCTGGCCACGCGCACGCCGCACACCATTTCCACGCGGTGAATTTGCGGATAGCTCAACAAAAGTTGAATCTGTCGCAGACCATCGGCGGCGGTTGAATCTGGAAGACGCACTTCACCGCTGCCGGCGCAGTGCGGACAATCCATGTAGTGCGCCTTGCGAATGCTTGGACGCATGCGTTGACGCGTGAGTTCAATCATGCCGAACGCGCTGATCGGAGCCACGGTTGTTTTCGCGCGGTCCTTCTTCAAATGTTCGGCGATGCGCATTTCGATATCGCGTCGGTGACGCGGCATGCGCATGTCGATGAGATCGCACACAACCAGTCCACCTAAATCGCGTAGACGAAGTTGGCGGCAAATTTCTTCAACCGCTTCCTTGTTGGTGTTGTAGGCGTTGGTTTCGCTGTCGCGCGCGGAACGGCTCTTGCCGCTGTTCACGTCGATGGCCACAAGCGCTTCGGTTTGATCAAGCACAAGCGCGCCGCCTGAAGGCAGCGGAACTTCGCGGCTATGAATGCCGTCGATTTGTCGATCCAGATCAAACGCCGAGAAGATGGGCGCGGGTCGATCATAAAACAGCACTTTTGGCGCGTCTTTTGCGAAAACCACTTCAAGGAAGGCGGTCACGCGTTGCCACGCGGCCTCGTTGTCAACAATAATGTGGCTGATGGTTTCGTCAACCATTTCGCGAACGGTGCGCAGCAAGATATCGCTTTCGGTGTACAACTCCGCGGGCGCGCCCACAGAGTTGATGCGCTTGGCCATGGCTTGCCACAAGCGTTGCAAGTACGCGGCGTCACGTTGCAATTCGGTGCGGCTGCGATCAAAGCCAGCGGTGCGAAGAATAAATCCAAAGCCCTCGGGCAATTCAAGCGAGTCCAAAATCTTGCGCATCTCGCGGCGCTGTTGCTCGTCCTCAACCTTGCGGCTGACGCCAACCTTGTCCATGTCCGGCATCATCACCAACAAACGGCCAGGCACGCTGACATAACTGGTGAGCGTTGGTCCCTTGGTGCCAATGCCTTGCTTGATCACTTGCACGGTGATCTCTTGACCCTTCTTCACGCAATCTTGAATGGCTGGTCGATCGTGGCGTGGAATTTTGTGGCCAACGCTCTCGGCTTTGATGCCGCCTGGAAAATATTTTGGATGCAAATCACTGATGTGCAGGAATCCGTTTTGACCTTCACCAAAATCAATGAAAGCGGCTTGAATTGCGGCCTCCACATTGGTGACGCGGCCCTTGTAAATGTTGCCCACATTCGTGGCGCTGGTCACGCGCTCGGCGAAGTACGACTCAAGACGGCGGCCGCGCACAAAGGCCACGCGACATTCGTCGCCGGGAACTTCATTCACAACCATAATGGTGTCGCGCGCTTTCGGCGCTTCACGGCGCTTCACAACTCGTCGAACAGGTTTTGCTGGCGCGCCATCGGCGGTGACATCTTGGGTGGTGCCTTGAACATTGTCGCCAGCCTCGGAGGCTTCAACAACTTCTGCGCCTTCTTCAAGCGTGTCGCCTTCCGCGGTGACGTCATCGGATTCTTCAATCTCCTCAACTTCTTCAATCTCTTCAAGTGAGTCATCGCCGCCGATTTCAGAGTCGTCCGTTACGGTCGTTTCGATTTCATTCGCATCATCAGTCGCGTCTGACTCAACCAATGCGTGACGCTTTGGAAGTGGCGTGGCCTCCTCAAATGGAGTCCAGATTTGACCAGTTGGCAGGTGGTCGCCGGCGTGCTCGGTTTCCAAAGCGTGCTCGGTTTGCGAAGTTGGCGCGGAGCCATGCTCGCTTGCATGATCAGTGGCATGACCACTGGTTTCGCCAGTTGAATCACTAGCGGAAAAATTGTGCGAAGGGGTCTCAGACGGTGTGTTTTTGGGGTCGATAGGTTCTACCACGTGTCAATCCTGCCGCAATATGCGGCGATTCGTGGCGGGCGCTAGTGGCGCGCGATTTCCAAAATACAGCCGCAACGGGGATATATCCCGGGGTAACTGAGATTGGTTTGATCGCACATCATGAGCGTTCCGCCATTGATTCTGAAGACTGGCTTGGGCCGCACCTCACCGAATTGTTCGGGGGCGACATCTGCAGTCAAAGCAGAATCGAGTTCCTGTTGTCCCGCGTGGCTCAGGCCGTAGCCCAGCCGCCGAAGTTCGCGGGGTCTAATTTTCGTAACTCGTCGCGCAGACTTGTTTGAATCTGGTGCTCTGAGTCGAACGAGCCGACCTTTCGGGCGAGGCGTTCGCAAAGTTCAAGGTTTACTGACCGAATCACCCTTTTGATGAGCGGAATTTGTCCTGGAACAAGCGATAGTGTACGCAAACCCATGCCAATAAGCAACATGGTGAAAACTGGGTCGCCGGCGATCTCGCCGCACAGGCTGGTTTCAATGTTGGCGTAGCGGCCGGCGCGAATTGTGTTTTTCACCAAATACAGCACCGCCGGACTGGCCGCTGTATATAGATTGGCCACCCGTTCGTTGCCTCGGTCGACCGCCAAGGTGTATTGGACCAAGTCGTTGGTGCCGATCGAGAAGAAATCCACCTCGCTGGCAAAGGTTCGCGCCATCAGGGCGGCGCTGGGAACCTCAATCATGATGCCAATTTTGGGTTGCGGGTCGAAGGCGATTCCTTCTTCTTCCAGCTCCTCCATGACATCGCGCACGATCAACTTTGCTTGGCGCAATTCCATCAGCGTGCTGACAAGGGGAAACATTATTCGCGCGGGACCAAATGCGCTGGCGCGCAGAATGGCGCGCAGTTGCGTTTTGAACATGGGCTGATGTTGCAAGCTGTAACGAATGCTGCGCAGACCCAAGAACGGATTGCGCTCGGGCTCGCTCAACATTTCTTGCGTCATCTTGTCGGCGCCAAGGTCAAGCGTGCGCAAAGTGCAGGGCCGTCCCTTCAACATCAAGATTGTGTTTTTGTAGGACTCGAATTGCTCCTCTTCGTCTGGCGGCGTGTCGCTGGTCAGGAATAAAAAGTCCGTGCGGTACAAACCCACGCCGTCGCCGCCATGCTTGAGCACATTCTCCACCTCTGCTGGAAATTCAATGTTGCCGTTCAGTTGAATGCGCACGCCGTCGGTGGTGATGGCTTCAAGTGAATCTGTCTCCTCCAATTTCAAACGCACGCGCGCGCTTTGCTCGGCGCGCTTTTGAAAGTCGGATTTAATTTGCGCGTCGGGTTTAAGAACGATTTCGCCCGAGTCGCCGTCGACAATGATTTCATCGCCATCCTGCAGCTTTTTGGCGATATTCAGGCAACCCACCACGGCGGGAACGCCCATGGCGCGGAACACAATTGAAGTGTGGCCAGTCAGACCGCCGGCCTCCGTCACGAACGCAATCACCTTGCTGCGCGGCACCGCGGCCACTTGGCTTGGCGTGAGTTCGTGCGCAACAATAATTGTTGGTTCACTCAGCCGCTCAAGCCGGTCTTCTTCCTCACCCATAAGCAAACCTAAAACGCGCCGCTGCAAATCCAGAATGTCGTCGGCCTTGGCGGCGAAGATTTCATTGCCCATGGAGCGAAATTGCCGCGAGAGTTTTTGAAATTGATCCGTGACCGCGGCTTCAACATTGGCGTGCGCCACACGGATGGAATTTTCAATCGGGTCAATCAGCGATCGATCTTTCAGCATGCCTTCATGAAAAGCAAAAATCTTGGCGGCGTCCGCGCCAAGTTCGCGCTCGGTGTGCTGGCGAAGTTGCGCCAATGCGCGCAAGGCATGCTCAAGCGTCTTGTGCAGGCGATCAATTTCCCCGGTGATTTCTTTTTCTAAAATGATGCGACGCGGAACGTGGGTTTCAGCTTCACCTAGAAGCAGAACTTTTCCCCACACGATGCCGGGACTAGCGGCGATGCCTTTGATTCGTTCCATGCGGTGCTCGGCGGGGCGTTCGGCGTGATGGCCTGGAGAATGCCAGACAGATCAAGCGGATCGGTGCCTGTATTAAGGTAGCGAATTCTTGCAAAGGGCAAGTTGCCTTGACCGCAAGTATGGGGTAGACTGTTCATGTATCCGGATAAACGGATGAATGCGGAAGTCCGCACTCTTTGTTTGTCTTTCAACACTTTTTGGAGCCTGCCCGTGACTGCCACAGCGATAAACCCAGTAACGAAACCGTCCGTAAACACAACCACCTTCATGGACACCGGACTTTCGCTCAACAGCACTGTTCCATTTCAAGTGAAGGACCTGAGCGAAGCCACCGTAACGTTTGGCCGCAAGGAAATTGAACTCGCCGAGCACGAAATG
>SYAD01000012.1 GCA_005789005.1 Planctomycetia bacterium | reverse complement strand
TTGAAGAGCGTGCTCTTGCCAACATTTGGTAATCCAACTATGCCGCATTCCATATCGCAACTCCTGGGTTTAAAATTTCACGAGAGGGGGGAACATAGTAGCGGCGAATCCTGTCGCCGAGGCGTTACGCTTGGGTCATGTCGTCGCATGATCGTCCCACCGTAAGAGCACGCAAGAGATTGATTTTCTTGGGAGCGTTGGCGCTATTGGCCACAACTGGTTTGGCCGCACGCTTGTGGCAATTGACCGTGGTTGATGGCGTGGAGTTGCGTCAAGAAGCCGAGCAACGGTTGGACCGAACTGTTTGGCTTTCCACGGTGCGCGGTGACATTGTGGATCGTCTTGGACGAGTGATCGCCAAAGATATTCCGGCGTGGGATGTCGCGCTTGATTATTCAGTGATGGATGGATCGTGGGTTCGAGATCGCGCCAAACGCACGGCTCGAAAACTGTATGGACGTTCCATGTGGAGCCGTCTTTCGCGCGAGGCACGTGATTCAACCGTGGAGTTGTGTCTCTTGCGCGAGGAAGAAGCGCGCAACGAACTGCTTGAACAAGTTGCGTTCCACTGCAAGATTTCGCGCGCCCAAATCGACGAGCAAATGGAGACCATCCGCGCGCAAGTGCAAAAGCGCGCCGAGGGAATATGGAGCAAGCAACGCGAAGCGCTCGCCGCGAAGTTGGGACATGATCCAGGCGACTCATTTCACGCGGAGCCAATTCGCGAGCAAAAAACTTCGCACGTGGTGGCGCGTGATGTTTCAGATGAGTCGGCGTCCGCCATGCGCAAAGTGGCCGACGAGTTTCCAGATTCGATCGAGGTCATCGACGCGTCGCGAAGAGTTCGGCCATGGGAATCCGCGGACGTTCGCTTGAGTAGAAAAACGCTGCCAAAACCACTACAAAATGCTGGTGATACCAACATTCATGTGCGTGGAGTTTTTGACCACGTGCTGGGAACAATTCGCGAGGAGACCTGGGCCGAGGACTTGGCGCGTCGTCCGTTTGTCAGGAGCGATGGAACAATTGATCCCGGCGGATATCGACCCGGTCCCGATCTTGTTGGCGGGCGCGGACTTGAAGCGGCGTATGAGGATTGGTTGCGGGGCAAGCGTGGTCAACTTCAATTGCGCCTGGATAGCGGAGAGAGTGAACGAGTGGAGCGCGTGGATGGGAAAAAATTAAAGTTGACCATTGACATTGAATTGCAGGCGCGCGTGCAGGCGATTTTAAATCCAGAGTTTGGTTTGACCAGAGTTCAAGAGTGGCATCATGGTGGCGAGGGTGGATTGCCGCTTGGAACGCCATTGGCAAGCGCGGCGGTGATTGTTGAAGTGGAAAGTGGCGACGTCTTAGCGCTTGGAAGTTGGCCCACCTTGGCCGACGCGCAGGGGATGTCACCAAGCGATGTTTTCCGATTGCAGCCTGGTGTGAACCGCGCCACGGAGGGCGTGTATCCACCAGGCTCGATTGTGAAACCGTTGGTGTATGTGTGCGCGGTTGGCGCAGGAAAATTTCCGCTCGCCGGCGCGGTGGAATGCAAGGGACATTATTTTTCCGAGTACACGGATCGCGCGCGATGTTGGATTTACCGACCGCAATATGGCATGACCAACCACACTGAACAGACGGGTGGATCACTCTCTGTTGAGGACGCAATCAGCCGTTCTTGCAACATTTTCTTCTACACAGTGGCGCACAAATATGGCTTGCGATCGCTTGTGGATTGCTATCGAAGTTTGGGCGTTGGCATGACATTGGGAACTGGTTTGCAAGGGCCGCTACCCGCGTCGCAGCGCTTGCCGGGTGGCGAAAGCATCGGCATGATTCCAAATGAGGAGCAACTTTTAAATATTGAATCGCGACACGACTTGTTCACACCCATCATCATGGGCATCGGTCAAGGGCCGATCGCGTGGACGCCATTGCAAGCCGCAAATGCGTTTGCAACGCTCGCGCGCGGCGGTGAAATTCGTGACGCTCGAATCATCAGCGATGTTGCAGCGTTGCCACCCGATCGTAGAACAGGCACTCTGGACATGCCCGCCGAAGCGTGTCGCCGCGCGCTTGAAGGGTTGAGGCAATCCGTACAGGAGAAGCATGGAACCGGTCACCACATTAAATATGGTGATGGCACGCAAGAACCAATTATCTCAATTCCGGGCATCACTGTGCGCGGAAAAACTGGAACTGCCCAAGCGCCGCCGCTTCCACTGGACGACAATGGCGATGGCAAATCGGATCGCTCGTTGAAGGGAATTGACCACGCTTGGTTCGTGGGTCTCGCGGGAGAAAAAGGCGAGAAGCCCAAGTACGCTATCGCGGTGCTTGTTGATCGCGGTGGCAGTGGCGGCAAGGCGGCGGGTCCGATCGCCAAGCAAATTGTGCAGGCGTTGCTAGACGAGGGATATTTGCAGGAAACAGTGAACTTAAAAAACCCTGATAAAAGTAGCGATTCTGATACATTTTCTCCCTCCTCGGATCCGCAACCACCCGAACCAGAAGCGAGCGAAGGTTGAGCAGCAGCATGAGCGCGGTTTCCCCACCACTTGGTTACACCGGCGGTCGCGCGGTTGGTCCAGCTGGACTTGCGGGGTTCAATCCGGGTTGGATCATGGTGGTGGCGGCGGTGGGATTAAGTTTAGTTGGCAGTTACATAATTTCGATCACCGAGCCCAGCTTGGCCAAGCGGCAATTTTTTTTCGCGTTGATTGGCATGGTCGCCGCCGCGGCAGCATGCTTGCCTGACCACAAGTTTCTCAGTCGAAGCGCGTGGGCTCTCTACGTTGTCTCCATTATCTTGTTGATATTTGTGTTGATTCCAGGAACACCGGATTGGTTGGTGCGGCCAAAGAACGGCGCGCGGCGTTGGATTAATTTGGGATTTTTTGAATTTCAACCAAGCGAGATCGCCAAGCTTGCGTTGGTGTTGGTGCTGGCGCGATGGCTGCGCCAGCCTCCAACGATCGCACGCTGGCGCGGATTTTTCGCGCCATTTTTTATCGCGGCGCCGCTCATTTTGCTGATACTTATAGAGCCCGATCTAGGAACGGCCATGTTGTTTATTCCACCAGTGCTCGCCATGCTGCTGGTTGCGGGCGCAAGAAAAAAACATATCGCCACGCTTATTTTAAGCGTATTGGTGATCGCGCCTATCACGTATCCAATTTTGCGGCCGCATCAACGCGAGCGCGTTGACGCGCTTTTTGCCCAGTTTCGCGGGGATGATCGCTATGCGCGTGATATTGGATTTCAAGCGGACCGCGCCATGACGTTGGTTGGCGCCGGTGGAGTTTGGGGCAACGATCGCGATCACGCCGAGGCTTTGGTTCGCAACAATCATCTGCCCGAGGAGCACAACGACATGATCTTCGCTGTAATTTGTTGTCGATGGGGATTTGTTGGCGGTCTTGGGACGTGGGGCTTGGGACTTCTGTACGCCGGCGGCGCGGTGATTTGCGCGCTCTGCGCCCGCGACCCGTTTTCGCGGCTCATCGCCACGGGTATTGCCGCAATCGTGTTCACGCAAATCGCTATCAACACTGGAATGACGCTGGGCGTTTTTCCGGTGACCGGCATCACTCTGCCGTTTGTGAGTTACGGCGGCTCAAGCATGGTGTCAGGTTGGCTTGCCACCGGAATTATTTTTGGACTTGGACTTCGCAAACCACGCAACTTGGAAAGCCTAGGAGGTGTTCGTTGAATAGGGTCTCTGCTCCGCCGCCACTTTTTTATGAGATGTTGAAATCGCAATCGATCGAACTGGATCACGGCGACGAGGACACGTTGGGAACATTTTTGTCTCACTTGCTCTTGGTGAATCAGCAATTTAATTTGACCGCCATCAAGGATCCTGCCGAGGCTTGGGTGAAACACATCGCGGACAGTCTTTCGCTGCTGCCATTTCTTGCGGCCCTTGACGCAAAAAATGTTGCCGACATTGGTTCGGGCGGCGGCTTGCCTGGCATTCCACTGGCCATCGCCATGCCCAATGTGTCCTTCACTTTGATCGAAAGCACTGGGAAAAAGGCTCGATTTCTGTCAGAGGCCATTGAGTTGCTTGGCTTGTCAAACGTGTCGGTTATGCAGGCGCGCATAGAGGACGCTTCCGCGTTCCGCAGCCCGGAGCGCGAAGCCCTTGACGCGGTCACGTGCCGCGCGGTTGGGCAATTGGCGTCGATCATTGAGCTGGCGGTTCCACTGTTGAAAGTGGACGGCGTGTTGCTTGCCATCAAAGGGGAGCGTGCGCCGCAAGAAATAGAGGCGGCGCAAAGGGCCCTTGAATTATTGCACGCTAAGGTAGACACAACCACCCGCACGCCAACGGGAACGATTGTTGCGGTTGTGAAATTGGCCAAGACTTCGCGGTTGTATCCGCGCGATCAAGGTCTGCCTTCACGCAAGCCGCTTGGAATTGTGGAACCCAATGACGCTGATTTGCAACAAGACTAGAAATTTTCAATGACATTGCACGCTGAATCCATGTTGTGTGAGGATGGCCCGCTGGCGCGGCGGTTGGTTGGTTTTGAAATGCGTCCTCAGCAAGTGGAGATGGCTAAATTAGTGGAGGAGGCGCTGGCCAAGCGCGGACGACTTTTGGTGGAGGCGGGAACGGGCGTTGGAAAAAGTTTCGCGTATCTCATTCCTGCCATCGCCCGCGCGGTGGAGGCCAAGGAGCGCGTGATTATTTCAACCAACACTATTAGCTTGCAGGAGCAGTTGATTGAAAAAGATCTGCCGTTGTTGCGCGCCGCGTCCAGCCACGAGTTCAGCGCGGTTTTAGCCAAAGGCCGCGGAAATTACGTCAGTTTGCGCCGCTTGCGTTTGGCCAGCGAGCGTCAAGAGCGGCTCTTTCCCGACGAGGAAGAGCGCCATCTATTGCACGCCGTTGAAGATTGGGCCACTGAGACGCGTGATGGAACGTTGTCGTCGCTGCCAGTGCTTCGGCCAGAAACAATTTGGGAGCAAGTGCAAAGCGACACTCACAATTGCATGGGCAAACGTTGTCCAACATACGACAAGTGTTTCTATCAGTCGGCGCGACGGCGCATGGAGAACGCCGATATTTTGGTTTGCAATCATGCGTTGTTCTTCAGTGATTTGGCAATGCGATCGCGCGGGCGTGGGTTTCTTCCTGACTACACGCATGTCATCTTGGACGAGGCGCATGAAATAGAAACCGTGGCGAGCGAAAATTTTGGTTCGCGTTTATCCGAGAGCGGCGTGAAACATTTTCTACGCACGCTGGTTTCCAACAGCGGCAAGGGTTACTTGCCACAGTTGCGTTTGGCCAAGGCTGGTTTGGAGCGCATCGAGCAGGCGGTGCGTTGCGTGGAGTTATGCGAGCAAGCCGCGGAGGGGTTGTTCAACGATCTTTGGCACTTGTCAAAAAATGGATCGTCCGATCCAGAGTCCGCGGGCGAGCAGCGGGTGATTGGCGCAAACGCGGTGGTGGATTCGTTGAGCGAGCCCATGAAAAACTTGGCAGGAATGCTGCGTTTTTTGCGGGAATCCGCTGAGGAAGCAGATCAATTTGAACTGAATGCGTTCGCCGAACGCGCGGATGCGTTCGCGCTGGCCAGTCAATCTTTGGTGGCGCAAAATATTCCTGGTTGCGTGTACTGGATTGAAGGCGGACGGAAAAATAAACGCAGCGCGCGCGCGGCGGTGTCGCTTCAAGCGGCCGCGGTGGATGTGTCGCCGCTGTTGCGCGAGCAACTTTTCTCCAAGAACATTTCCGTGGTACTCACTAGCGCCACGCTGGCGACCAGCTTGAACGACTTCTCGCTTGCGTCGCGGCGCCTAGGTTGCGATGACGCAAAGACCGTGCAACTTGGAAGTCCGTTTGATCTTGCTCGCCAAGTAAAATTTATCATTGACGCCACGATGCCCGATCCAGCCGATCAGAATTTTGAGGCCGCGCTGGCCAATCGAATTTTGCGCCATGTGCGCGAGACCGATGGCGGCGCGTTTGTGTTGTTCACCAGCTTGGCGACCATGGAGCGCGTGGCGCGTGTGGTTGAATCTGATTTTGCGCGCGACGGGCATCCATTCTTCGTGCAGAACCGCGGCATGCCGCGAAACATCATGCTGGATCGATTCAAAGAGGATTTGCGCAGCGTTCTTTTTGGAGTCAGCAGTTTTTGGCAGGGCGTTGATGTGCGCGGCGATGGTTTGCGCAACGTGATCATCACGCGGCTTCCATTTGAAAGTCCCGACAAGCCGCTCACCAAGGCGCGCGGCGAAAAGTTGGCTAGCGAGGGCGGCGATTCATTTCGCGACGATCAACTTCCTCGCGCAATTCTGCGGTTTCGACAGGGTTTTGGGCGCTTGATTCGCTCGAGCCAAGATTCGGGGCGCGTGGTTGTGTTGGATTCTCGCATCGCAAAAAAGAATTACGGCCGCGCGTTTCTCAAGGCGTTACCCGAAGGCGAGATCCCTGAAATTGACGAGGGCGAGGGAATTGATCCGCCGAGTTTTGAAGAATGATCACGCTTTGATGATGGAACTTTTGGAGAACGTGCCGCCCAAAATTTTCGCGCTTGGCGCCTTGAGCCACTCGTCTAAAATGTTGGCGTACACGCCGCGGAAATCCTGCTTGAATTTCAAGTCGCCTTGATCAAGGTCCGTGAGGCTTGGATGATCGCCGTGCACGCCGGCTTTCACCTTGGATCCAATCACAAACATGGGCGCCGCGGTTCCGTGATCGGTTCCGCCACTGGCATTTTGTTTCACGCGTCGGCCAAATTCGCTGAACACCATGGAGATCACACGGTCCTCTGCGTGTTGCGCCACCAATTCCTTTTGGAACGCGGCCAAGGCGTCGCCCACTTGTTGCAACGCGCGGCCGTGGCTTCCAAGTTGGCCTCCATGCGTGTCGTAGCCACCTTGGGAAACGTAGTACACGCGGGTTGGCATTCCGTCGCGAATAAGCGCGGAAACAATGCGAAGTTGACTGGCGATTTCGGATTGTGGCCATGTTGTCAGAGGTAGTTTGCCTACCGCGGCGCGAATGCGATCGCTACCCAGTTGAGCGTCAAGCGCTGTGCGCATTAAAAATGCCGCCTGGCTTGTCTGTGTGGTTTCAGGCAAAATTCCGGCGCGGTTGATCTGTTGATATGGATCATCCAAACTCTTGTGCAGGTCTTTTCCAAGCCAGCGAAATAGTTCAGCGCTTTCAAATGAAATTGGTTTTTGCACTTGGCCATTCAGCGCCAGCGGAGCGGTGCGTCCGATGCTGATTGAGCCTTCTGGAATTGGCGTGCCGTTGCACGTGTTGTCAAAGTAGCGGCCGATCCAGCCGTTACCCTTGGCGCCAGTGGTTGCGGTTTGCCAAATATCCATGCTGGTGAAATGGCTTCGATTTGGATTTGGATATCCAACTCCTTGAAGCACCGCAAGCTTTCCATCGTCATACAAACCCTTCAAGCCCTTGAGCGAAGGATTCAATCCAAGTCCGCGTTGTTGATCAAGCATCAACGCGACGCCAGTCTGACCCTTGGCCGTGCCGCTTGGCGCGGGAATTCCAATGGTTGGACGAGCGTTGTAATACTCGTTCATTCCAAAAGGAATCACGGTGTTTAGGCCGTCATTTCCGCCGCCAAGTTGCACAACAACAAGAATGCGATCTTGTGGAAGTCCGGCGCCTCCAGGATTTCCTGCCAATTGCGCCACCATTCCAAGGGCTGAATTTTGTATGAATTGTGGAATAGTTGTGGCCATGCTGGCCAACGCCACGCCATGGCGGATGAACAAGCGGCGTGAATATGGAATGTTGTGTTCACTCATTGATGTGCTCCTAAAGAATATCGCGCTAACACAGTTGGTACTCCGGCATGGCCGCGGTCAAGGCAAGCACGGCGATGATTCGATCATTGTCCAGGCGCTCGCCGCGACTTTTGGCGAAGGCCATGACTTGTTGAAGCCGCAATGGCGATGGGGATTGCGCCAAATTAAATCGCAGCAAATATTCAATGCCGCTCGCCATGTCCACGCTGCCATCGGGTTGGCGCAAGTGGTCCACCAAATGCGTGGCGTCAAATGGAATGTCGCTGGCTTGCCATTCGTACATGTCGGGTTTGCGACCAGTGAGCAAATACACCAGCACATTTTGGCGAATGAACAAAGTGCTGGTGTTGATCCAACTGCGACCGCCGTCCCAACCTTTGACATTGGGCGGAAAGAAAACATTTTGTCCCATCAAATCGGTGGCGCTTGCCAAGGCGCTGAGTTCGCGCACCGGAGTGCGAAGACTGCGCACCGCTTGCACTGTCAGTTGAATAGGACTCTTGATGATGGCGCCACGATTCTGCGCGCTATAGAAGTAGGCGCTTGAAAAAACCGCATCAAGCAGGGGTTTCAGCTCATATTTGCTGGAGCGGAGTTTGTTGGCCATGGCCAGAATGAACGCCTTCTGATCTTTGGACATGTCGCCAGAGAAGTCGTTGACAAAAAACCTGAACAACTTTCCAGCCATGAATTCAGCGCACTCATTGCGCGCCAGAATGACATCCAAAAAACCATCGCCATCAAATTGGCCGCTCTTGCCCATGATGTTCTTGGTCGAGGTGTCATGGTTGTTGTTGTTGAAATAAAATGTGTCGTCTTTAAACGTGTAGCCGGTGAGCGCCAGCGCGCCAGCTTTAATGTCGTCCTCGGTATAGCCCCGACCCTCGCCGAGCGTGAACAATTCCATCAGTTCGCGCGCCAGGTTTTCATTGGGTTTGGACTTTTGATTCTCATCGTTGTCCAAATATTTGATCATGGCTGGATCGCGAATGATCCGGTGCGCCAACTGCGCGAAGTTGCCCGTGGCGAACTTTCGAAAAAGTTGGTTCTGCTGGTACATGTGAAAGCTGTCTTCAATGGTGCGGTAGCCCGTGGCGAAATGTCCATGAAAGAACAGCGTCATTTTTTCCTCGAGCGGCCGAGGGGTCTCAATCATGCGCTTAATCCACCACTTTTGAAGTTCGGCGATTTGCTTGCGATCCTCGCTTTGTTTGCGGTTGCGCTCGCGTTGCAGCGCGGCCAACACCTCCTCGTCATTGTTTAGGCGGGCTTTGCGAACAGTTTCACGCTGTTCATCCGTGAGCGGGCTCATGATGCTGTTGTCAAAAAGATCCGCCTTGACCGGCTCGACAGGTTGTGATTCGTATTTCACCAACTGATCGACGGCTTTGTTCAATCCCATGTCGGCAAGCGCGCGCGCCTGCGATGGCGTGCCGCCAAAGCCCGCGCGATTGAGCAAATGAACAGCGGCCACATAGTCGAAGGCTTTTTCAGGCAGTGGTTTGAGCGCATCTTCAAACATTCAAAGTCCTTTGATGAAATCCATCTCGCATGCAATCAACCTCACTTCGCAGCGCTCACTTACACGTGGCCCGGCGGCTATGTAATGAACATTCGCATTCACGCGTTGGAACGACCATCTTCAATTACAATTTCAGTCTCTTTCATAAAATTGTCGCTTTGCCATAGTGCCGCGATCACAATCACGCCCAACGACACAAGCAAATACGAAGTTCTCGCCCCCACCATGCCGCGTTCGGCCGCTGCCGCCGCCACAAAAATCGCCGGCCACGCCACTGAAGCGGGGACCCGCCGCAATTTTAATAGCAGCCACGCTGGAAAAATGATTCCGTAAAAACCAAGCCAGCGCAAGTATGTTGCTTCGCCGGCGGAAGTCACGGATGAAACGGACGCGAGCAGTTCGCTTGCGGGCATCATCACTGGAACATCCACGGTGATGGCGGTGAGTAAATCAAGCACGAATCGACCCAGCGCCATGCCCACCACTGGCAAGGCTAAAACACTGGCGAAATTGATAAAACTTGCTCGACTCGTGGAACGCAGAATCCACGCCGGCGCTGTTGACCAACTGCGAAGTGAAGTGGGGCTGGTCACGGAAACCATGGCGCACATGGTGAAGGTGGTTTGCAAAATAATTTGCGCCGCGATGGGCCACGCCAAAGACACGAGTCCAGTGGCTGCGTTAAATGTGCTTGCAGCAAATAGAAGTTGCGCCGCGAAGGCAACGCCAAACACCGCGAAGGAATGACGGCTTGGACTTTGTTGCAGAGCGCGGTGGAATGTTGGATCAAGCGCGGGGCAGAGTAAAAATCCAAACGCCATGAATGGCGCGGCCCATGCCAGCGACATGGGAGTCATACTTCCAATCACTGGCGGATCGTTGAGCGCGCCCAAACCATTTGTGGCAAACAGCGCGAAGCTTGCGATCGTGCAGGCGGTTCCTGCAATCATCCAGAAGCGCCCAGTGCCTGGAAACATTAAAAATAAAAGTGGCAAGAGTCGGCATAGGTCTGCCCAATTCACCGACGTGCCCAGCAATCCTTGCATACCCAGTCGACGGTCGGCCCACGATCCAAACCAAGATTGAAAAGCGATTGTGACCCACGCGAACCAGCGAATGCTTGGCGCATATCGCGCCACGAATCGGCGGCTGGTTTCTGGTGTGAATACATATCCAAACGCCACGCACCCCAGGATGTTGGGAACCGCGAACGCGACAAAACCCGGCCAACCCCACCAACGCAGCAGCAGAATGGGCAAAAACATTCCAATGCACCACGTCCAACTACTGGCTAAATACAAACCCCAACCCACAATTTCAACGGATCGTCGCATTCACACATCATGACCGCAACACGCGAACATGTCGAGGTCACTCGTCGGTTGAATTGTTGATTGCGTTGTCAAGCGCCACCACTTTTTGCGACTTGCGCAACGCGCGCGCCTTGGCCATGGACTTTGGCGTGCAATGAAACACAATCTGGCAACGTCCCACGCGCTTGTCGCCGCGCTTCTTGCCCATTTGCTGATGAATGTTGATGACCAGATTGATGTTGAATTCACCGCCGACTTTCACCAGCTCATCAATGTCT
>SYAD01000127.1 GCA_005789005.1 Planctomycetia bacterium | reverse complement strand
TATCCAAACTGTTTTGGCGGGCATTGCCGGCATGCCATTTGTTTCGCTGAAAGATCGAGTGATCTCTGCGGACGTTTTAAAGTGCATTCCGCCCGAGTCCGCGCGCAGCTACCAAATTGTTCCGCTGGAATATGACTCCACAACCAAAAAAGTTTTGATCGCGCTGAAGGGGCCAGAAAGTTTCAGAGCCGTTGACGATATTCGAATGCTTCTTGGTCTAAAGGTGTCAGCAGTTGTGGCGGCGCCTGAGGAAGTGGAGGCCATACTTAAAAAGCACTATCAATCCAACGACTCGCTCGCCAGCATTATTGCCGACGCATCACAAAGCGACGCCGCCGCCGCTCTTGAAGGCCGTGGCGATAGCGTGGATCTTGCCACTCTTGCGCAAGCCGCCAACGACAACAATGTGATCAATTTGTTGAATCATTATTTGTTGCAAGCCATCCAAAACAAGGCCAGTGATATTCACTTGGAGCCCTTTGAAGATGAATTTAAAATGCGCTACCGCATTGACGGCGTTCTTTATGAAATGCAATCGCCGCCGCCTGGCTTGGCCATGGCCATCGTGAGCCGCGTGAAAGTTATGGCAAAGTTGGACATCGCCGAACGACGATTGCCTCAAGACGGTCGCATTGAATTGAACTTGAACAACGCGCCCGTTGATCTTCGCGTGGCCGTGCTGCCCACCATGTTTGGCGAAAGCGTGGTTATGCGTATTTTGGATCGCGGAAATGTGCAGTTAAGTTTGGACCGCGTTGGTCTGCGCGAGGACGATCTTGAAAAAGTTCGTGAACTCATCACCAAGCCCAACGGAATCGTGATCGTGACAGGCCCAACCGGCAGCGGAAAAACCACCACTTTGTACGCGGCGCTGAACGAACTCAACACCATCGACACAAAAATTCTCACCGCTGAAGATCCCGTTGAATATGACATTGAGGGATTGATTCAATGCCAGGTGAATCACGATCAGGAACTTACATTCGCCAAATTGCTGCGAAGTTTTTTGCGTCAAGACCCCGACATCATTCTGGTGGGTGAAATCCGTGATCTTGAAACCGCGCAGATCGCCATTCAAGCAAGCTTGACAGGCCACTTGGTGTTCAGCACGTTGCACACCAACGACGCGCCCAGCAGCATTCTTCGATTGATGGATCTTGGCGTGGAAAGTTTCCTGCTTACAGCAACGCTTGAGGCCATTGTTGCGCAGCGACTTGTGCGCCGCATCTGCGTGCATTGCAAGGAAACGTACGCGCCCAATGAAGAGCAATTGATGGAGCTTTCAATGCGGCTTTCAGATGTTGCCAATCAAACATTCTGCCGTGGCAAGGGCTGTGATAAATGCACCAACACCGGCTACCGCGGTCGACTTGCGCTGTACGAAATTATGACCGTGGACGACACGTTGCGAGAATTGATCATGACCCAGGCCAGCACCGCCGTGTTGAAGATGGAGTCACGCAAGCGCGGTATGCGCACCTTGCGTGAAAGCGGAATGCTGGCAATTTACGACGGTCAAACCACCATTGAAGAAGTTGTCCGCGAAACGCTTGGCGAAGATTAATCCAATACAAATTACTCCACAAAATCACTTTAGGAGAAAGCGCGCGCGCTTAAAATAAATGGCAACATACGCATACGAGGCAATGACGGCGGCGGGCAAGGCCCAAAAAGGCACCATGGATGCGGCCACCAGCGAAGATGTGATCAAGTCGCTCCGTGGGCAGGGCATGTTTCCAACCAGCGTGCGTGAGCAAAAAGCCGTCAAGGGCAAAACCGAAAAATTAAAGGTTGCCAAAAAGAAAGGCAAGGGGATGGGCTTCTCCATGCCTGGCCGCGTGAACATGAAGATCTTGACCAACTTCACGCGCCAACTCAGCACCTTGCAAGACGCGGGTCTGCCATTGCTTCGCAGCATGCAAATTCTTGAGCAACAACAGAAGCCCGGTAAAATGAAAAAAATCTTGGGCGCGGTTTGTGAGGATGTTGAAGGTGGTTCCACGCTGAGCGAATCATTCGCAAAGCATCCAAAGGCGTTTGACCGCTTGTATTGCAAAATGGTCGCGGCCGGTGAAATCGGCGGCGTGTTGGATGTGATCTTGCAACGCCTAGCGGACTTCATGGAAAAAGGTCAACGCCTGAAGCGCCGCATCAAGGGCGCGATGATTTATCCAACCTGCGTTATCTCCATCGCCGTGGCCATTGTCACGGGCATCATGTATTTCGTTATTCCAAAGTTCGTCAGCATCTTTGCCGACTTCGACGTGAAATTGCCGGCGTTGACTTTGTTCTTGATCTCCACCAGCAACTGGATCGCTGGAACCAGCAGCAAGGATCAAGCCGTTCCTGGCGTGGTGTGGGTCATGGTGTCGCCATTTTTATTCATTATTATCTATAAATTGGTGCGCAAAACGGAATTTGGCCGCGCCTTCTTTGATGTTGTGTTTGTGAAGATGCCGGGCGTGGGAAATTTGGTGCGCAAGACCACCATCGCTCGCTTCACACGAACGCTTGGAACATTGATCAGCGCTGGCGTGCCCATTCTGGAGGCCGTGTTGATCACGCGCGACACGTGCGGTAATTGGTTGTACGAGCGCGCCTTGAACAGCGTGCATGATTCCATCCGCGACGGTGAAAGTTTCGCCGTTCCTTTGCGCGCCAGCAAAGTGGTGGACAGTTTGGTGGTGAACATGATCGACGTGGGCGAGGAAACCGGCGACATGGATGTCATGCTCACCAAGATCGCCGACAACTATGACGAAGAAGTTGACGTTGCGGTTGGAAGCTTGCTGAGCTTGCTGGAGCCGTTCATGGTGATCGTGCTTGGTGGAATCATTGGAACCATCGTGTTGGCGTTGTTCTTGCCGTTGGTTGAAATGATCGAGAAGGTTGGCGGCGGCGGAAAGAAGTGAGCGCATGAAAAAATCAAGCGCCACATTTTTTCACAAACATGAGCAACCGCGACGACCAAACGCCTTCACATTGGTGGAATTGTTGGTGGTGATTGGCGTGATCGCCATGCTGGTTGGCTTGTTGATTGTGGGCATCAATGCGGCGCAGAAACGCGCCCAGAAAATGAACACGCAGTTCTTGTTGAGTTCCATTTCGCAGGCGTTGGCAAGGTTTAAATCCGACCACGGCTATTACCCGCCGGTGCTTGGAGATCCAACTGAACTCACAGCCAGTCAACTTGGTTGGCCAGCCACCGCGTCAAATACACCCAACACGCAAACTGGATATGCGCGCGATCTGTTGGCGCCTCCAATCAATCCGCTGCTTGGAAGTACAAACACAAAAGTTTCTCAGTGGACCACTCAAGAAGCGACAGCGCTACAAAATTGGTACAGCGTCACTTCGCTGGCTGAATATCTTATTGGCGCGGGCGACCGATCCGCGGATGGCTACGGAATTTGCGGCGAGTTGCCAGACACTGTGCCCGCTGATCCATTGGCAGGTCAGAGAGAACTTCCGCGCGCAGGCATTCGCTCGCCTGGAATGGACGGAGTGTGGGGTGCGGCGCTGCAGCCGATTATGTCCACCGATGTTTCGGCCACAACTGGAGCGGCCGCAAATTACACAAGCGCCAAATTGGGTAGCCCCACAATTAAGGGACTTTTCTTCTCGCGCAATTTAGCCCTACCCAGTCGAGTGTTGTTGTCTTCAACAACTGTTTCTGGTGCGGGCAACGACACATCCAAATGCATTCTTCGAAGCCGTCCAAACCTAGAGGGCAAAATATTCGGTCCCTATTTGGAACTGAAAGATCCCTCGGTCATAGGTGGATACAAAGGAAAGAAAATTGATCCCAAGGATCCCGCGGGCATTGGCAAAATTCAGGATATTGTTCGTGTCACCGATGGCGATCCCGACTTTGATAAATACCCAAAAGTAATTTTGGATTATTGGGGCCAACCCATTCGTTATTACCGCCGCGGATATGTAAACCTTACGCCCAATACGCCAGATCAAGCCACAGATGGAACCAAATTTGATCTGGGTGATTTCTTCGCGCTGCGTCCAACCCAAGGAATTGAAAGCGAATTTGTTCCGGCCGCGCAAGCCGCCACGGATGTGCTTGCCGATCTCAATGGTGATCGCTCAGCCACGCCACGCTTGCGCAGTGCGGAGTTTGCGCTGCTTTCTTCCGGACCCGACAAAAAATTGGCGAGAGGCCGCCGCATTGGAATAGACATAACCGCATCGCCAGTATTCGATTACCAAAATCCAAACAACGATGTTGATGTGAACGCCGACAACATTGTGGAGACCGGTCCTTGAAGCGCATCCCCACGGGCTTCACGTTGGTTGAACTGCTCGTGGTGATTGGCATCATCGCCATTCTGGCAAGCTTGGTGTTGGCAGTCAGCGGCGGCATTCTGGCCACAAGTGAGCGCAAGCAAGTGGAGGATACTTTCACGTTGCTCGACAAAGCCATCCGTGAGTTGGAACTTTCCCGCGGGCAAGAGTTGGTGTTTTCACGCATCACTACAGACAGCACTCCAGAACTTGACTTCTATGACATCAAAGAACAGCCTGTTGGTCAACCCGCCTACATCATGCCTGAGCTGTTGAAGTTGTTAATGAACAACGACCGAAGTCGTGAATTTATTAGCAAGATGAATCCAGATTTTCTTAAACGAACTGGTTTGGGAACAACTGCAAGTCCATATGTTCTTGATCTTGTTGACACTTGGGGCAAACGCATCGCCGTAGTTCCATGCGGCAGGCCAGCCACCGAACGCGAAATGCGCAGCGCCTATCGCACAGTTGGTTCCGTGAAAGGAAATCCTGTCACGGCGGATCCTTTGGGCATTGGTATTGACAGCAACGATCGCACAGTCCGAACCAATGACGAGAAATATCTTGGCGTGTGCAGTGGACGTCGCTGGACTTTTGTTTCGGCTGGACCAGACCAAAATCTTGGCGCGCCTCCGTGGGCCACCACACAGTCGGACGTGAACAAAGACGGCGTGAATGATTGGAATGACAATATTTTTTCACAGCCTCTGAACCAACCTGTTTTGACTTTGCCATGAGTGCCTCAACGAATTCATCCAAGCCTTTGAATCCGCGCCACACGCGTTGCCGTGTGATTTCGCGCCCATCTGGATTCACCCTCATCGAACTCATGGTTGTGATTGGCATTCTTATTTCGTTG
>SYAD01000126.1 GCA_005789005.1 Planctomycetia bacterium | reverse complement strand
GGCGATGCGCGAAAGAGTTTTGGTTTCTTCACGCGCGAAGGCGGGTAGCGCAATGCACAACGCAAGCGCCAGGCTGGAAAGAATTGTGGTTCGCAAATGTTTCATTTCAGTTCTTCACAGCATATGAGCATGAACTACTAAAAAACAATTCGCCGCAAAAATTACGAATCAATTACAAAGCATCACGCAAAAATATGAAATAAATCACTTGTTCACGCGCCGTAACGCCAGCGAAGCAGATTCACATTCAATCAAACTAGAACGGCTTGCAAACCAAGCGCCTTAGCCATGGTGCTGCCCAAATCCGCGGGACTTTGCGCAACATGTACGCCGCACTTGGTCAGCGCGTCCATCTTGGCCTGCGCCGTGTCGTTGGCGCCGCCAATAATCGCGCCCGCATGTCCCATGCGCTTGCCCTTTGGCGCCGTGCGGCCAGCAATAAACGCCGCCACAGGCTTCTTCATGTTCACGCGAATCCATTCGGCCGCGTCAATTTCATCTTGACCGCCAATCTCGCCAATCATGATCACGCCTTCGGTCTCTTGATCGCAGTTGAACATGGAAAGTGTCTCGATAAAATTCAAACCCTTCACCGGATCGCCGCCAATACCAACGCACGTGCTCTGACCAATTCCAATGCGCGAACATTGCCACACCGCCTCATAGGTCAGCGTGCCAGAGCGACTAATAATTCCAACGGCCTTGCGCTGTTTCGCATCGGCGCGGTGCAAATGAATGTAGCCCGGCATAATTCCAATTTTGCATCCGCCTTCATAACCGCCGCCATCGGGCTTCAAGCGACCAGGCGTAATCACGCCCGGACAATTTGGACCAACCAGCGTGATGTGCGGATACGTTTCATCAAGCACTGCGCGCGTGCGCACCATGTCTTGCACGGGCACGCCTTCAGTAATGCAACAGATCAGCGCAATGCCCGCGTCGGCCGCTTCAAGAATTGCGTCGGCCGCAAATGGCGGCGGAACAAAAATCATGGTCCCGTTGGCGCCGGTCTCGCGCACCGCATGCGCCACAGTGTTGAACACGGGCAAACCATTCGCGTCCTTGGTGCCGCCCTTGCCGGGCGTGGTGCCGCCAACCATCTTGGTTCCGTAATCAAGGCAACCCTTGGTGTGGGTCGCGCCTGCGGATCCAGTAATTCCTTGACAAATCACACGTGTTGCTGCGTCGATCAAAATGCTCATTGCGCAAAGATAGCGTGATTCTGTCAGTACCATCTGCGCATGGACTTTGCGGCAAAAAACAACAATGAAGTTGCGGCAAGCGATGCTTCAACAGCGGGCCAGGCCAGCGCGCATGCATCGCAAATTTCGACTGGTCTCACCTACGCACAAGCTGGCGTGGACATGGACGCGGGCGACGCCGTGGTTGATCTCATCAAGCCCGCGCTGAGGCGCACGCATTCGTCGCGCGTGCTTGGCGCCTACGGAAGTTTTGCCGCCATGTTTCGCCTGGACTTCAAAGAGAAAATGTTCAAGCGCAATTACAAGGACCCGGTTCTTGTGGCGTGCACCGACGGAGTTGGAACCAAAGTTGTGCTTGCGGTTGAAATGGGACGGCTTGATTCCATCGGCATTGATTGCGTGGCCATGAATGTGAACGATCTCATTGTGCAAGGCGCGGAGCCGTTGTTCTTTCTTGATTACCTGGGCCTCAGCAGAATTCGTCCGCAGGAAACCGCCACGATTATTCAGGGCGTCGCCGCTGGTTGCGAGATTGCCGGTTGCGCGTTGATGGGCGGCGAGTGCGCCGAGATGCCCGACATTTATAAGCCTGGCGATTTTGACATCGCCGGTTTCGCCGTGGGCGTGGTGGACATGGACCGCGCGATTGATCCCAAGCGCGTGAAGAAGGGCGATGTGATTATTGGTTTGCGTTCCAGCGGCGTGCATTCCAACGGCTACGCGCTTGTGCGGCGCATTATTAAAGAAGCCAAGTTGGATTTGAACAAGGTCTATCCAGAATTATGCGCGCAGGAATTGTCTGTGCTTGCGGATAAAAATAAAAAGAAGCGCGTGAAGCAAGTTGATGATGCGGCGGAAGAGGAGGAAAATATTCCAACCGCCGCCACCGCCCCGACCGACAAAACCCTAGGCGATATTTTGCTGGAGCCCACGCGCATTTACGCCAAAGCCATCACCAAACTTGTGCGCAGTTACAAAACAAAGCGCGTAGTCACGGGCATGGCGCACATTACTGGCGCCGGCATTGAAGGCAATTTGTGCCGCGCCTATCCCGAAAAATTTGACGCCGTGGTTGATCGCACGACATGGAACGTGCCGCCCATTTTCCGTTTCTTGCAAGAGAAGGGCGGCGTGGACGAAGCCGAAATGTGGCGCGTGTTCAACAGGGGCGTTGGATATTGCGTGATTGTGCGGCCAGACTTTGTTGATGGCGCCATGAAAAAATTAAAGCGCCAAGGCGAGAAGCCTTGGGTCATGGGTCGTATTGAAAAAGGCACGGGGCAAGTGCGGTTTGATTGAGAATGACCCATTGCATGTAAACGCTTGTCTTTCAACGAAAACCTGCAAAGCACTCAGTACCCCTG